>NZ_JBIAUE010000018.1:0-172897 GCF_042892615.1 Streptomyces sp. NPDC001750 | reverse complement strand
AGATCCAGTACCGCCCGGACCTGGTCGACGGATGCCTCGCCAGCACCGACCTGATTATGGACGACTGACCGACATCACGAATTCAAGTTCAGTAGCGACGCCGACCTATCAGCGATCACCTCGGCAGCCGTGCTCGCCGAGGTGATCCACTCCCAGGTCGATGCCGCCGCGATAGGCGGACGCTCTCCCAACCACCTTTGCCCAGCTGGGCGGTCACGATCCTCACGCGAGATCGGACAACAACAGCTCCAGTTCCCTCTCCTCCTCGACACGAACACCGAGTTCGGCGACGGCCGCAGCGAGTGCGGGCTCCCAGGGAGTCTCCGTGGGGGTGCTGGCGAGCGGTGACAGTGGAGGTGAGGCGCAGCGGAGCACGGCGGCGCGGTAGTCCGCGGCCGTGTAGCGCCAGGGCCGCCACGGGACGCGGCGGCGAAGGACGCCGGCGATCCGGAGCCCGCCCCAGTCGAAGTCCCCGTGGTAGTACAGGGTCGCTCCGTGGGCGTGCAGACCACGGAGCAGTGTGAGGGCGGCGGCGGAAGGCTGGCCTTGGAGGCAGACCAGGGGCGGGCAGGCAGGACCGAGCACGTCGGCCGCCGCCGCGAGGACGGTCGGATTCTCGCAGATTCGCACCATGGGAGCGGCGACGGCCGGAGGCTTGCGGGTGAGCTGGCGAAGGGTGAGCACGCAGGGTTCGCCTTCTTCGGCCAGGCGGTCCAGGGCTGGGGTGCCGCGCAGGTTCAGGGTCAGGACGGTCGAGGACAGCTCGTCCCGCAACAGTCCCACCGAGGCCCAGGCATCGCGTCGCCATTCGGCGCCCTGCCCCTCGTGGAAACCGGTCAGCGCACGAGCCCCGGACAGGGTAATGGTGGCCAGCGGTGTGCCGTCATCAAGGGCGTGAGCCCAGCCGAGGACCCGGGCGGCGAAGGCGGGTAGCGAGACGACTGGGACGGCGGGGAGTGCGCGCAGGGCGGTACACACCCCGGTGAGCAGATCGAACGTGACGTCTGGAGTGCGCCCCAGGCGCCGCGCCAGGCCGTCGGCGCGAATCCGGGCCGCCCACTCCGCAAGCGCAGGGACCGCAGCGACAAGCTCGTCGAGCGGCGTGTGCGCCCGCTTCCAGGCGTCCTCCTCCACTTGGCGGGCTTCGACGGGCGATGTGACAGGCCCGGTGAGCGCCGCGACCGCGGCGGCGAGGCCATTCGGGCTTGCGCCCGAACGGCGCAGTACGGCGTCGACCGCTTCCAGCCGTACGGTCAGAGACCTGCCGCCACCGGGGGCCCGGGCGAGAAGTCGTTCGGCCGCCGCCCGCTGGGCCGGAGTGGGATCAGCCAGGGACACGGAACCAGTCAGGGGCTGCCCGGCCACCAGTCGTCGGCGCGCTCGTTCGACGAGCCAGGAGATGTCCGGTGTGCCGAGCAGCCGGGCGAGCCGCGGGCTGTCGACTGCTTCGGTGCCGGGCTCAGGCCCGTGGGTCAGTTCCACAGCGGCTCGGGCTCCTCTCCTCCGGGCGCGTCCTGGGGCGCGTGCCGTATGGGGTCCTCGCGGCGCTGCCGTCGCGTGCCGTCCCACTCCCAGCGGGTGACGAGGACCGCCGCCACCTCGTCGATCCGGGACAGCTGGGCGATGGCGATGCCGGGCACCTGCGGGTAGCAGGACCACTCCCGTTCGCTGGTCATGACCACATCGAGGTCGAAGGCGCTCAGCAGGCCGAGGCACTTGGCGCGGGAATCGTCGTCCACGCCGGCGAACGCCTCGTCGAGGGTGACCAGGCGGGGCGCGTGCGGGCTGCCCGCGCTGGCGTAGTGAGAGGAGGCGGCGGCGAACAGCGGTACGGACACGGCGAGGACGCGTTCGCCGCCGGAGGCGGGGCCGGTGGCCGGGACCCAGCGCCCGTGCTGGTGGCGTTCGACGCCGAATTCGTGCCAGGAGCGGTAGTCGAGCGCGGCGGTGAGGTGTTCGAGCCAGCTGCCCGACCCGTCGTCGGACTGCTGGCGGGCGATCTGGGCCTGGAGGAACTCGCCCACCGCCGCGCGGTCCTCCGAAGTCCAGGCGTCCGCGGACTGGCGCAGCCTCTCGCGGGCTCGGGCCAGTCCGGACGGGGCCTTGCGCGAGGCCCGCCATACCAGCCGGAGTCTCATGCCGGTGGAGGTGGGACGGTCCTCCAGTTCGGCGTTCATGTCCCGCACCTGTCGTTCGGCGGCACCGATGAGTTCCTGGAGGGTGCCGGCGACCTCGGTGATCAGGTGAGTTTCGAGGATCTCGCGTTCGTGCGCGGACAGGATGCGGGTGAGCTCGCCGACCTCCGTGGCGAGCGCGTCGGCGAGTTCGGGTACGGCACGCTCGCGCCCCTGGTAGACGATGTCGACGACCACGCCGTCCTCGACCATGCGGGCGGACGCGCTGTGCCCGTGCCGGGACAGGGTGTCCTGCAGGGTCTTGAGTTCCTCGCTGAGTCGACGCTGGACGCGTTCCCAGGCGGCATCCGTGTCGTCGACGTTCGACAGGCCGGATTCGATGGCGCGGGCGAACGCGATGGCCGGGGTCGCAGCCCAGTGACCGTCGTCCGAGGCGGGGACGGTGGCCTCGGGCAGCGCGACCGCGACCAGGCCGGTGGCCGTGAAGCGCTGGAGGGCGAAGATGGCCTCCGCACGTGCGTCGACGGCTTCGGCGAGGTCCTTCTCCAGTTGCTCGATCCGCCCCTCGGCCCGGCTCGCCTCCCGGTCCGCCTGGGCGTGACGCTGCCGGGCGTTCTTCTGGTCGGTCTCACAGATCCGCTGGGCCTCGGCGGTCTCGGCGAGGCGCCGTTCGAGTTCAGCGACGACGGCGCCGACGGTGGAGCGCAGGGTCTGGTGGCGTTCGTCGGCCGCGGCCGCCTCGCGCACCGCCTCTTCAGCCCGCTGGGCGAGGTCTGCGACCCGCTCCTTCGCCTCGGCCGCCTCGGCACGCTCGTCGTCCACCTGCCGTGCGGCCTCCCCTTGTTCGCGCAGCGCGGGCCACAGAGCCGCCAGCGTGGCGGCGAGGGAGCCGAGGGCGTGACGCACGGCGGTGAGTCCGGCCCGATCTGCGGGCAATCCCAGATCAGTGGCGGCCTCGGCGAGTTCGGCGGCGGCCCGCTCGGCGTGCTCAGCCGCCTCGGTGGCCTCGGTGGCGCGCTCTTCATACCGGGCACGAGCCTTGCGTACGGTCTCAGCGGCTGCGCTCACGAGCGCGTGCGCCCTGGTGAGCGACGACTCGTCGGGGACCTCGGCGAGCTCGGCGTCGAGCATGCGCCGGCGTGCCGCGATCGCCTGGGACCGAGCCGCGAGATTCTCCGATTCCTCGCGCAGGGAGACGAGTTCGATACCGAGCAGGGCGACGCGGGCCCGGCGCGCCGCCTCGCGCGCGCCTTCGCCGATGTACGTGGCGGCGGGCTTGGCCCATGTACCGGTGAGTGCGCCGACCCGAAAGCGCCCGTCGGGTGCCACCCATGTCGCGGCTTCTCCCCTGCCGTCGAGGCCGATGGCCGCGAGCAGCCGGGTCACCGTCACCTCGTCCACAGCGGTGGCTTGTCGATCGCCGTGGTCCAGGGCCGGGCACAGCACATCCGCCAACGAAGGGCCGCTCACCACCCCGTTCGACGGGGAGAACAGGACATCGTGTCCGTCCACCGCCAGGACGGAGCCGTCTGGCAGCACCCATGCGTCGAGGAGGCCGGAGGCTTCGAGCGCCGCTTCGAGCCCGGCGTGGTCGGCTTCAGGCAGTTCGTCACGGAAGTCGACCAGGCGCCAGAGCGGCGCGCCTGGCAGCGTCTCGCGCAAGCCGGGGGTGCGCGTCGCCGGGGGCTGGGGTTCGCTTCCGGTGCCGGCTTCCAGTGCGGCGAGATCGCGACGGGTCTCGGTGATGCGCTCTGCCAGCTCCGTGGTCTCGCGGGCGGCTTCGGCCGCCTGGTCGGCGAGGTCCGCCGAGCGGGCGGTGTGCGCCCGGGTGGCCTCGACCCGCGCCGGGTAGGGACCGTCGAAGTGACGGGTCCACTCCTGGAGGTCGTCCAGGAGGCCCGTCTCGTCGGCGTAGGCCAACTCCTTCCAGGCGCGGGCCCTCTCTCGCACGTCGTCAAGGAGGGCCCGGTCTGCCCGCGCCGCGTTCTCCTCCGTCTCGCAGTGCGTCTCTGCGGCCAGTGCGAGGTCGGTCTCCGCCTCGTCGAGACGGCCCGCCGCCCGACGGTACGCGTCGGCGGCCTGCTCGGACGCTTCGAGGCGGCCCTCGACGTGGGCGAGCGCCCGCTGGGTGCGGGACGCGGCGTCCTCGACGGCGCGCTGCGATTCGGGCTCGGGCAGCATGACGTCCGCCGGCAGGACGACGTGCGCGGCGGCTGCCTGCTCCCGCGCGTGGGCGTACGTCACTTCGGCCCGGCCCCGTGCGGCGCGCAGCCGGTTGTCCGCGGTGCCGAGCCGCCCGAGCGCCTTGGTGTGGAGGGCGTCCGCCTGCTCCAGGTCCCCCCGCGCCCGGTCGGCCTCTTGCGTCGTTCGCAGCACGGCCTGCGCGGCGTGCTCCAGCTCTCGGGCGTCGCGCATCTCGGGCGCCTCGCGCAGCGCTTTCTCCTGGGCCCGCAAGCGTTCGCTGGTCTCAGCCAGGGAGCCGATCTCCTCTTCGGCTGCCGCTCGCTTCTCCACCGCGCCGGTGCGCCGCTCCTGCGCCTCTGCCAAATCTCGCTGTACGCGCTCGTAGCGGGAGTGCTCGGCGCGCGGAAGCCGGGCACGGCGCCGGGTGGCGATCCGGGCGTACCGCCTGTAGTACTCCAGGAAGGCGGCAGCAGCTCGCTCGGCGGCGGACGCGGCGGCCAGCTCGTCCTTCTCCTCGTCCAGGGAGCGGAACGCCTCGGCCACGTCGGCGATGACGGCCTGGTCCATGGGCGGCAGCGCCTCGGTGAGGGCGCGGGAGAGAGCGGCTTCGTTGGGCCGCTTGGAGAGCTGGGGCTGGCGCAGCTGGATGAGCAGGTCGATGAGGGCGGCGTACCGCTGCTCTCCGAGGCCGAAGAGTGCCTCGTCGACGGCCCTGCGGTACGCCTTGGCCTGGTCGTACACCAAGCCGTACCCCTCGACGGCCTCGGCGAGGCGGTCCCGGGACAGGGCCGTGCCGGTGGCGTCGAGGAGACGGAAGGTCCCCTCCGCGCGCTCCGTGGAGCCGTGGGCGACGCGTTGACGGGTGACGGCGTACCAGTGCCGGGCGATGCCCCGTCCGCTGACGGCCTTGAGCCCGCACAGCAGCGTACGGAAGTGCTGCTCGCCGGTCGTGTCGTCGAGCCTGCCGAACTCGACCCAGGTGTAGCCGAGCCGTTCGGAGTGCGGGTGCTCGCCGCCGAGGAGGAGGTTCCATTCCATCCGCTTGCCCGGGTCGCCGTCGGGTTCGACTCGCCGCGGGCTGAGGTCGCCGTCGAGCAGGAACGGCAGAGTCAGGGCGAGCACCTTGGATTTGCCGGTGCCGTTGTTGCCGCGCAGCAACAGGCGTCCGTCCCGGAAGTGGAACTCCTCCACGTCGTAGTGGAACAGGTCGACGAGCCCGATGCGCAGGGGCTGCCAGCGGGAACGCCGCGGGGTGGGGAGGCGGGTCACGAGGTGGCCTTTCGCTGCGGAGGCACGGGGGCGGAGCCGGGTTCGCGGATGACGGTCTCGCCGACCGCGTACCGGGCGAGGGCGGGTCGCACCATGACCGCGTACGGATTACGGGAGACCAGGCCGAGCGCGGTGAGACGGTCGAGGGCCTGTTCGACGAGCTCGGTCTCCATGCCTGGTTCCCGGGCGGACTTCGACCAGAAGCCGCCGTGCTGGGAGGCGAGTTCACGGACGCGGAGGGCAAGCTCGTCGAGAGGGACGGGGCCGTCTGCGGCGGCCAGGTGCTCGGCGATCAGCAGGGTGACGTGGCCGTGGGTGCCCTGCTCGGGCATGCGGACATCGGTGAGGTCGTCTTCGGGGTCGACCATGGCGATCCCCTCGGCCCGGACCTCGGCGACCAGCCCGGTCAGCTCGGTGATCCTAGCGGTGAGGAAGCCGCGCTGCCGGGTGAGGTAGCCGAGCTCCGCGTCGGTCAGGTCGTCGTAGTAGACCACCGGGTCGTCGAGCAACCTGCGAGTGAGTGAGCGGCGCATGGCGCGGAAACGCAGTTCGTCACTGTCCAGAGCGGTTTCGGCCACGAGTTCGGCGAGGCGGTCGTCGAGGGTTGCCGCAGAGATGGTGGAGGGGCCGCGGTGGGAGGCCAGTAGTCCGGCGAGGACGCGACGTTCTACGTCGTACAGGACATCCCCCGCTCCGCTGACGTAGGCATCTTCCTCGCCCGCGACCCGACGCAGCACGCCGTGGCCGAGCAGCAGCCGTACGACGGCGGCGAGGTCGAGGCGCTCGTCGCGGCGTTCCAGGGCGAACTCGATCCCCGTCGCGGCGAGTCGGGGATCGGCGGCGTCGAGGACGATCTGGTCGGCGAGGCGCCCGAGGGCGATCTGGGCCTCGCCGCGTTCGAGGGCGGCGAGCGCGAGACAGAGCAGAACGTAGCGGCGGCGGGTGAAGGGAGCGGCACCGCGGGTTGTGTCCCGCGCGGGGTGGGTGGGGTCGGTGAGGACACCGGGACTCTTGCGCAGCCGGGCGGCTTCGGTGTCCACCTGGAGTGCCCAGCCGGTGTTGCGGTCGAACCACTCCCGTAGTTCCGATGTATGCCGGCGGACGAGGCGGAACTCGTCGGCGTACCGGCCGCGCGCGAGCAGAAGCGGCTGCTTGAGCAGGGCGCGGGCCGCCTTGCGCAGCTCGGCGGCGTGCTGGCCGTCCAGCACCTCGGCGAGTGGTGTGGTCATCGGCCGGGTTCTCCGTCCGTCAGGCCGTCTCCGCCCGCAGGACCGCGTCCCCCCATGAGGTCGACGATCTCGATGAGGTGGTCCGGGCCGCTGAAGACTCCGCCGGGGGTACGAACCTCGGCGGTCGTGCCGTCGGCGAGTGCGGTGAGTCTGATCTCCATGGAGCCGTCGTTGCTGGTGGCCGTGGTGTGCCGCATGCCGGGCCGCCACGTGGCCAGGGCGTCCCCGAGCAGCTGGAGGAACAGCCCGAAGGAGCCAGGGTCGAGCTCGCCGAGACCGGACAGGCGCGTGACGCCATGGGTGACGAGCCGGGCACGGGCAGCGGCCGTTTCGGCGGCCTGCTTGGCGGCGGTCTCGGCGAGCAGGCGCCGCCGCTCCTCCCGGTCCTCGACCTTGCGGGGCTTGCCACGCCGCTCGTAACTGCCGGTGCGGCGCAGTTGTGGGCTGATGCGCAACGGCTCGGCCTCGGCCCACGGGGTGGCGGCCGGGACGGGCCGCGCCGCGCGGGCGGCGAGGGTGTCGGCGTCGACGGTGAGGTGCCGGGCCGGATAGAGGCCGAAGGCGGCCCGCCACAGCCGGTGCCGGGCGTCGTCGTCAGGCGCCTCGGCGAACCAGCGCGCGAGCGTGCGAAAGTCGGCCGAGCGGTCGGAGCGGCCGGCCCGGCGTTCGTTCAGGGCTCGTACGACGGCCAGGAGCTGGGGAATCGCGCCGAGCGCCCGACTGCGCAGGAGCCTGGCCTGCGACTCGCGCCCGTCCCTGCTGATGAACCACGCGCCGAGCCCTGACCAGCGGGCGGCCCACCGCTCGTACACCTCCCGCTCCGCGTTCGCGGCCTCCTCCGGCGAGGCGTCGGCGGCCTCCCGCTGGGCGGCTGCCCACAACAGAGGCTCCACCCTCCCGTCCTCTTCCAGCTCCAGGATCAGCCGCGCGATCCGCCCGCCCAGCGTGATCAGATCTTGGATGAACCGCTCCAGGTACTGGATGAGCCGGTCTTTGTACGCGAGGAAGACCTCCTCCTCGACGTCGTGCAGGTCGATGGTCCGCTGGAGCGATCCCATGAAGGCCCGGGCATTGTCGGCGAGCGCGGCGAACCGGCTGGCCAGCGTGTCGAGCGCCAGATGAGTCTTGGCCGGATCCGGCTCCTCCTCGGCGGCCAGGACGAGAAGTGCCCGCAGCTGGGTGACGATGTCGTGCAGGGCCACAGCCTGGAGGGCGCCGCGGCGCCCGAGCGCCTCGTCGTAGGCGGACAGCGCCTCCTCGACGGCCTCTCCCTCCCGGGTGAGCTGGTAGATGAATCGCTTCCGGTAGAAGTCTTCGACTGCGGTCACGCGGGCGGTGTCGGGGTCCGCCCGCAGGTTGCCCCAGCCGACGAGCTTGTCGAGCGCGCCGGCGACGGCGTCCAGCTCGGCGGGACGGATGTCCGCCGGCAGCGCGGTGTGCACCTCCTCGGGCCGCAGGTGGACCGCGAACCGTTCCTTGGCCGTCAGGAACGCCCGCATCACGTGGCGGTAGAGCGGGGTGTTCGGCACGGTGAGGTGAGCGAAGGGGCCAAAGCCCGACGGCTCGGGAAGGGGGCCGGTGGAAGTGCTGGGGGCGGTGACGGTCATCGCCCGCCATTATCCCTGGGGCGCGGCGACCGCGGAGGGATACCGAAGTACCCAGCTGATTCACGCCTCCCTGATCGGCTCGGAAGGGCAGGGCGAAGCCTGAGCTCGCGGAAACTGTTCTCGATCACCACTGGCTGTATCCGGCCAGGGCATGGGCGGTCTGACCCGAACCCGGCCCTATGTCGGACACCGCCGATACCCTATGGCCCGTACGCGCGCGACCAGCGCACGGCCTTCGGTAGATCTTCGAGGTGGGGACCAGAGTGAACGCAACGCCGCTGAGCCCGGACGATCCGGCCGAACTGGGCGGGTTCACGCTGCTGGGACGGATCAGCCACGGCGGCATGGGCCAGGTCTACCTCGGCGAGTCCGCTGCCGGTGAGGCCGTCGCGGTGAAGGTGATCAAACCCACGGTCGTCGACTCGGAGACCCGGCAGCGGTTCGCCCAGGAGATCGAGGTCCTCAAGACGATCTGGGGACCGCGCGTCGCCGCGTTCGTGAAGGCCGACACAGAGTCGGAGCAGCCGTGGCTCGCGACCGAGTACGTGGAGGGTCCCGACCTGCGTCGGCTCCTCGACACCCGGGGTGTCCTGTCGCCCCTGGCGGCCGCTTCGCTCGGAGCGACCCTTGCCGAGGCGCTGGCCGGAGCCCACAGCCAAGGGCTGCTGCACCGAGACCTCAAGCCGGCGAACATCCTGCTCGGCCCCAACGGCCCCAAGATCATCGACTTCGGCCTCGCCGTCTTCGCCGAGTCCAGCGCCTCCCTCACCGCGCCGAACATGGTGATGGGCACTCCTGCCTGCGTGTCTCCGGAGCAGGCGAACGGGGAGAAGCCGCTGACGGCCCCGGTGGACGTGTACGCGCTCGGGGCGGTGCTGCTCTTCATGACCACGGGCCACTATCCGTACCAGGCCGATCACGTACAGGTGCTGTTCAGTCACATCGTCGACCCCGACAAGGACCCTGACCTGTCGGGAGCCCCCGAGGAACTGGTCGGCCTCCTGTCGTCCATGCTCCGATACGCGCAGCAGGACCGTCCGACGATGGACGAGGTCGTCACCGAGTGCGTGGCGGTCATCAAGGCGCACGGGGCGACCGTGGCCCAGGCCCGACGGCAACTGGCCTCCCTCACCACGGTCGCGTACGAACCGCCGGGGCCCTCCCCCGTACCGGCTCCCGCCCCGCCGCTCACGGATGCCGAGGCCTTCGCCGAGGTGTCGACTCTCCTGGCACCGAACCCGGCGGCCGTGGCGCCGACCGTACCGCTGCAGCAGCCCGCCACCCCCGCCCACCTGCCGGGCTACACCCCGACGGTAGCGGTGCCCCCCAGGAGACCGAGCCCACGGCCGAAGCCGCGCCGCAGCCCACGCCCGCGTCGCCTGCCGGCCCGCGCCGTTCCGCCGCCGCGCTCCGGATCGCGGCACAGTTGCGGGAGACGTACGCGTCGACAGCGCCGTTCTGAGCGGACCGGCAGGCAGCGAGACGCCGGGGCGGGCCGGACAGAGGTGACCATCGCCCCTTGTCCCGGGCCGTGGCCCGCACGATGATCTACACAGTTCAGCGGCTATCAGGAGGTACCGCGGGTGACCGCCCAGCAGTCCAGTGGGCAGCCCGTCCCGAGCACCGGTACGAGCCTCCCGCCCGGCGCCCAGATCGTCGTACGCGATGAGGAATGGCTGGTCAAGAACGTCACCCGGACCGATCACCACGGTGATCGCATCGAAGCCGTCGGGATCTCCGAGTTCGTCCGCGATCAGGAGGCCGTCTTCTTCACCGGCCTGGAACGCACCCGCGACGGCGCGCCCGGCATCGAGCTGATGGACCCCGCCAAGACCACGCTGATCAGCGACGACTCGCCGAACTTCCGCCGTAGCCGGCTCTTCCTCGAAGCGATTCTCCGCAAGACCCCGCTGCCCCAGTCCGAGCGCGGTCTGGCCCTCGCCGACAGCTTCCTGCTCGACTCGCTCCCCTACCAGCAGCGGCCCGCGCAGCTCGCGCTCTCGGGTCAACTGGCCCAGGTCTGGCTGCCCGCCGAGGGCCGCTCGGTGAGCGAGGTCCCGCTGTTCCCGTACACCCTGCTCAAGTCCTTCCTCTCCTCGCACGCCGCGCTGAGTTCGACGGTCGAGACCCGCATCAAGACGCTGGAGAAGAAGAACGACCCGGACGCCACGGGCGCCGAACTGGCCGCGCTCCAGCGTCTGCGGGAGCTGACGATCGGTCTGGCCGCGCAGGACTCGGCCAAGTTCACCGCTCTCGTCGAGCAGTTGAAGGCGATCGGGGTCGGACCGCGCAGCGAGACACGCGTCGTGGTCTTCTCCGAACGCGTCCAGACCCTGGAGTGGCTGCGGTCCGTCGTGCCGGCCGCCCTCGGTTTCAAGGGCAAGGCCTTGGAGGAAGCCGCCCGTGTGATGCACGGCGGCCTCTCCGACGAGCAGCAGATGAGTTGCGTCGAGGACTTCGGCCTCGCCGACACACCCGTACGCATCCTCTTCACCGGTGATGTGGCCTCCGAGGGTGTCAACCTCCACTGGCAGTGCCATCAGCTCATCCACTACGACGTTCCGTGGTCGCTGATCCGCATCGAGCAGCGCAACGGCCGTATCGACCGTTACGGGCAGGTCCACAAGCCACAGTTCCGCGCCCTGATCCTGACCAGCGAGGTGGACGGCGCGAAGGACGACCGCACGGTCGCCGAGCGCCTCCTTGAGCGGGAGGACGAGGCACACCGCTCGCTCGGCACGGCGGAGGCGGTCTCCGGCCTGTACCGCGCGGAGGCCGAGGAGAAGTCGCTGATCCAGGACCTGCTCAAGGGCCGGACGGTCGACGAGTCGCTCCAGCACACCGCCAATGAGGCGGGCGGGGCGGACGATTTCCTGGCCGACTTCTTCGCCCAGGTCGACGACGTGTCCGCCGAGCCCGCCTCAGAGGCCTCCACGTCCGGGTCCGCGCCGGACGATTCCTCGGCGCCGCCGAAGGCCCACGTGCCCCGTCTCTTCACGACCACCCGCGAGTTCGTCGACGAGGCGGTACGTGAGGTCTTCCCGGACGCCCAGCAGTCCCTCGGGATGGACCGCGACCCCGAGAACGGCCTGATCTCCTTCAGGCCTCCGGCCGACCTGGTGCACCGGCTGAAGGCGCTGCCGCCCGACTACCGCCGCGAGCAGCGCCTGAGCGCCGGCAGCCGGGCAAAAGCCAAGCCTCCCCCACAGCCTCGCGTTACGTTCACGGAGCAGCTGTTCCAGGAGCTCGCGGAGGCCGGCGGCAGGATCGTCAAGAGCGGCAGCGGTCCGGACTTGGAGAAGTGGCCGTCCCGCGTCGCCGCGGCACGCAGGTCTGGAAGGATTCCGGAGACGAAGGAGCTGTACGGGGGCTGGTGCCCTGGCGGATACGAGATCAAGCTCGTCGACATCCCCGCCTGGCGCCTCGCCGTCCTCGCACCCGTCCCCGTTCCCTCCCGGCTCGCGCGGCCGCACGCCGTGGTCCGGGCCATGCAGAACGAACAACAGCCACTGCGCCTCACAAAGCCCGTCCAAGGACGTGCCCTCCGGCTCGTCCAGGCGCTGATCATCGCTGCCGAGGCCGTAGGACATTCCAGTTCGGCAGGACAGACCGGCTTCGCGCCCCCGTCTCATCGCCGCCGCAGGCCAGGGCATCTCCCCATTTCACCATCACCGCACAGGGCCAGACCGTGGGGTTTCTCGTCCTCCAGGAGCAGGACCGGACCGAGCACGTCGCCACCGAGAAGGAGCTCGCCGCGGCCAAGAAGGACTCCTGGGTCAGGATCCCCCGCTTCGACTACACCCCGTCCGAACGGCTCCGTTTCGTCCTCAGCGGCGGCCAGCCACACCGGGCAAGCGAATGGTCCGACACCCCCGGCCGCCCCCTCGAAGACCAGCTCGCCGAGATCGCCCAGGAGGTCACCCTCCGCGGCGAAGCTGCTGAACGCAGACGCCAGGACGAGATCGAAGCGGCACGCCAGAAGCGCATCCGCTGGGAAGCCGCCATGGAAGAAGCCCGCATCCGATACGCCGAGGCGTACCGCGTCAGGCATTTCGAAGCGCAGGAAGTGGCATGGCGCCACGCCACCCGACTGACGGAGTACGTGAGCGCCGAACGCACGCACGTGGAGGCCATGCTGCCGGGGCAGGCAAGAACCGAAGCCGAGGCGTGGATCAGCTGGGCAACGGCCACCATCGAGCGCCTCGACCCGCTGAGCACACCACCCCGGCTGCCCGACGTCCCCGAGCCGCGAGCCGACGACCTAAGGCCCTTCCTCGGGCACTGGAATCCCTACGGCCCCACCTACTGAGCACCCGCTACCCAAACGTCCGGCCCACCGAAGTACGGCGGCAGCGCGCCTGCCGCCGCCATCAGCGGTGCCGGAACCCGCCGAACTTTCCTCAAGTTCCCGCAAAACCAGCCGCCAACAGCGCGCCTTCTACTTGGTACGACCTGCGCGATCAGCCAGCTGACGTCCCATCAGAACGAGCGTCAAATGAGCGTCACGAGCGTCATTTCAGCGTCAAGATATCGCCCGTAACGCCCACAACGCACATAATGCGCACGCAAGAAACCGCAGGTCAGGAGCCCTTCGCGGCCGGTTCAAGGATGGCGACACACTCTACATGGTGGGTCATCGGAAACAGGTCGAACGCCCGCAGCGTCCGCACCCGGTACCCCCCCTCGCGGAAGTACGCCAGGTCGCGGGCCAGGGCCGCCGGGTCGCAGGCGACGTAGGCGATGCGGCGGGCGCCCAGGCCCGACAGGTGCTCGATCGTGGCCCGGCCGGCGCCGGCGCGCGGGGGGTCGAGGACGATGAGGTCGGTCTCGGTGATGCCGGTGCGCGGGAGGATCTGGTCGACCTTGCCGTGCTCGATGCGGACGCGGTCCAGGTCCTTGAGGTTGTGCCGGGCGTCCTCGACGGCGCGCTTGCCGGACTCGATGCCGAGGACCGCGCCCTTCTCACCGATGCGCTGGCCGATGGCGCCGGCGAACAGGCCGACGCCGCAGTAGAGGTCGAGGGCGGTGTCGCCCTTGCGGGGCAGGAGGCCCTGCATGACGGCGCGGACGAGGGTGTCGGCGGCCTGGGGGTGGACCTGCCAGAAGCCGCCGGAGCCGACGCGGTAGGTGCGGTCGTCGGCGCGTTCGCGGACGAAGGCGCGGCCGTGCACCCGGTGGACGCCGCCGTCGCGTTCGTCGACGCGCATCACCGAGACGGGCTTGTCGAGTGCGACGAGTGGCAGCCGGGCGCCGGGCCTCGGGGTGAGGATGACCTGGCGGTCGTGGGAGCCGGTGGCGGCGATGGCCTCCACCGAGGCCATGCCGGGCCATTCCCGCTTCTCGATGCCGAGTTCGGTGACGCCGGGGGCGGCGATCAGGCAGCGCTCGACGGGCTCCACGTCGTGGGAGCGGTGCTTGCGCAGGCCGACGCGGCCGTCCTCGTCGATGGCGTACTGGACCCGGGTGCGCCAGGCCGGTACCTGGCCCGCCGGAAGCTTGTCGCCCTCGGCCGGGATGACGGTGCCGTCCCAGCCCGCCTCCTCGGGGGTGAGGCCGGCCAGGCGCCGGAGCTGTTCGGCGATCACCTCGCCCTTGAGCCGGCGCTGCGCGCCGGGCTTGGCGTGCTGCCAGTCGCAGCCGCCGCACTTGCCGGGGCCCGCGTACGGGCAGGGCGCCTCGACGCGGTCCTTGGACGGTTCGAGGATGCGTACGGCGTCGGCGCGCAGGAAACGGGAGTCGCTCGCGCCCTCGGTGACCCGGGCGACGACCTTCTCGCCGGGGAGCGTGTGGCGTACGAAGAGGACCCGGCCCTCCTCGGTGCGGGCGATGCAGTGGCCGCCGTGTGCGACGGGGCCGACCTCGACCTCGTACTCCTCCCCGACCAGCGACGACGTGGGTTCGTTCTGCATGACGGGGTGACTCCAGGTTTCGGGGCGGGACAGCCGGACGACGACCTGCGGCCCGGCCGGACGACGACCCACGAGTCTACGTCGGTGTCGTCCGGCCGTTCACCATGTACGGGCCGGGGAGCCGGCGGGGCCCCGGCACGGGTTCCGGTCAGCCCTTGTTCGCGGGCTCCTTGGGCCTGCGTTCCACGGGTCCGCGGCGCACCGAGCCCGGCGCGTTCCACTCGGCGCGCTTCCTGGCCCGCAGCTTCGCCGCCTCGGAGGACTCCAGCTGGTACGGCACCGAGGTCACCATCACGCCCGGGGTGAACAGCAGCCGTCCCTTGAGACGCAGGGCGCTCTGGTTGTGGAGGAAGTGCTCGTACCAGTGGCCGACCACGTACTCGGGGATGTACACACTGACCACGTCGCGCGGGCTCTCCCGGCGCAGGTTCTTCACGTAGTCGATGACCGGGCGGGTCACCTCGCGGTACGGGGAGTCGAGGATCTTCAGCGGGATGTCGATGCCGCGTCGCTCCCAGTCCTCCCTGAGGGCCTTGGTCTCGGCCGGGTCGACGCTGATGGAGAGCGCCTCCAGCTTGCCCGAGCGGATCAGCTTGGCGTAGGCGAGGGCGCGCAGGGTGGGCCGGTGCAGCTTGGAGACCAGGACGATCGAGTGGACCCGGGAGGGCCGCATCTTCTCGTCGGCCGGGGTCTCGTCGGCCGCGATCTCATCGGCCACGCGGTCGTAGTGCCTGCGGATGGCGGTCATCGTCGCGTAGAAGATCACCATACCGAGCAGGGCGACCCAGGCACCGTGGGTGAACTTGGTGGCGAGCACGACGACGAGCACCGTGCCGGTCAGGAAGGCGCCGAAGGTGTTGATCGCGCGGGAGCGCATCATGCGGCGGCGCTTGGCCCGGTCCTTCTCCGTCGCCAGGTGGCGGTTCCAGTGCCTGACCATGCCGATCTGGCTGAGGGTGAAGGAGACGAACACACCGACGATGTAGAGCTGGATCAGCCGGGTCGAGTCCGCGCCGTAGACCCAGGTCAGCAGGATCGCCGCGCCCGCGAGCAGCACGATGCCGTTGGAGAAGGCGAGCCGGTCGCCGCGGGTGTGGAGCTGGCGGGGCAGGTAGCGGTCCTGGGCGAGGATCGAGCCGAGCACCGGGAAGCCGTTGAACGCGGTGTTGGCGGCCAGGAAGAGCACGAGGGCGGTGGCCGCGGCCAGGACGACGAAGAAGAACGTGCCGTCGCCGAAGACGGCCGCCGCGACCTGCGAGATCACCGGGTCCTGGACGTAGTCGGCGCCGACCGGGACTCCGTTGTGGATCAGGTCCCGGGCCGGGTTCTCGGCCATCTTCACGTCGGTGGCCATGGCCAGGCCGATGATGCCGCAGAACATCGTGACGGCCAGCAGGCCCATCATCGCGAGCGTCGTCGCGGCGTTCCGGCTCTTCGGCTTGCGGAAGGCGGGCACGCCGTTGCTGATCGCCTCGACACCGGTGAGCGCGGCACAGCCGGAGGAGAAGGCCCGCAACAGAAGGAAGACCAGCGCGAAACCGGCCAGCCCCTCGTGCTCGGCCCTGATCTCGAAATCGGAGGTCGGGGCGTGCATGGTGTCCCCGAGGGCCAGGCCCCGGAACGCACCCCAGATGATCATGATGAAGACGCCCGCGACGAAGAGGTACGTGGGGATGGCGAAGAGCTTGCCCGACTCCTTGACGCCGCGCAGGTTCATCAGTGTGAGCAGCACGATGGCCGTGATCGCGGCCGCCGTCTTGTGCTCGACGACGAACGGGATCGCGGACCCCAGGTTCTCCACACCGGAGGCGATCGATACGGCGACGGTCAGCACGTAGTCGACGAGCAGCGCGCTGGCCACGGTGAGCCCCGCCTTGGGCCCGAGGTTGGTGGTGGCGACCTCGTAGTCGCCACCACCGCTCGGGTAGGCGTGCACGTTCTGCCGGTACGACGCCACGACCGTGAACATCAGGACGACGACGGCGAGCGCGATCCAGGGGCTGAAGTGATAGGCCGACACGCCCGCGATGGACAGCACCAGCAGGACTTCGCCGGGTGCGTACGCCACCGAGGACAGCGGGTCGGATGCGAAGACAGGCAGTGCGATGCGCTTAGGGAGGAGCGTTTCTCCCAGCTTGTCGCTGCGCAGCGCCCGTCCGATCAGAATCCGTTTGGGCAGGTCGGTCAGTTTGGACACGCAGAGGATCGTAAGCGTTCCGTATGGAAGGTGCAGAACTGCGGGTGCCGTGGCCCGCCATTTCCCTGCACTCGGCCGAAACCGCCACGAAATCCTTAACGAAATCCTTGCGCCCCCGCGCCGGAAACTGCACCGGCCAACTACGCACAGAAACTGCGCACCGGCACTGCGCCGGGCCCCGGGGCGCTCCGTACGAGCACCCCGCAAGCCCCCGCGCAGGCGCCGGCGCACGCGTGCTCAGGCGTCCTGGAACAGAGCGCTGTAGCCATTGAGCGCGGGCTGACCTCCGAGATGTGCGTAAAGAACGGTGGAATCCCGCGGGATTTCGCCGCGTGACACGAGATCGATCGTTCCCGCCATCGATTTCCCCTCGTACACGGGGTCGGTGATCATTCCTTCGGTACGGGCGGCGAGCCGCATCGCGTCGAGCGTGGTGTCGTCGGGAATGCCGTACGTGCCCGCGTGGTAGCGCGCGTCCAGTTCGATGTCGTCCGCGGTGATCTCCCGGCGCACCCCGATGAGCCGTGCGGTGGCCGCGGCGATCCGGGCGATCTGCTCCCGGGTGCGTGTGGGGTCGGCGGAGGCGTCGATGCCGAGCACGCGTCGTGGCCGCCCGCCCGCCTCTTCGAGCGCGGCGAATCCCGCGACCATGCCGGCCTGGGTGGAACCGGTCACCGAGCAGACGACCACCGTGTCGAAGAAGACGCCGAGCGCGCGTTCCTGCTCGGCGACCTCGTACGCCCAGTTCGCGAAGCCGAGTCCGCCGAGCGGGTGGTCCGAGGCTCCGGCGGGGATGGCGTACGGCCTGCCGCCGTCCTCCTCGACCTCGCGCAGCGCCCGTTCCCAGCTCTCCTTGACGCCGATGCCGAAACCGGCGCGCACCAGGCGCACGTCGGCCCCGGCCAGGCGGCTGATCAGGATGTTGCCGACCTTGTCGTAAACGGCGTCGGGCCAGTCGACCCAGCTCTCCTGGACGAGTACGCACTTGAGGCCGGTGCGGGCGGCGACCGCCGCGACCTGGCGCGTGTGGTTGGACTGGACGCCGCCGATGGAGACGAGGGTGTCGCAGCCCCGCGCGAGCGCGTCGGCCACGAGGTATTCGAGCTTGCGGGTCTTGTTGCCGCCGTAGGCGATGCCGGAGTTGCAGTCCTCCCGCTTGGCCCAGACGGCGGCGCCGCCGAGGTGGTCGGTGAGCCGGTCGAGGCGGTGTACGGGCGAGGGGCCGAAGAGGAGGGGGTGGCGGTCGTACGAGGAGAGCGAGGCGGGAGGGGCGGACGGGGACGGGTGAGCGGCGGTCGGCATCTGGGGCGACGAGGACTGGGGTGCTGCGGGCATCACGGAGGCTCCCTCGGTCGGGTCGGGTCGGGGCTGGGCTCGGAGCGGGGTGGCGATCGGCTTGCCGAAGTGGTTGTCGGCTCGTCGGGGGCGAGGCAGAGGGGCGGCCGGCTGTCGGCGCCACGGTCGGTTGTCGGAGTCGGGGAGGTCGGGGACGGTGATCGGACGCCCTACTGGGGCGTACGGGTATGGGCTCGTAGGTACTGGTGCGGAGACGTGCGGGTACCGACACGTACGGGCGCCGGGACGTACGGGCGCCGGGACGTACGGCTCTCGCGGGCGCCGGTGCCGGGCGCCGGTGCTGCGGGCTGCGTGCGCCGGTGCCGGGCGCCGGTGCTGCCGGCTGCGTGCGCCGGTGCCGGGCGCTGCGTGCTGCGGGCGCCGGGACGTACGGCTCTCGCGGGCGCCGGTGCTGCGTGCTGCGTGCTGCGTGCTGCGTGCTGCGTGCTGCGTGCTGCGTGCTGCGTGCTGCGTGCTGCGTGCTGCGTGCTGGGAGCGCCTACGCCGAGTGCTCCTCCGCAGGGTCGTCGGCGAGTTCTTCGAGTGCCCGCCAGATCCCGGCCGTGATCCGGACCGCCTCGTCGGTGTCGCGCGCCGCGCACGCCTCGATCAGCCGGTCGTGCAGTTCCGCCGAACCGTGCGCCGCGCTCGCCGTGCCGAACCGCCTCCACTCCAACCGCCGGATCAGAGGCGTGTAGCGCTCGACGGTGGCGGCCACGGCACGGTTGTCGCAGGCGATGACGAGCACGTCGTGGAGCCGGTCGTCGGCGCGCAGCGCCTCCGCCACGTCGCCTCGGCGGGCCGCGTCCCGAAACGCGTCGTTCGCCTCGCGCATCGCGGCGAGGTCCGCGTCCGTGAGACGGGGCACGGCCGTCCGGGCGGCCAGTTCGTGCATGGCCCGTACGACGGCCGCCGCGTCCCGGACGTCGCGCGGGATCAGGCGGGTCACCCGCGTGTAGCTCTGCGGCTTGGATTCCACGAGCCCCTCGCCGGAGAGCCGGGACAGCGCCTCGCGGACCGGGGCCCGGGACAACCCGAGACGTTCGGCGAGGTCCGCGTCCCGTACGGGGGTGCCGGGCGGGATCTCGCCACGCACGATCGCGTCACGGATCGCCTCGTACGCCGTTTCCCGCAACAACGTTCGTCGGACAGGACGCAGGGTCCGCAAGCTCTCCATGAACTGACATGTTAGATGTCTGTCCTCGCCGAGCTCAAGGGTTGTGAGAAGGCCGGCCCCCCGAAGGACCCGCATCCGCGGGCGACGAGGGTACGCAGGAAAGCCCCAGCAGCCGGTACGTACATGACGTCGTGGCGCCGCCACGGTGCATGCACCCGCTCCTCCGGGAACGCGCCCGCCCCGTCCGAACGCGCCCGCCTCCTGCGCATGCCCCTGCCCACGGGTGCACCGCCCTCACGGACGGGGTCCCGGCATGGCAGGGTGGCCGGAACCGACCGCTGCGTCGACACGGCGCGATGGCCGGAACCGGGCGCTCTCCCCGGCATCCGTCGCGGACGCGTCGAAAGCGCGGTCGGATGAGGCTTCGCGCTTCCTGCCGCATAAGCTCATCCTGGGCAACGGGACGGACCGTTGCCCCGTTGTTTTGCCCGGCAAGCTGAGGAAGAAGTGTGAGCAGGGTGTTTTCGCAGGTCAGCCGGATGACCAGGACTGCGAGGTAGGCACAAGGTGCACATCGTCATCATGGGCTGCGGGCGAGTGGGAGCCGCTCTCGCGCAGACCCTGGAGCAGCAGGGGCACACGGTCGCCGTCGTCGATCGGGACCCCACCGCGTTCCGGCGTCTCGGGTCGGGCTTCGGTGGGCGGCGCGTCACCGGTGTGGGCTTCGATCAGGACACCCTCCGTGAGGCCGGAATCGAGGAAGCCGGCGCGTTCGCCGCGGTGAGCAGCGGTGACAACTCGAACATCATCGCCGCCCGGGTGGCCCGCGAGATGTTCGGCATCGAGAACGTCGCGGCGCGCATCTACGACCCCCGGCGCGCCGAGGTCTACCAGCGTCTGGGCATTCCCACGGTCGCCACCGTGCGCTGGACCGCGGACCAGATGCTGCGGCGGTTGCTGCCGTCGGGTGCCGAGCCGCTGTGGCGCGACCCGAGCGGTGGCGTACAGCTGGCGGAGGTGCACACCACCCCGTCCTGGATCGGCCACAAGATCAGCACCCTTCAGGAGGAGACGGGCGTCCGCGTGGCCTTCCTCACCCGTTTGGGCGAAGCCATACTGCCCAGCTCGCAGACGGTGCTGCAGGAGGGCGATCTCGTCCACGTGATGATGCGTACGGACGAGATCGCGAAGGTCGAGGCGGCCTTCGCCGAAGGGCCCGAGGAGGGCGGTCACTGATGCGTGTCGCGATTGCCGGTGCCGGTGCGGTGGGCCGTTCCATCGCCGGCGAACTGCTGGAGAACGGGCATGAGGTGCTGCTCATCGACAAGGCACCGACGGCCATCTCGGTGGAGCGGGTGCCGATGGCGGAGTGGCTGCTGGCCGACGCGTGCGAGATCACCTCGCTCGACGAGGCGGCCCTCCAGCGCTGCAACGTCGTGATCGCCGCGACCGGCGACGACAAGGTGAACCTCGTCGTCTCGCTGCTCGCGAAGACCGAGTACGGCGTGCCGAGGGTCGTCGCCCGGGTCAACAACCCCAAGAACGAATGGCTGTTCAACGAGGCGTGGGGGGTCGACGTGGCGGTCTCCACGCCCCGTCTGATGTCGGCCCTGGTCGAGGAGGCGGTGAGCGTCGGTGATCTGGTACGGCTGCTGCGCTTCAGCCATGGCGACGCCAACCTGGTCGAGCTGACGCTGCCTCCGGAGTCGGCGCTGGCCGGCACCCAGGTCGGCGATGTGGCCTGGCCCGAGGACACCTCGCTGGTCACCATCATCCGCGGGCAGCGGGTGCTGACGCCGAGCACGGAGGAGACGCTGGAGGCCGGTGACGAGCTGCTGTTCGTGGCCGCGCAGGCCCGCGAGGAGCAGTTGGAGGATCTGCTGTCGGTGCGTCGGGGCGACTCGGAGGACTGACGCGGCGCGCACACGGGCGGTACGCCGAGGGCCCGGAACCTGTTCCATGGTTCCGGGCCCTCGTGTCCGCCGGTGCCGTCGACGCGTTCAGAAATCCTGGGAGCGGGTCGCCGCACCCGCCTCGGCCGCCGCACGGGCCTCCGCCTTGCGGGCCTTCTCGGCCTGTTCCTCCGCCTCCATCTCGGCGAAGACGTCGATGGGCGGCGGCGCCTTGGCGAGGAAGACCCAGGTCAGGTACACCGCGAGAAGGAACGGCGGGATCTTCAGGGCGACCAGGACCCAGCCGAGCTGGGTGGTGTCGGCCCACCAGTACAGCGGGAAGAGGATCGCGCACTTGGCGAGCAGGATCAGGCCCCAGGCGTAGCTGGCCCTGGCGTACGCCTTCTTGCGGCCGGGGTTCCTGGTGCGCCAGGAGAGGTTCTCCTTGAAGACCGGGCCGAGGATCAGGCCGATCAGCGGCACCCCGGCGAGGGTGGTGACCAGGTAGGCGACGGCCAGGCCGAGCGTGTAGAGCATGCCCGGCAGGTAGAAGTCCTTGGCGTTGCCGGTCATCATCGCGAAGACGACACCGAAGGCGACGCCGAAGACACCGCTGAAGGCGTGCTTGACGGTGTCCTTGAGGACCAGCCGTACGGCCACGAGGACCAGCGACACCACCAGGGCCGCGATGGCCGAGACGTGCAGGTCCTTGTTGATCGTGAAGATCGTGACGAAGAGCAGCCCGGGAACGACTGTCTCCACCATCCCCCGGACACCGCCGAAGGCCTCGAAGAGCGCGGCCTCGGTGACCGCCTTCGCTTCGGCCTCCTGGGGGTCGGTGCGGGTGATGCGGTCCGTGTCGGACGTCGGCTTGTCGTGAGACGTCACCGGCTACTCCTTGCCGAGCGGTCGGAGTTCGTATTTGGGGTTGAACAGCACCCGGCGTCCGTGACTCATGGCGATCCGGCCCGAGGCGATGAGCTTGCGGCCCGGTTCTATGCCGACGATGGAGCGCCGGCCCAGCCAGACCACGTCCAGCGGTGCGGTGCCATCGAACAGCTCCGCCTCCAGGGCAGGCACTCCGGCCCGCGGTCGCAGGGTGACGGTCCGCAACGTACCGGTCACTTTCACGATCTGCCGGTCGGTGCATTCGGAGATCTGCGTACAGCCCGAAGCCTGCGAGTCCTCCTGCAGCTCCTCGGACTCCAGGTCCTCCTGGGAGCTGGACAGTCGGTCGAGCATCCGCCGGAAGCGGCCGGAAGGCTTCTCCGCCTTACCGGACCTTCCGGGCTTCTCGAATCGAGGAACAGCACTCATACCCGAAGGGTACCGGTCCCCGGTCCGCCGAGTGGGTGTCCGGTCTCGCTCGAACGGGTTCCCGAATGGGCGCCCGGCCTCACCCTTGTTGACCCCACGCGCCGGCCGAATCGGCCGCATGCTCCTCCGGCCCAGGCGCCCCCTGCGACACGCACGCTCGCCCGACACGCGCGCCTGCCCAGGGCACGTCCGCCGGGCACGCCTGCCCCGCACGCCCGCCCCCGCACACCCCTCTCAGCCGCGTTCGAAGCGGTAACCCATCCCCGGTTCGGTGACGAAGTGCCGGGGGTGCGAGGGGTCGGCCTCCAGCTTGCGCCGCAGCTGTGCCATGTAGACCCGCAGGTAGTTGGTCTCGGTGCCGTACGAGGGCCCCCAGACCTCCTGGAGCAGTTGCTTCTGGCTGACCAGCCGGCCGCTGTTGCGGACCAGGACCTCCAGGAGGTGCCATTCCGTGGGGGTGAGCCGCACGTCGCGGCCCGCGCGCTGAACCTTCTTCGCCGCCAGATCGACGGTGAACTCCCCGGTCTCGACGATCACGACGTCGTCGGAGCCCTGTCCGCCGACCGGTTCGGCGCGGCGTACGGCGGCCCGCAGCCGGGCCAGCAGCTCGTCCATGCCGAACGGCTTGGTCACGTAGTCGTCGGCACCCGCGTCCAGAGCCTCGACCTTCTCGTCGGAGGTGTGACGGGCGGAGAGCACCAGGATCGGCACCCGGGTCCAGCCGCGCAGCCCCTTGATCACCTCGACGCCGTCCATGTCGGGCAGGCCGAGGTCGAGGACGACGACGTCGGGGTGGCGTGCGGCGGCGAGCTGGAGCGCGGTGGCGCCGTCGGGCGCGGCGTCCACCTCGTACTTGCGCGCCTTCAGGTTGATCACGAGGGCGCGTACGATCTGCGGCTCGTCGTCGACCACGAGCACCCGGGTCATGGGGGCCCTGCCTTTCTGCTGTAGGGCGACCGCCCGTGCGGCGGTCTGCGGTGCGGCGGCCTTCCGGGACCGCGGGAGGATCGGGGCGTCCCGCGCGGTCACGGGGCTGCCCGAGCGGACAGGTCGGGGCCGATCGGGACGTGTCCGACGTGTCCCGGTGCGGCCTTCAGCGTGAGCACCATGGTGAGCCCTCCGCCGGGGGTGTCCTCGGCGCCCAGTGTGCCGCCCATGGACTCGACGAACCCGCGGGCGACGGCCAGCCCCAGTCCGACGCCCGCACCGCGCGGGGCGTCACCATAGCGCTGGAACGGCTCGAAGATACGGTCCTTGGCGTCGTCGGGGACGCCGGGTCCGCGATCGGCCACCCGCAGCTCGACGCGTTCGCCGAGCGCACTGGCGGCCACGGTGACGCGCTGCCCGTCCGGGCTGTACTTGACGGCGTTCTCGACGATGTTGGCGACGGCCCGTTCCAGCAGCCCGGGATCGACGTCGACCATCGGCAGGGTCTCCGGGATGTCCAGGTCCACACTGCCCTCGGGGACGCCGCCGAGCGCCATCGGGACCACCTCGTCGAGGTCGATCTCGCGGATCAGCGGGGTGACGGTGCCCGTCTGCAGCCGGGACATGTCGAGGAGGTTGCCGACGAGGTGGTCGAGCCGGTCGGCGCCGTTCTCGATGCCCTCCAGCAGTTCGGCCTCGTCCTCGTCGGACCAGGCGACGTCGTCGGAGCGCAGCGAGCTGACGGCCGCCTTGATGGCGGCCAGCGGGGTGCGCAGATCGTGGCTGACGGCGGCGAGGAGCGCCGTCCTGATCCGGTTCCCCTCGGCGAGCCGCCGTGCCTCCTCCGCCTCGTCGACCAGGCGCTGCCGTTCCAGTACGACGGCGGCCTGGGCGGCGAACGCGCCGAGCACCCGGCGGTCCTCGGCGGGCAGCACCCGGCCGGAGAGCGCGAGCGCCATGTGGTCGCCGACGGGCATGTCCACGTCGGCGTCCTCCGGCCGGGCCACCGGCCCCGGCCCGACGCTCCCGGCGCAGGTCCACGGGTCGACGTCGCTGCGCCGTTCCAGCAGCGCGACGGACTCCATGGCGAACGTCTCGCGCACCCGCTCCAGGAGCGCGTCCAGGCTGGTCTCGCCGCGCAGCACACTGCCGGCCAGGAAGGAGAGGATCTCCGACTCGGCGCGCAGCCGGGCCGCCTGATGGGTGCGGCGGGCCGCCAGATCGACGACCGAGGCGACCGAGACCGCGACCGCGAAGAAGATCACGATGGCGACGATGTTCTCCGGGTCCTGCACGGTCAGGGTGTGGGTGGGCGGCGTGAACCAGTAGTTCAGCAGCAGCGAGCCGACGGCGGCCGACGCGAGGGCGGGTCGCAGCCCGCCGAGCAGGGCCGCGAGGACCGTCATGAAGAGGAACAGCAGGACGTCGTTGGCGAGCCCGGGGCCGTTGCCCAGTTCGCGCAGCAGCAGGGTGAGCAGGACCGGGCCGCCCACGCCGACCAGCCAGCCCCAGATGCTGCGGACCCGGCCCAGCCGGGCGCCGCGAGCGATGGGCAGCCCGCGGCCCTTGGCGACCTCGTCGTGGGTGACGATGTGGACGTCGAGGTCGGGGCCGGAATCGCGGGCGACGGTGGCTCCCACGCCCGGTCCGTAGACGTACTGCCACGTCTTGCGGCGGCTGGAGCCCAGGACGATCTGTGTGGCGTTCACCCCGCGGGCGAATTCGAGCAGTGCCGAGGGGATGTCGTCGCCGACGACGTGGTGGAAGGTGCCGCCGAGGTCCTCGACGAGGGTGCGCTGGACGGTGAGTTCCTTGGGCGAGGCGGAGGTCAGTCCGTCGCTGCGGGCGATGTAGACGGCGAGGATCTCGCTGCCGGAGCCCTTGGCCGCCATCCGGGACGCGCGGCGGATGAGCGTGCGGCCCTCGGGGCCGCCGGTGAGTCCGACGACGATGCGTTCACGGGCCTGCCAGGTGGTGCGGATGTTGTGCTCGCCGCGGTACTGCTGGAGGTATTCGTCGACCCGGTCGGCGACCCAGAGGAGGGCCAGCTCGCGCAGGGCGGTCAGGTTGCCGGGGCGGAAGTAGTTGGACAGGGACGCGTCGATCCGGTCCGGCTTGTAGATGTTGCCGTGGGCCATCCGGCGGCGCAGGGCCTGGGGCGACATGTCGACGAGCTCGATCTGGTCGGCCCTGCGGACGACCTCGTCGGGAACGGTCTCGCGCTGCCGTACCCCGGTTATCGACTCGACGACGTCACCGAGCGACTCCAGGTGCTGGATGTTGACGGTGGAGATCACGTCTATGCCGGCCTTCAGGAGTTCCTCGACGTCCTGCCAGCGCTTGGCGTTGCGGGAGCCCGGCACGTTGGTGTGCGCCAGTTCGTCCACCAGGGCCACGGCCGGGGCGCGCTCCAGGACCGCGTCGACGTCCATCTCGGTGAAGAGGGCGGAGCGGTACTCGATCTGGCGGCGTCGGACCTGCTCCAGACCGTGCAGCATCACCTCGGTGCGCGGGCGGTCGTGGTGCTCCACGAAGGCGACGACGCAGTCGGTGCCCCGCTCCACGCGGCGGTGTGCCTCGGAGAGCATCGCGTACGTCTTGCCGACGCCGGGTGCCGCGCCCAGGTAGATCCGAAGCTTGCCGCGTGCCATGGCCCCATTGTCTTCTCGAAACCCGGCTGCGGCCGATGCGGCAGCCATCTCGAAAAACTACTCCTCCGATTCCCGGCAAATAGGGCAGGGGGTGGGGGTGGGGACCGAATTGACAGGATTCTGACGCCCGGGACCGCGAGTCCCGCCGCCGACGGCACCCCTCCCCCCTCCCGAGGCGCGCGGCGGGCAGCACCCTCACCGCGCGGCACTGCGGCATCACCCGCACGGGACGCACGGCCGACAGCGCCACCCGCCCGGTGCGCGACCGGGGTGCCCTCGTCGCGGCACCCCGCCGACGGCGCCCTGATCGCGGCCCAACGGCTTCGCGACAACTTCCTGACATCGGCCGGACAGCCTTGGGCGGGTCAGCCGGTCCGCCGGTCCACCGGGGTCACTCCCCGTCCTCGAAAGCGTGTGCATGACGACACGAAGGAGCTTCACCGGGCCCGCCACCGCGGCCCTCACGGCGGCCCTCGCCGTGATCCTGTCCCTGTCATCGGCCCCCTACGCGGCCCCCGCCGACGCGCGGACCCGTTCGACCGCCGCCGGCGCACAGCCCCCGGCGGCCGTACCCCGCTCCCCCGCCGTCCCGACCGTCACCGAGCAGCAGGTGATGCCGCATCTGCGCGCCCTGCAGCGCATCGCCGACCGCAACGGCGGCACCCGCGCACACGGCACGAAGGGGTACGCGGAGTCCGTGGCGTACGTGAAGCGCGCCCTGGACCGGGCCGGCTTCCGGACCCGGCTGGTCCCCTTCACGTACGCGGGCGCCACCGGCCACAACCTGATCGCCGACTGGCCCGGCGGCGACCCGGACCACGTGCTGCTGACCGGTGCCCACCTCGACAGCGTGCCGGAGGGGCCGGGAATCAACGACAACGGCTCCGGCTCGGCCACCGTCCTGGCCGCCGCCCTCCAGGTGGCGGAGTCCGGTCTCGCGCCGCGACGCCATCTCCGGTTCGCGTGGTGGGGCGCGGAGGAGCCGGGGCTGATCGGTTCGGCGGACTACGTCAAGAAGCTGTCCGCGGCCGATCGCCGCCGGATCGACGTCTACCTCAACTTCGACCAGACCGGCAGCAGGAACACCGACAAGTGGCTCGTGGTCCACGACGACGAGCGCGGCGAGACCGAGGCCCGGCAGGCGTTCGAGGCATGGTTCGCCGAACGGGGCATCCCGACGTTCGACATCGGGGTCGGCGGCTCGGACCACGAGTCGTTCGGGGACGCGGGCATCCCGTCGTCCGGCTTCAGCACCGGCATCTCGGACTGCATCCACGAGGCGTGCGACGACCTCGCCAACGTCGATCCGAAGACGGAGAAGACCAGCACCGACGCCGTCGTCGCCGTGCTGTGGAAGCTCGCCTCCACCGCTCCCCGCCGCTGACCACGGCCCCGGAAGGCCGAGAACGCGCGAAACCGCGAGCCCGGCGCCCCCGCCCCGTAAGGCGAGAACGCGGGAACCACGAGCCCGGCACCCACCGGCCCGTACGCCGCGGGTCCAGACATCACCAGTCCAGACATCACCGGTCCGGAGATCACGAGTCCGGACATCGAGACCCAGGAATCGAGCCGACCGAGACATGCGCAGACCGTCGAACCACCACCGCAGGAGCACCACCGCCCTCGTCGCCGCCGTGATAGGAGGAATCACCCTGGCCGCCGTCCCCGCCTCGGCCGCCGTCGGGGGTCCGGGCGTCGGCGACCCGTACTTCCCCGACGACGGCAACTCCGGCTACGACGTCTCCCACTACGACGTCAAGATCGCCTACGACCCGGCGCGCACCGACCGCCTCGACGGCGACACCACGGTCACCGCCCGTGCCCTGACCGGCCTGGACCGGTTCAGCCTGGACCTCAAGGGCTTCACCGTGGCATCGGTCGCCGTGAACGGCACACCGGCGAGGAAGTTCTCCCGGGAGGGCGCCCACGAACTGGTCGTCACCCCGGCCCGCCCGGTCGCGAAGGGCACGACGTTCACCGTGCGGGTGAAGTACGCCGGGAAGCCCGACGCCGAGGGCTGGCACACCCTGAAGAGCGGCGGCGCGTACGTGGCGGGCGAACCGCACTCCGCGACCTCCTGGTACCCCGCCAACGACCACCCGTCCGACAAGGCCACCTTCGCGCTCACCGCGACGGTGCCCGACGGCTGGACGGTCGTCGGCAACGGCCTGCCGGGCCCGGAGAGCGTCGAGGACGGCAGGAGGACCTTCCGCTGGTTCGAGGACAAGCCGATGGTCACGTACGCCAGCACGGTCGCCATCGACCGGTTCACCGTCCACCGGGGGAAGACCGCCGCGGGGACGCCTGTCATCACGGCGTACAGCCCGGACGCCGAGATCGACCCGGCGGCGGAGGCCCAACAGACGGAGATCCTGGACTTCCTGACCACGAAGTTCGGCCCGTACCCCTTCTCCTCGGCGGGCGCCATCGTTGTCGGGGCCGCGAAGGATCCCACGAACGACCCCGGTGCCCTGGAGACGCAGAGCCGCCCCACGTACCACACGATGATCTTCGACGCCTCGATGGTCCACGAGAACACCCACCAGTGGTTCGGTGACAGCGTCTCGTTCAAGGACTGGCGCGACGGCTGCGTCGCGGAGTGCTTCGCCCAGTACGCCGGGCAGTTGTGGGAGGAGCACAAGGGCGCCGACCTCGACACGGACTTCTACCGGTCCGAGGTGGAGGACTACCGCGACGACCCGTCGTTCTGGTCCGTCAGGCTCTACGATCCGGGCCCGGGCCGGGAGCTGGACTCGGCGCTGTACTTCAAGGGTTCGCTGATGCTGCACGCCCTGCGGCGCACCGTGGGCGACGAGGCGTTCTTCCGCACGCTGCGGACCTGGACCCATGACCACGCCTACGGAAACGCCTCGTTCCGGCAGTTCGAGGCGCTGGCGGCGAAGGTCTCGGGCAAGGATCTCAAGGGATTCTTCACCGCGTGGGTCGACGGCACCGTGATCCCTGCGGAGCGGTACCTCTACCCGGGCGGCCTCGCCGGACCGGCCGCACGACGCTGAACCAGCGGTACGACGCCGGACCGGCCGGATACGCCCGGGCCGGGCGGGGGCCGTGTCGTCGGGGAGGAGACGACGCGGCCCCCCTCTCCCTCTCAGCGGTCGTTCACCAACTGCCGGAGAGAGATGTTGAGTTGGAGGACGTTGACCGTCGGTTCCCCGGCGATGCCGAGGATCCTGCCCTCCGTGTTCCGCTCGACCAGCCTCTTCACCTCGGCGACGGGAAGGTGGTTCCGCTCGGCCACCCGCCGCACCTGGAGCCGGGCGTACGCCGGGGAGATGGCCGGGTCGAGGCCGGAGCCCGAGGAGGTGACCGCGTCGGGCGGCACATCGGCGGGGTCGACGGGATGGCCGGGTACCGAGTTGTCCCTGACGACGTCGGCCTTGGCGGCCTTCACCTGGTCGACGAGCTTCTTGTTGTCGCCGGCCAGGTTGGTCGCGCCGGAGACGAGCAGCCGGTACTGGGTGTTGACGCTGTTGGCGCCCAGGCCCGCGGACGGGCGCGGCTGGAACCATCGCAGGTCCGGGGCCGCCGCGGCCTGGCCCTTCTTCAGCGGCAGGTCGTAACGCTGGCCGATGAGCTCGGAGCCGACGACCCTGCCGTTCTCGGTGATCTCGGATCCGTTGGCCTGATGGGGGAAGACGCCCTGGGCGATGCCCGTCACGGCGAGCGGATAGAGCACTCCGCAGACGACGGTGAGGACCAGCAGGGCGCGCAGCCCGGCCCAGAGCAGCCGGGCGGTGTTCGCTACGGATTCGTTCATGGCAGCTCAGCCGATTCCTGATTTCGGTTGGGTCCGGGAGAGGGAACCCGTCCCGGGGGACGACGGCTCGGTCCGATCCGGACGAGGGCTCGGTGCAGCCCGGACGTGGGCTCAGTGCAGCCCGGACGTGGGCTCAGTGCAGCCCGGGAATGAGGGAGATGATCATGTCGATGGCCTTGATGCCGAGGAACGGGGCGACCAGGCCGCCGAGGCCGTAGATCCCGAGGTTGCGGCGGAGCATCGAGTCGGCGCTGCTGGGCCGGTAGCGCACGCCGCGCAGGGCGAGCGGGACCAGCGCGACGATGATCAGCGCGTTGAAGACGACCGCCGAGAGGATCGCGGACTGCGGCGAGGACAGCTGCATGATGTTGAGCTTGTCCAGGCCCGGGTAGACCGCCGCGAACATCGCCGGGATGATCGCGAAGTACTTCGCGACGTCGTTGGCGATGGAGAACGTCGTCAGCGCGCCGCGGGTGATGAGCAGCTGTTTGCCGATCTCCACGATCTCGATCAGCTTCGTCGGGTTGGAGTCCAGGTCCACCATGTTCCCGGCCTCCTTCGCGGCCGAGGTTCCGGTGTTCATGGCCACGCCGACGTCCGCCTGGGCCAGCGCCGGGGCGTCGTTCGTGCCGTCGCCCGTCATCGCGACGAGCTTGCCTCCGGACTGCTCCCGCCTGATGAGGGCCATCTTGTCCTCGGGCGTGGCCTCGGCGAGGAAGTCGTCGACGCCCGCCTCCTCGGCGATGGCCCGTGCGGTCAGCGGGTTGTCGCCGGTGATCATGACGGTGCGGATGCCCATCCGGCGCAGTTCGTCGAACCGTTCCCGCATGCCCTCCTTGACGACGTCCTTGAGGTGGATGACGCCCAGGACGCGGGCGCCCTTCTCGTCCTCCAGCGCCACCAGCAGCGGGGTGCCGCCGGCCTCGGAGATCCTGTCGGTGAGCTCCCGCGCATCCGGCGAGACGGTGCCGCCGCGTGCCTCGACCCAGCCGACGACGGAACCGGTCGCACCCTTGCGGACGCTGCGTCCGTCGATGTCCACGCCGGACATGCGGGTCTGGGCGGTGAACGGGACCCAGGTGGCCTGCCGCAGTTCGCCGTGGTGGCGCTCGCGCAAGCCGTACTTCTCCTTGGCGAGCACGACGATCGAGCGCCCCTCGGGCGTCTCGTCGGCCAGTGAGGACAACTGGGCGGCGTCGGCCAGCTCGGCCGCCGTCGTGCCCTTGACGGGGACGAACTCGGACGCCTGCCGATTGCCGAGGGTGATCGTTCCGGTCTTGTCGAGCAGCAGGGTCGAGACGTCCCCGGCGGCCTCGACGGCACGTCCCGACATGGCGAGCACGTTGCGCTGCACGAGTCGGTCCATGCCTGCGATGCCGATCGCGGAGAGCAGCGCGCCGATGGTCGTCGGGATGAGGCAGACCAGCAGCGCGGTCAGCACGATGATCGACTGCTCACGGCCGGCGTGGGCCGCGAACGGCTGGAGGGTGACGACGGCGAGCAGGAAGACGATGGTGAGGGACGCGAGCAGGATGTTCAGCGCGATCTCGTTGGGCGTCTTCTGCCGGGCGGCGCCCTCGACCAGGGCGATCATCCGGTCGATGAAGGTCTCGCCGGGCCTGGTGGTGATCTTGATGACGATGCGGTCGGAGAGCACCTTGGTGCCCCCGGTGACGGCGCTGCGGTCGCCGCCCGACTCCCGGATCACCGGTGCGGACTCGCCCGTGATGGCGGACTCGTCGACGCTCGCGACGCCCTCGACGACGTCACCGTCGCCGGGGATGATGTCGCCCGCCTCGCAGACCACCAGGTCGCCGATGTGCAGGTCCGTGCCCGGCACCCGCTCCTCTCCGCGATCGGTGACGCGCCGGGCGACGGTGTCGGTCTTCGCCTTGCGCAGGGTGTCCGCCTGCGCCTTGCCGCGCCCCTCCGCGACCGCCTCCGCCAGATTGGCGAAGATCGTGGTCAGCCAGAGCCAGGCCGCGATCGCCCAGCCGAACCAGTCGCCCGGGTCCAGGCAGGCCAGCACGGTGGTGAACACCGAACCGACCAGCACCACGAACATCACCGGGGACTTGGCCATCGACCGCGGGTCGAGCTTGCGTACGGCGTCCGGGAGCGAGGTGAGCAGCTGTCGGGGGTCGAACAGTCCCCCGCCGACGCGTCCTTCGCCCGTGCGGCCCGTGGGCGTGTCCCGGTGCGGTGCCCGGGCCGGAGTGACATGGGACATCGGGTCCTCTTGCTTCGTACGGGAGTTCATGACGCCAGCCCTTCGGCCAGCGGTCCCAGCGCCAGGGCCGGGAAGTAGGTCAGCGCGGTGACGATCAGGACCGTGCCGACCAGCAGACCGCTGAAGAGCGGCCGGTGCGTGGCGAGGGTTCCCGCGGTCGCCGGTACGGGCCGCTGCCCGGCGAGGGAGCCGGCGAGCGCGAGGACGAAGACCATCGGCAGGAACCGGCCGAGCAGCATCGCGAGGCCGATCGTCGTGTTGAACCACTGCGTGTCCGCGTTCAGCCCGGCGAACGCCGAACCGTTGTTGTTGGCGCCCGAGGTGTACGCGTACAGCACCTCGGAGAACCCGTGCGCGCCGGGGTTCAGGATCGAGTGGGGCGGCGTGGGCAGGGCGACCGCCAGGGCGGTGAAGCAGAGCACCAGGGCCGGGGTGATCAGGATGTAGCAGGCGGCGAGCTTCATCTCGCGGGTGCCGATCTTCTTGCCGAGGTACTCCGGTGTGCGGCCGACCATCAGCCCCGCGATGAACACCGCGATGATCGCCATGATCAGCATGCCGTAGAGACCGGACCCGACGCCGCCGGGCGCGACCTCGCCCAGCTGCATGCCCAGCAGCGTGATCCCGCCGCCGAAGCCGGTGTACGAGGAGTGGAAGGAGTTCACCGCGCCGGTGGACGTGAGTGTCGTCGTGACGGCGAAGAGCGACGACCCCGCGATGCCGAACCTGGTCTCCTTGCCCTCCATCGCTCCGCCCGCGACGTCGAACGCGGGCCCGTGGTGGGCGAATTCCGTCCACATCATCAGTGCGGTGAAGCCCAGCCAGATGGCGCCCATCGCCCCCAGGATCGCGTAGCCCTGCTTGGGCGAACCGACCATCCGGCCGAACGTCCGGGTCAGCGCGAACGGGATGACCAGGATCAGGAAGATCTCGAAAAGGTTGGACAGTCCGTTGGGGTTCTCGAACGGATGGGCCGAGTTGGCGTTGAAGTAGCCGCCGCCGTTCGTGCCCAGTTCCTTGATGACCTCCTGCGAGGCCACCGCGCCACTGCGCCACTGCTGCGAGCCGCCCAGGAACTGGCCGACCTCGTGGACGCCGGAGAAGTTCTGCACGGCACCGCAGGCGACCAGCACCAGCGCCCCGACGACGGAGATCGGCAGCAGGACGCGCACGGTGCCGCGCACCAGGTCGGCCCAGAAGTTGCCGAGTTCGCCGGTGCGGGACCTGGCGAAGCCGCGAACCAGGGCGACCGCGACGGCGATGCCGACGGCCGCCGAGACGAAGTTCTGCACCGCGAGGCCGCCGGTCTGGACGACGTGGCCCATGGCCTGTTCGCCCGCGTACGACTGCCAGTTGGTGTTCGCCACGAACGACGCGGCGGTGTTGAACGCCTGGTCGGGGTCGATCGAGGCGAAGCCCAGTGATCCGGGCAGACTGCCCTGGAGCCGCTGGAGGAGGTAGAGGAAGAGGACACTCACCGCGGAGAAGGCGAGCACACCGCGCAGATAGGCGGGCCAGCGCATCTCGGTGTCCGGGTTGGCGCCGATGGCCTTGTAGATCCACTTCTCGACCCGGAGGTGTTTCCGGGAGGAGTAGACGCGGGCCATGTGGTCGCCCAGGGGGCGGTACACCAGGCCCAGCGCCACGACGAGCGCGAGGACCTGGAGCGCTCCGGCGAGGACGGGGCTCATATCGGGCTCAGAACCTCTCCGGGTACAGAAGGGCGAGGACGAGATAGCCCAGCAGGGCGACGGCCACGACGAGGCCGACGACGTTCTCGGCGGTCACAGCCTGGCCACCCCCTTGGCGACGAGGGCCACCAGCGCGAACACCGCGATCGTGGTGACGACGAAGGCCGGATCAGCCATCGTGTGCTCCTGGATGAGGTACGGAATTCTCTGACCTCTTGAGCAAACCCCGCGTCGATGCCGTTCCGACGTGCGTTGATGGCTTCCTTACGGCGTTCGGGTGGCCTTTGACGGAGCACATACGTGCCCGATACGCGCCCCCTACGCGCGCCCCTCGCGCGCCTCTTGGGCCCGGCCCGCTCCCCGCCTCACACGTGTCCCGCCGCCTCACACGTCCCGCCCCCGGCTCTCTCCCGAACGCGAAAAGGCCGGTGGGCCGTACCCCTCCGCAAAGGGGGGTACGGCCCACCGGCCTCGGATCGATTCGGCACGGGTCGCGGCCCGTGCCGCCGTGCCCTGCCGCCGAGCCCGCTCAGCGCACCTCGGTGATCTCCGGGCCGCGCTGGAGCTGGCCCATGCCGCCGGAGAACCGGGAACTCTCCTGGTCCTCCTGCTGGACGCCCTCGGGCACCATCTGGGCATCGTTGGGAAGCTTGAGGACGATCGGGTCGCGGGGTGCCATCGGGCCGTCGCCGCGGACGACCACGGTGTCCCGGAAGATCGTCTCCAGCAGCCCGGCGGCCTCCGGCTGCACGGCACCCTGACCGGAGATCACTCCGCGCAGGAACCAGCGCGGGCCGTCGACACCGACGAAGCGCACCAGCTGTGCGCCGCTCGTGCCGTCCGGGAGCTGTACGGGGACCTGGGCGCGCAGTTCCCAGCCCAGCGGACCCTCGATCTCGTCGATGATCCCGCCCTGCTGGGTGATGCCCGTGGCGATCTCCTCGCGGACCTCGCCCCAGATGCCCTCCTTCTTGGGGGCGGCGAATGCCTGGAGCTGGACGGCGCTGTCGCGCAGCACCACCGTCGCGGCGACGATCGCGTCGCCGGCCACCTCGACGCGCAGCTCCATGCCCTCGACGCCGGGCACGAACATGCCGCCCAGATCGACCCGGCCCTCACCGGGCTGGGAGACCTCGGTGATGTCCCACGGCCCGTCCGGCCGCGGCGCCGGCGGGAGATTCACCCGGCGCGGGCCGCCGTCGGCCGCGTCGGTGCCATCGTGCTCGTCGACGACCTGCTCGGCCTCGCGCGCTTCGTCCGCCACGTCCTCGGCGGAACCACTCTTCTTGCGACGTCCGAACACGTCACTGTCCTTCCCGGTCGGGTACGACCGAAGCGTAGCTGTTCCCGCCCTGGATGATCCCGTCCCCGACACCATCGGCTCCGGCGGAGGAGTGGCCTCCGGTGGATCCGAAGCCCCCCTCGCCGCGGGCCGAACCCGGAAGCTCGGCCACCTCGTGGAAGCGCACCTTCTCGACCCGCTGCACGACCAGCTGGGCAATCCGGTCGAAACGCTCGAACCGCACGGGCTCGCGGGGGTCGAGATTGATGACGATCACCTTGATCTCTCCACGGTACCCGGCATCGACCGTCCCCGGGGCATTCACGAGGGCGACTCCGCAGCGCGCGGCGAGGCCGGAGCGCGGATGCACGAACGCGGCGTATCCGTCGGGCAACGCGATCGACACCCCGGTGGGCAGCACCGCCCGCTCGCCCGGGGCGAGTTCGGCGGACTCGGTGGTCACCAGGTCGACCCCGGCGTCCCCGGGGTGTCCGTAGGCCGGAACCGGCACCTCCGGGTCGAGGCGGCGGATCAGGACGTCCACGGGCCGTCGCATCAGGGGTTCACCTCGAAGGCACGGGCGCGCCGGACCTGGTCCGGGTCGGCCATGGCGGCGCGGATCTCGGCCGGACGGCCGTTCTCGACGAAGTGGTCGACCTTCACCTCGATGAAGAGGGCCTCGGCACGGACCGCGACCGGCCCGTCGGGGCCGCCTATCCGTCCGGTCGCCCGCGAGTAGATCTTCCGGCCGTGCACCGCAGTGACCTCGGCGTCGAGGTGCAGCACGGTGTCCACCGGCACCGGGCGCACGAAGTCGGTCTCCAGCCGTCCGGTCACCGCGATCACCCGCAGCAGCCAGTTCAGCGAGCCCAGCGTCTCGTCCAGCGCGGTGGTCAGGACACCTCCGTGCGCCAGCCCCGGGGCGCCCTGGTGAGCGGCCTGCACGGTGAACTCGGCTGTGACGCTCACGCCCTCGCCGGCCCGCGCCTGGAGGTGCAGCCCGTGCGGCTGTGCCCCACCGCAGCCGAAACAGTGTTCGTAGTGCGCGCCGAGGAGTTCGCCGGGGGCCGGGGCCTCGGGGTGCCGTACCGGTTCCACCGCGTCGGCGGGGGGATTCAGAGCCGCAGATGTTCCACTCACAGGCGCAGACCTTACCCGCGCGGCCGAGGCCGGGGCGCACCGTGCCAAGCTTGGACGCATGCAGCCTTCCGCCCCGCCTTTCGACGAACGTCTCACCGCACCCCGCTCGTGGTGGCTCATCGCCTTCCTGGTCGGCATCGCCTGCGCGCTGATGCTGCTGCCGCTCGGCACCGTGCCCCTGCTGGCCGGTCTGGCGGGCGGTAGCGCGCTGTCGGCGATCGCGGTGAGTTCGTACGGCTCGGCCAGGATCCGGGTGGTGGCCGGTGCCCTGGTGGCCGGGGACGCGCGGATCCCGGTCTCGGCGCTGGGCGAGGCCGAGGTGCTGGACGGCGAGGAGGCGCGCGCGTGGCGCTCGTACAAGGCCGACACCCGTGCCTTCATGCTGCTGCGCAGCTACATCCCGACGGCGGTCCGGGTGGAGGTCACCGACCCGCAGGACCCGACTCCGTACGTCTACCTCTCGACCCGGGAACCGCAGGCGCTGGTCGCTGCCCTCGGCTCGGCGCGTTCCTGACCGGAGGATCCCGCGCCGGCCGGCCCTCGCGGGGTTGTGTCCGGGGCGTCGACGTTCCCCGGGCCGGCGGATCAGTTCTCCGGTTCCTTCCGCGGCCCCTCGCGCGGGCCGCGCGCCCGCTCCAGCGGCGGCAGCTCCGGCAGCCGGTCCCACGGGACCTGGCGCTCGCGCAGGTCCTTCCTGATCTTGTCGGCGAGCTTCCGGGTGTCGCGCCGGTTCATCACCGCGCCGACGGCGGCGCCGATCAGGAACGGGATCAGGTTCGGCAGATCGCGCGTCATGCGCTTCGTGATCTGCTGGCGCAGTTCGCGCTTCATCCGGCCGCCCAGCGCCGCGTTGATCGTCATGGGTTGGGCGACGTCGATGCCGCGCTCCTCCGTCCAGGACGTGAGGTAGGCGGTGGACCGCTGTGTGAGTCCGCCCGGCGGGCGCAGCCCGTAGACCTCGTAGAGTTCGGCGACGAGCTTCAGCTCGATCGCGGCCACGCCGGTGATCTCCGCCGTCAGTTCGGTGAGCATCGCGGGCGGCACCGGCAACATGGCCGCCGCGCCGATACCGGCGCCGACGGTGGCGCTCGCCCTGCTCGCGCCCGCGACGAGCTTGTCGGCGAGGTCCTCGGGCCCGAGGACCGGGAACTGCTTGCGCAGCGTCGCGAGGTCGCGCACGGGGACGCGGGGAGCGGACTCGATGATCAGGTCGGCGATATGACCGATCGCGACCCTGGCGCCCTCCCCACTCTTGCGCACACCCCGTCTCACCGAGCTCAGACGGTCCCCTGCGGTCCGGGGCCCCGTTCTGTCGAGCTGTCGGTCGAGCTGTCCGGCCCCGTGGGCCGGGCCGGCTCCTTCATGTCCCCCCTGCGCGGTCACCGCTTCGAGTGCCGCGGCTGCTTCGAGCGAGGCCGACCGGCCTCGCTCGTCGTACCGCTCGCCCGGGGAGGGCGACAGGGCGGACCGCCCGGCAGGCGTCACCACGCCTTTCGCCGGGCCTGTTCCGCCCTGGTCCGCCTCCGACGACTTCTTGCGCCGCAGGCGTCGCCTCCGGAACGGTTTGTCGCCTGTCACGGCCGACTCGACCTAGTCGCAGTCGCGGCAGATCGGCTGACCGTTCTTCTCCCGTGCCAGCTGGCTCCTGTGGTGCACGAGGAAGCAGCTCATGCACGTGAACTCGTCGGCCTGCTTCGGCAGGACCCGGACGGCCAGTTCCTCGTTGGACAGGTCCGCGCCGGGCAGCTCCAGACCCTCGGCGGCGTCGAACTCGTCGACGTCGACGGCGGAGGCCGTCTTGTCGCTGCGGCGCGCCTTGAGCTCTTCGAGGCTGTCCTGATCGACGTCGTCGTCGGTCTTGCGTGGAGTGTCGTAATCGGTTGCCATGTCGCTCTCCCCCTCTGGGTGTCTGCGGTGTCTCAGCGCACGTAACGCGTGAGAGGCCGGACTTGTGCCCGACCCGAGGCGGAGATTTTGCCTCACATCAAGGTCTGTTACTCAATCGACACCCAAAAGGACCGCTCGGGAGTGATCGGTCTGGGTGGCGATGGGGACCGTACACGGCCCTCGCGTCGCGCTTCACGGGCGCCACCCCGTGTACTTCCCGTGATATCAGGCCCTGAAAACCCCGGCTTTTACGGGATTTCCGGCGCGGGCACCCATCACGGAGCGTTGACGTATAGAAATTCGTTTCTGTGATCGATCACACATGAGCGCCTTGGTCACAGGTCACGAAAATTCCGCCCAAAGCGAACAAAGCACTTCGGGTACGATTCGCCGCGTCGGCGCGGTCAGACGGGCAGTGAGACGCGCATCACAAGGCCCCCTCCCTCACGGGGTTCCGCGACGATACGGCCGCCGTGGGCGCGCGCCACGGACCGCGCGATCGACAGGCCGAGCCCGACCCCCTTGTCGCTCCCCGTCCGCTCCGTACGCAGCCGTCTGAAGGGCTCGAAGAGGTTGTCGATCTCGTAGGCGGGCACCACCGGCCCCGTGTTCGAGACCACCAGCACGGCGTGGCCGGACTGCAGCGTGGTGGTGACCTCCACCCAGCCGTTCTCCGGCACGTTGTAGCGCACGGCGTTCTGCACGAGGTTCAGCGCGATCCGCTCCAGCAGGACGCCGTTGCCCTGGATGACGGCCGGGGACCGCTCGCCGCGGATCTCCACGCCCCGCTCCTCGGCCTCGGCGCGCGTCTGGTCGATGGCGCGCGAGGCGACCTCGGCCAGGTCGACCGGTTTGCGTTCGACGATCTGGTTGTCGCTGCGGGCCAGCAGCAGCAGACCCTCCACCAGCTGCTCGCTGCGCTCGTTGGTGGCCAGCAGGGTCTTCCCCAGCTGTTTGAGCTCCGCCGGCGCCTGAGGGTCGGAGAGGTGCACCTCCAGCAGCGTGCGGTTGATCGCGAGCGGCGTGCGCAGTTCGTGCGACGCGTTCCCGACGAACCGCTGCTGGGCCGTGAAGGCGCGCTCCAGGCGGTCGAGCATCTCGTCGAAGGTGTCGGCGAGCTCCTTCAGCTCGTCGTCCGGGCCGTCCAGCTCGATCCGGCGGGACAGGTCCGTTCCGGCCACCCTGCGGGCGGTGCGGGTGATCCGGCCCAGCGGGGAGAGCACCCGGCCCGCCATGGCGTAGCCGAAGGCGAACGCGATGACACTGAGGCCGACCAGGGCCAGCAGCGACCGGTTCAGCAGCGTGTCCAGCGCCTGCTGCCGCTGGTGGTTGACGCAGGAGTTCATCGCCGCGTTGATGGCGTCCGGCGTGGGGTTCGTGCCGAAGTTGCACACGTCGCTGACGATCCGGCCGCTCACGATCCTGAACGGCAGCTCACTGCCCACGTGGAGGGCCTGGGCGGCCAGCATGTAGATGATCGAGAGCAGCAGGATGCCCGCGATCAGGAACATGCCGCCGTAGAGCAGCGTGAGCCGTATGCGGATGGTCGGGCGCAGCCAGTACGGCGGCTCCGGCTGCTTGGGCTCCCAGGTGGGCTTCGGAGGCGCCGTCGGGGGCGCCGGGACGCTGGGCATCGGCGCTCAGATCCGGTAGCCGGAGCCGGGCACGGTAACGATCACCGGGGGCTCGCCGAGCTTGCGGCGCAGCGTCATGACGGTGACCCGGACAACGTTGGTGAACGGGTCGGTGTTCTCGTCCCACGCCTTCTCCAGCAGCTGCTCGGCCGAGACGACCGCGCCCTCGCTGCGCATCAGGACCTCCAGCACGGCGAACTCCTTCGGCGCGAGCTGGATCTCGGTCTCGCCGCGGAACACCTCCCGCCGGTTGGGATCCAGCTTGATGCCGGCGCGTTCCAGGACGGGCGGCAGCGCCACCGTCGTGCGCCGGCCCAGGGCCCGCACGCGGGCGGTGAGCTCGCTGAACGCGAACGGCTTGGGCAGATAGTCGTCGGCGCCGAGCTCCAGCCCCTCCACCCGGTCGCTGACGTCCCCGGATGCCGTGAGCATGAGCACCCGCGTGGGGATGCCCAGCTCGACGACCCGGCGGCAGACGTCGTCACCGTGCACCAGGGGAAGGTCCCGGTCCAGCACCACGACGTCGTAGTCGTTGATCTCGATGCGCTCCACGGCCGCCGCGCCGTCGTACACGACATCGACGGCCATGGCCTCTCGGCGCAATCCGGTGGCCACCGCATCGGCGAGCAGCTGCTCGTCCTCCACGACGAGTACGCGCACGGCGCTGTCCTTCCTCAGAGATTTCACGTTTTCACGTTCAGGCTTCACCACGTCGAAAACGCAGAACGTGCCGATGCGCACACGGTCCGTGAAGCGGACCGCTCATCGACACGGTCATGCGCTGCTCCATCCTGCCCGCAACGCGCATAAACCGGCGGTAAGACGGCGTTCACCGGCCCGGACCTCCCAGGAATTCACCGGATTTCCGGGCCAGTTGAGGTTTCTGTGAGGTTCGGGCCGGGGAGGACGCATGCACACCCGAGATCACGCCTCGAATGTGGCGTGCCACAGGCCACTCCGTCCCCGGAGAGTGCGTGATCACCGCCCTACCGCCACCGCGCGGAGGGAAACCCCGGGCACACCCCCGTGCCACCGACCCACGATGAGGGGGCGCATTATGGACGCTTTCACCGCTGGTCTGCTGCAGCGGATCAGGACGACCGAATCCGACCTCACAAGGGCTCGGGAGACGGGCGACGACTTCCTCGCGGACGTCGAGCAGGGCGAACTGGACGACCTGCACCGCCTCGCCGCCGAGCACGGCGTCAAGATCGGCACCACCGGCGTCTGAACCGTCGTGAGAGGGCCCCGGCCACCATTCGTGGTGGTCGGGGCCCTTCTGCTGCTCCAGGGGCCTCTGGCGGGCCTCTGCGGCCTCTCCCCGTCCCGTCCGCCGCGCGGCCCGGCCTCCGCTCGAACGACGGTGCGTCGACGACAGACCCCGAGAGCCGTCCCGTGACGCGTTGGATCGGCGCGCGGCCTCGGACGGGGTGCAGCGCGAGATGGGGTGCACCGCAAGACGGAGGGACGCCCGCATGCCGGTCGGATGCGGGCCCCCGACGACGCGGCGGGCGCCGCAGCTGTCGATGTGCGCCACCGGGGGCCGTGGGACAGCCCTCAGTCGTGCCAGGCGCCGTATTCCTCCAGGAGGGCCTGAAGCGGTTCGAAGACGCCCGGCGTCGCGGCGACCGTCAGGTCTCCGTCGGCGGGCAGCCCGGGGCGGCCTCCGGTACGTGCCCCCGCCTCGCGGGCGATGAGATCACCGGCCGCCAGGTCCCACGGGTGGAGCCCGCGCTCGTAGTAGCCGTCGAGGCGGCCCGCCGCCACGTCGCACAGGTCCACGGCCGCGGAGCCGCCGCGCCGGATGTCGCGCAGCCGCGGGATCAGTCGCTGGGCCACGTCCGCCTGGTGCGCGCGGACGTGGGCGACGTAGTTGAAACCGGTCGAGACGAGCGCCTGGTCGAGCGGTGGCGCGGGCCGGCAGCGCAGAGCGGTGTTCTCGCCGTGCGCCCCACGGGCGTACGCGCCGCCGCCGAGCACGGCCCAGTACGTCTCCCGGCGCATCGGGGCCTCCACCACGCCCACGATCCGCTCGCCGTCCCGCTCCGCGGCGATGGAGACGGCCCAGGTGGGCAGGCCGTACAGGTAGTTCACCGTGCCGTCGAGCGGGTCGATGACCCAGCGGATACCGCTGCTGCCCGGCGTGCTGGCGCCCTCCTCGCCGAGGAAGCCGTCCTCAGGGCGGCGTTCGGCGAGGAGACCGGTGATCAGCTTCTCGGCGGCGATGTCCATCTCGGTGACGACGTCGATCGGGCTGGACTTGGTGGCGGCCACGCCCAGATCGGCCGGGCGGCCGTCGCGCAGCAGCTCACCGGCGCGACGGGCGGTCTCCAGGGCGAGGGCGAGCAGTTCGGACGGGTTCGGGTCGGTCACGGCGCTCCAGGTGTCGGCGGACGACGGATGTCGGCGGGCTACGGCGAGGCACGGTCGACGGGAGCCACGGCGGGCCCTCGGTCCCGGGCGGGGCGGCGGTGCGCCCCGGACGGATCAGGCGTAGGGGCTGTCGGCGCCCGCGGCTGCGGGCCTGGGTGCCCGAGCCGGACAGCACCCGACCGGACACAGATCGTGGCTCGGGCCGAGCGCGCCCAGGGCGCAGCGCTCCGGAGCGCACCCCCGCTCGGTCCCGGCCCGCTCCAGCACCAGTTCGCGCACGGCCGCCGCGAACCGGGGGTCGGCGCCCACGGTCGCGGACCTGCGGACCGGAAGTCCGAGTTCGGCCGCCTTCGCGGTGGCCTCGGTGTCGAGGTCGTACAGGACCTCCATGTGGTCCGAGACGAAACCGATGGGGGCCATCACCACGGCGGGGACTCCCTCGCCATGCAGGCTCTCCAGGTGGTCGCAGATGTCGGGTTCCAGCCACGGGATGTGCGGGGCGCCGCTGCGCGACTGGTAGACGAGCTTCCAGGGGTGTGCGATGCCGGTCTCCTCGCGCACCGCGTCGACGATCAGACGGGCGATGTCGAGATGGGCCGCGACGTAGGCGCCGCCGTCGCCGTGTCCCTCGACGGGGCCGGAGGTGTCGGCGGCGGACACGGGGATGGAGTGCGTGGTGAAGGCGAGGTGCGCCGCGGCCCGTACGTCCTCGGGCAGGTCGGCCAGGGAGGCGAGGACGCCGTCCACCATGGGCCGCACGAACCCGGGGTGGTTGAAGTAGTGCCGCAGCTTGTCGACGCGGGGCACCGGCAGCCCCTCGGCCTCCAGGGTGGCCAGCGACTCCGCGAGGTTCTCGCGGTACTGCCGACAGCCGGAGTAGGAGGCGTAGGCGCTGGTGGCGAGGACGGCGATGCGGCGACGGCCGTCCGCGACCATCTCGCGCAGGGTGTCGGTGAGGTACGGCGCCCAGTTGCGGTTGCCCCAGTACACCGGCAGGTCCAGGCCGTGCTCCGCGAAGTCCTTGCGCAGGGCGTCCAGCAGCGCCCTGTTCTGGGCGTTGATCGGGCTGACGCCGCCGAACCGGAAGTAGTGCTTGCCGACCTCTTTCAGCCGCTCCTCGGGGATGCCCCGGCCGCGGGTCACGTTCGCCAGGAACGGGACCACGTCGTCCGGGCCTTCGGGGCCGCCGAAGGAGAGCAGCAGCAGGGCGTCGTAGGGAGCGGGGTCACACAGATCGGACATGCCATCGATCCTGCCACTCGCCCCGGACAGTGCTTCCACCGACATCCCCCGGCACCGCCTCCGCGCCCCGACCGCCCGCGCCCGCCCCGGTCCGGGGCCCGCCCCCGGCCTCCTGCGCGGAGCCTGGGCCCCACCCCGCTCCCCTCCCGTCCCCCGCCCCTAAGCTGTACCGGCCGCATTCAGGCGTAACAGACACGTTCGTCACAGGCACGTTCGATCGCATCGCCCCGGAGCCTTCCTTGCCCAGTCCCTACCGCGCGATTTTCGCCGCCCCCGGCACCAAGCGGTTCTCGGCGGCCGGATTCCTCGGCCGGATGCCGCTGTCCATGATGGGCATCGGCGTGGTGACCATGGTTTCCCAGCTCACCGGCCGCTACGGGCTCGCCGGGGCGCTCTCCGCGACGCTGGCGATGTCGGCCGCCGTGATCGGGCCGCAGATCTCCCGGCTCGTGGACCGGCACGGTCAGCGCCGGGTGCTGCGGCCGGCCACGCTCGTCGCGCTCGCGGCGGTGGCCGGGCTCCTCGTCTGCGCGCAGCAGCGACTGCCGGACTGGACGCTCTTCGTCTTCGCGGCGGGCGCCGGCTGCGTACCCAGCGTGGGCTCGATGATCCGGGCCCGCTGGGCGGAGATCTACCGCGGTTCGCCGCAGCGGCTGCACACCGCGTACTCGTGGGAGTCGATCGTCGACGAGGTGTGCTTCATCTTCGGGCCGATCATCTCGATCGGCCTGTCCACGTCCTGGTTCCCGGAGGCGGGCCCGCTGCTCGCGGCGGTGTTCCTGCTGGTCGGCGTGGTCTGGCTGACCGCGCAGCGCGCCACCGAACCGGTCCCGCACCCGGGCGAGCAGCACACCGGCGGTTCCGCGATGCGTTCCCGGGGTCTGCGGGTGCTCGTGGTGACGTTCATGGCGACCGGGGCGATCTTCGGGGCGATCGACGTGGTGACGGTGGCCTTCGCCGAGGAGCAGGGGCACAAGGCGGCGGCGAGTCTCGTCCTGGCCGTTTACGCCCTGGGGTCCTGCGTGGCCGGGGCCGTCTTCGGCCTGCTGCGGCCGGGCGGGAAGCCGTCCACCCGGTGGCTGCTGGGTGTGTGCGCGATGGCCGTGAGTATGATCCCCCTCCAACTGGCCGGGAGCCTGCCGTTCCTGGCCGTGGCGCTCTTTGTCGCGGGCCTCGCCATCGCACCGACGATGGTCACCACCATGGCCCTCGTCGAGCAGCACGTACCGCGCACCGCACTGACCGAGGGCATGACCTGGACCAGCACCGGGCTCGCCGTCGGCGTGGCACTCGGCTCCTCGGCCGCCGGCTGGGTGGTCGACGCCGCCGGGGCCGAGGCGGGGTACGCGGTGCCCGCCGTGGCGGGAGCGCTCGCGGCCGCGGTGGCGTTCCTGGGGTACCGCCGGCTCAGCGGGCCGGCCGCTACGGGAGGGCGTGGGGAAGATGACCGGAACCGGCGCACGGACGACGGCGAGCGCGTGGCGTAACTGGGCGGGGAACGTCACGGCACGTCCGGCGCGGGCCGTGACCCCCGCCTCCGCGCCCGAACTGGCCGAGGCGCTGCGCCGGGCCTCCGAGGACGGCCTGCGGGTGAAGCCGGTCGGCTCCGGGCACTCCTTCACGTCGGTGGCGGCCACCGACGGACTGCTGATCCGCCCCGATCTGCTCGCCGGCATCCGGGAGATCGACCGCGAGGCGATGACGGTGACCGTCGGGGCCGGCACGACGCTGGAGCGGCTCAACACCGCCCTGGCGCGGGAGGGCCTCTCGCTCACCAACATGGGCGACATCATGAAGCAGACGGTCGCCGGTGCCACGTCGACCGGCACCCATGGCACCGGCCGCGACTCGGGGTCCATATCCGCGCAGATCCGCGCCCTCGAACTGGTCACCGCCGACGGGCGGGTCCTGACCTGCTCGGAGAAGGAGAACGCCGACATCTTCGCCGTCGCCCGGATCGGGCTCGGCGCGCTGGGCGTCGTCACGGCGATCACCTTCGCCGTGGAGCCGGTCTTCCTGCTGACGGCCCGTGAGGAGCCGATGAGCTTCGACCGGGTCATGGCCGACTTCGACCAACTGGTCACGGAGAACGAGCACTTCGAGTTCTACTGGTTCCCGCACACCGGCAACTGCAACACCAAGCGCAACAACCGCAGCGCGGGACCGGCCGCGCCTCCCGGGAAGGTCAGCGGCTGGATCGAGGACGAACTCCTCTCCAACGGGGTCTTCCAGGCGGCCTGTGCGGTCGGCCGGGCGTTCCCCGCGACGATCCCGTCGATCGCCAGGGTCTCCAGCCGCGCGCTCTCGGCTCGTACGTACACCGACATTCCTTACAAGGTCTTCACCAGTCCGCGCCGGGTGCGCTTCGTGGAGATGGAGTACGCCGTGCCGCGCGAGGCCGCCCTGGAGGTGCTGCGGGAGGTCAGGGCGATGGTCGACCGCTCTCCGCTGCGGATCAGCTTCCCGGTGGAGGTGCGCACCGCACCCGCCGACGACATCGCGCTCTCCACGGCCTCGGGCCGGGACAGCGTGTACATCGCCGTCCACATGTACCGGGGCACGCCCTACCAGGCGTACTTCACGGCCGTCGAGCGGATCATGGCCGCCCATGCCGGCCGCCCGCACTGGGGCAAGATCAACACCCGCGACGCGGAGTACTTCGCCGAGGTCTACCCGCGCTTCGGCGAGTTCACCGCCGTACGAGACCGGCTCGACCCGGACCGGCTGTTCGGCAACGACTATCTGCGCCGGGTGCTGGGCGACTAGTGCTGTGACCGGCAAGGTTTGCCCGGAAGGAGCGTCGTCCGGTGCGTGCGACCGCAAGGCGGCCGAAAGCCCTCGTAGCGGGGCTACGTGGGCTTTCGGCCAACGCCGCGAGCGTGCGTGCCGGACGGTGCGACGGGGCAAACGTTGCCGGTCACGGCACTAGGGCGTGTTTCGAAAGTGCCGTCGTATGGCCGGAGGCCGGGACGAGGGGGCGGTGCCGGAGGACGCCGCCCCCTCGGTCTCATCGGCCGGTGTCGGTGCCGGTGGTGGCCTGTCCGCCCTGCGCCGGGGCCTGCCCGGCATCCGTGGGCTGCGGGGCGACGCCGCCGTCGCCGGGGGCCGACGGGGCGGGTGTGGTGGCCGGGGACGGACCGGTCCCCTCGCCGCTGTCGGCGGGCCGCGTGGGGCTGGGCGCCGGATCGGCCGGGGCGCGGCCGTCCTGACCGGAGTCGGGGTTCCGGCTCTGGCCGCCGCCCGGCGCCGTGCCGGGGGCCCCGTCGCTCTCCTGCCCCGGCGTCCGGTCCGGGCCGGTGCCGGTCGACGGCGCGGGATCGTTCGTCCCGGAGTCCCGTTCGCCGCCGCGTACGACGGAGCCCACGGTGGTGCCCCGGCCCCCGCTCAGGTCGTTCCCGGAAACCAGTTCGTATGTGGTGATTCCGGCCATGGCCACGGCGAAGACCACGGCCGCCCCGGCGGCGGAGCGCTTCCAGCCCCGGAACCGGGTGCCGTGCGTGGTGGCCTCGGAGAACTCCTCGTCGGGCGCCCCGTCCCGGCCCGGGCGGACCGCCGCGAGCGGCCGGGTCGCGCCGAACGGCCCGGTCGGCCGGGTGGGGTCCTGATCGGTGTCCACGGCGCGCAGCACGGTCGTGGCATCCACGGCGGGAAGAACCGTCGTGGCATCGACGGAGGGGAGCGCGGTTGTCGCGTCCATGAGGGGGAGCGCCGTCGTGGCGTCCTCGACCCCGTCGCGGCCCGGCTCGGGCGAGAACCGCCGCTCCCCCCGCGAGGCCCGCGCGTCGCCCGCCCTCCGGTTCCGCCCGGCCGTCTCGCGGCCCTGGTGCTTCGCCTGGACCGTAACCTCGCGGAGCTGCTCCCCCGTGCGGCGGAAGAAGTGCTGGAAGACGGAGCCGCCGCACGTGGCGACGACGCTCATCACCCCCGCGCCCAGGATCGTTCCGTAGACGCCCAACTGGGAGGCCGCCACCGCCGCGGCGACCGCCGCCACGGCGCTGCCCGCCACCTGCGGCAGGCTCAGATCTATTCGCTTTTCCTTGGGATCCGTGTCACTTTCCGGCTTCTGCACCATTTCCAGCCCTTGATTGACATCTCTCCCACCATGCAACAGATAGGGACATCTGAGCGAAGTGATTAGTTCCGCTTCGGGAGATTCTGTGAAGCAGGACACGCACGAGGGGCATACGACCCCCGACTGGGTAGCTCAACTGCCGCACCCGACGACAACTTCGACGGCGCGGCGGTCCACTCACGTGGCCCGAATGGAGTACTGTGACGAGCCCTGAGCCGGATTCCCGCACGGGTGTCCGGGATCTTCGGGAAGGGGGCCGCAAGGAGGCGCTCGAACCGGCGGCGCCGCGGCATCGCACGGGGACCGGCTACATGAGGTGACCAGAAGTCGCTTCATGTTGCACAATGGGTCACCGTGTCATACCGGCGGTCAAGGGCTCACGCTCGACACACCGGGCAACACGGCAATGTTGTGGCAGGCTGCACCCGGGCAGGCCACACTCGACTAGCGGAAGCAGCGACGCACGTGACGTCGGCAGGCACCACCCGGGAGGTCCCCATGCCCGAACTGCGTGTCGTGGCCGTCTCCAACGACGGCACACGACTGGTGCTCAAGGCTGCGGACAACACGGAGTACACGCTTCCGATCGACGAGCGGCTGCGAGCCGCCGTGCGCAACGACCGTGCGCGGCTGGGCCAGATCGAGATCGAGGTGGAGAGCCACCTCCGCCCGCGCGACATCCAGGCGCGGATACGGGCGGGCGCCTCCGCCGAGGAGGTCGCCCAGTTCGCCGGGATCCCGGTCGACCGTGTCCGTCGCTTCGAGGGCCCTGTCCTCGCGGAACGCGCCTTCATGGCCGAGCGCGCCCGCAAGACCCCCGTACGCCGTCCCGGCGAGAACACCGGCCCCCTGCTCGGCGAGGCGGTCAAGGAGCGGCTGCTGCTGCGCGGGGCCGACAAGGAGACCGTCCAGTGGGACTCGTGGCGCCGTGACGACGGCACCTGGGAGGTCCTGCTCGTCTACCGGGTCGCGGGCGAACCACATTCGGCGAGCTGGACGTACGACGCGCCGCGTCGGCTGGTCCAGGCCATGGACGACGAGGCGCGTTCGCTGATCGGCGAGACCGACGAGGTCGCCGCGCCCGAGCCGACCTTCCCGTTCGTGCCCCGGATCGCCCGGCTGCCCCGCGACCGGCCGCTGGACCGCCCCTTGGAGCGCCCGTCGGTCCCGGCCCCCGTGCCCGACCCCGAGGAGCACGTGGGCGGCATCTCGTCCGGTGAACGCGATTCGCTGACCAGCCTGCTGGAAGCGGTCCCGAGCTTCCGCGGCGACATGGTCGTCCCGGAACGGCCCGAGCCCCCCGTCCCGGACCCGGTCGCGGAGGAGCCGGAGGCCGACGAGCCGCCCGCGGCTGCCGCCTCCGCGGGTGCCGGTTCCGCCTACGCGGATGTGCTGATGCCGCGGGCGGTGGCGGGGCACCGCGACCGGCTGATCGGGACCACGGACCGTCAGGCCGAGGCCGACGGCGTACGCCCGGGCCGCCGGGCCGCGGTGCCGAGCTGGGACGAGATCGTCTTCGGCACGCGCCGAAAGAAACAGGACTGAACGGGCCGACCGCAGCATGACGAGGGCCCGTACGCCACGGCGTACGGGCCCTCGCGCCGTGTCCTGCGCGCGCGGCACGGGAGAAACATGCGCGCCCCGGAGCGACGCACCGCACGCAAGCGGCGCACGGCACGGAGGAAGCGCACGGTCCGGAAGAAGCGCGTGGCACGGAAGGAGCGGCCGGAGAAGCGCGCGACCGGACCGCGTCCCGGCCGCGCGCCGCGCTCAGTCCGGCGCGCCTCGCGTCAGCGGGGGTCGGGGCCCGTGGCGACCGGGCGGGTCCCGTCGGCGGTCCACTCGGACCAGGAGCCCGCGTAGAGCGCCGCCGGAATCCCGGCGACGGCCAGGGCCAGCACCTCATGGGCGCCCGAGACGCCCGAGCCGCAGTAGACACCGACCTCGGACGCCCGGTCGGCGCCGAGCTCACCGAAGCGGGCCGCCAGCGAGGAGGCGGGCAGAAACCGGCCGTCCTCCTCCACGTTCTCGGTGGTCGGGGCCGAGACGGCGCCCGGGATGTGACCGGCCACCCGGTCGATCGGTTCCACCTCGCCCCGGTAGCGTGCGGCGGCCCGCGCGTCGAGCAGCAGGCCCGACCGGGCCAGCGCCGCCGCCCCGTCGGCGTCCAGCAGCGGCACGGCGCCGGGCACCGGCCGGAAGTCGCCCTCGTCCGGCGTCGGGATCTCCGTGTCGAGCTTCCCCTCCCAGGCCGCGAGGCCGCCGTCCAGCACCCGGACGTTCTCGTGCCCGGTCCAGCGCAGCAGCCACCAGGCACGGGCCGCCGCCCAGCCCTGGCCGCCGTCGTACACGACCACCGGGGTGTCCGCGCGGACACCGGCCCTGCGCATGGTCGCGCCGAACTCCTCGGGGTCGGGCAGGGGGTGGCGCCCACCACTGCCCGCCGGACCGGCGAGGTCCGCGTCCAGGTCGACGAAGACCGCGCCCGGGATGTGTCCGGCCTCGTAGTCCGGGCGGCCGTGCGAGCCGCCCTGCTGCCAACGTACGTCCAGGAGCACCGGCGGACGTGGCCCCGCCAGCTCGCTCGCGCATTCGGGCGCGGTGATGATCGGCTTCATGGGAACCATCCTCGCGCAGGGGCGGTCCCACCCGTAACACCGTCACACCACCGACCCGGACGCACCGCATGTTTCCGGCCTCTCTGTCGGGATCCCGGACGATGCGGCGCGGCCGGGCCGCATGGAGCGCCGGGTGGTGCGAGCATCTGCACGGGGCGCGCACCACCCGTGCCGCACCACGGCACACGGCCCCGTTCCCCCCGTACGGCCACCACGATGGTCCGAGGAGAGAGTGACGATGACCGAGGCTCCCGCCCGGCGCACACCCGGAACACCTTGCTGGGTGAGTCTGATCGTGCACGGCTTGAGCACCACAGAGGATTTCTACGCCGGTCTGTTCGGCTGGGAGTTCGCGCCCGGACCGGACCAACTGGGTCCGTATGTCCGCGCGTCGATCGGCGGGAAGGTGGTCGCGGGCATCGGACAGCTGCCGTCCGACCGCCTCCTGCCTGTGGCCTGGACGACGTATCTGGCCACCGACGACGCCGATGTCACGGCGGAGCTGATCCGCTCCTGCGGCGGCACGGTCGCCGTGGGGCCGCTCGACGCGGGCGAGGCGGGACGGCTCGCCGTCGCCGCCGATCCGGGGGGCGCGGTCTTCGGGATCTGGCAGGCCGCCGCGCATCTCGGCACGGCGCTCTCCGGCACCCACGGCGCCCCGGTCTGGAACGAGCTGCTGACCCGTGAGACCTCGACGGTCTGCAAGTTCTACCAGACGGTGTTCGGCTACGAGGCGGAGGCGGTCGTATCGGCCGACTTCGACTACCAGACACTGCGTCTGCGCGGTCGCCCGGTCGCCTCGCTGCACGGCGTGGGTCATGCCCTCCCCCGCGACCGCGGGCCGCACTGGATGACGTACTTCGAGGTCGACGACACCGACGCGACCGCGCGTCGTGTGGTGGACCTGGGTGGGTACGTCCTCCAGCCGCCCCGCGACGGCTCCTTCGGCCGGATCGCGACCGTGGCCGACCCGGAGGGCGCCGTGTTCACGATCGTGCGGTCACCCGACAGGCCGTGAACCGACTGGCTCCGGGCCGGGGCGTCAGCCGGTCCGGAGCCGTTCGACATGGCGGCGGGCGGGGCCGGACAGCCGGGCGTGGAGCTCGTCGAAGAGGTCGGACGCCTCGGTTCCGCTCCATTCGGCCGGCAGCAGCTCCCGGGCGACACCGGGGTCGAGGTAGACCAGCCGGCGCCAGTCGGTGATGACTCTGATGTACGTCGTGAACGCCTCGTCGTCGTTGACCCGGTCCCCGCCCGCGATGCGCTCGGCCACCGGCCGGTACGCCGCGAGGAACTCGACGTAGAGCCGCTGCAGCCGGACGGTGTCCCACCAGGTGCGCACCTTCGCGGCCAGTTCCGCGCGGCCCGCCCGGCCCTTGCCCGGCCCGCACTCGCCCTCGGGCGCGTTCCCGGCCGGGATCCCGGTCTCCGTCCTCCCGGCCGCGGGGAGGTGGTCGGCCCGGAAGAGGTCGGCGTAGGAGCGCAGCCCGTGCCGGGCCAGCATGTCCTCCGCCTCCTCGTACACATGGCCCGGTGCGATCCACACCCCGGCGGACACGGATCCGAAGCCGAGCCGGGTCAGCTGGGTGCGCAGCGTGTGCCGTCGGGCGCGCTCGGACTCGGGCACGGAGAAGACGACGAGCACCCAGCCCTCGTCGACGGTGGCGCGCCGTGCCGCGAAGATGCGCGGATCGCCGTCTCGGAGGACGCGTTCGGTGTCCGGCGAGATCCGGTATCCGGCCGCTCCGGACACCGTTTCCGCTTCGAGGATTCCGGCGCGCTTCAGCCGGGAGACGGAGGACCGCACGGTCGGCCCCTCGACGCCCAGGTCGGCGAGCAGCCGGATCAGCGAGGCCACGGACATCCAGCCGCCGGTGTCGCGCGCGTACAGCCCGTAGACCGTCACGATCAGCTGCCTCGGTTGCGCCTTGCCCGGGAATCCCGGTCCAGGCGCGGACTCTTCCCCGCTCGCCGTGTTCACGGCGTCATCCTAAGCACCCGCGCCGCGGGCCCCGGGAGGACGGGGCTGCCCGAGGGGAGGTCAGCCCGAGGTGACCGGCAGCACGTCGGGCGACAGGGCGGCCGCGCGCGCCGTCGCGCTCGTCATCCGCCTGCGATGGTGACGACGGCACAGGACCTCGTACCCGACGGTCTCGGCGGCCACGCCCACGTCGCCCACCACGACCTGCTCGCCGTCGACGACCATCTCGCCGCCCACCGTGCGAGCGTTGTGGGTGGCCCGCGCTCCGCACCAGCACATCGCCTCGACCTGGAGCGTCTCGACCCGGTCCGCCAGCTCGATCAGCCGCTGCGAACCCGGGAAGAGCCTGGTGCGGAAGTCCGTGGTGATGCCGAACGCGAAGACGTCCAGGTCCAGGTCGTCCACGATCCGGGCCAGTTGGTCGATCTGCTCGGGGGCGAGGAACTGCGCCTCGTCCACAATGACGTAGTCGGCCTTTCCGCCCTTCGACATCTGGGCCACGAGGTAGGCGTACAGGTCCATGTGCGGTGCGGCCTCGACCGCTTCCGTCACCAGTCCGAGACGGGAGGAGAGCTTTCCCTCGCCCGCGCGGTCGTCCCGGGTGAAGATCACGCCCCGCAGTCCCCTGGCCGACCGGTTGTGCCCGATCTGCAGCGCCAGCGTGCTCTTTCCGCAGTCCATGGTGCCGGAGAAGAAAACCAGTTCGGACATCAGTGGAGCACAATCTTCCGGATCGAGGCGGAGCGCCGGAGGGACCCGCTGACCGGCCGGTACCGGCGCGGCGCGATCCGTTCGCGGGGCGACGGATGCCCGAGCACGACGGCGCGCCCTGCGCGGTCCGTCGCACCGGAGGAGAACACGGGCTCGGGCATGGGGAACTGAGGGCCTTTCGGACGCGGTGGGGCGGTCGGGCGGATCGAGACGGAGACGTCCCTGCGCGGGAGCGGCTACGAGCGTACTTCGAGCAGGGGCACGAGCTGCTCGGTGGGGGTCATCGAGCCGTGCATGCCGACCATCGCGGACTCGTGCGGTTCGTTGACCGAGGCGGTGATCACCACGTCGTCGTGGGCCGCGGCGACGACGTCGCCGATCCTGCCGTGGACACGTTCGTCGATCGTCGGGCCGAACCATCCGGCCTCGATCGCCTCGTCCCGGCTCGCCACCCAGAACTGCTCGCCGAGCACTTCGCGCCAGACGGCCAGGACGTCGTTCTCGGCGCCGGGGACGGCGTACACGTGCCGGGCCCGGCCCTCGCCGCCGAGCAGCGCGACGCCCGCGCGCAGTTCCCAGTCCTCGTCGAAGTCGATGCGCGACCGCTCGTCGAAGGGGATGTCGATCATGCCGTGGTCGGCGGTGATGTACAGCGCCGAGCGGGGCGGGAGCTGTTCGGCCAGGCGCCGGGCCAGGCCGTCCACGTGCATGAGCTGTCCGCGCCAGGCGTCGGAGTCGACGCCGAAGCGGTGGCCGTTGGCGTCGACCTCGCTGTAGTACGTGTAGACGAGCGACCGGTCGCCCGCGGCGAGGCGTTCGGCGGCGACGTCCATCCGTTCCTCGCCGGTCAGCCGGCCGAGGAACGTGCCGCCGCTGAGCGCGACCTGGGTGAGCGGGGTCCGCTCGAAGGCCGGCGCGGAGACCTGGGCGGTGCGCACCCCCGCGGCGTCGGCGAGCGCGAAGACGGTGGGGTGCGGCTGCCAGACGGCGGGCGGGGTCCACGGCTGCCAGCGGAGCTGGTTCATCAGCTCGCCGGTGTCCGGATCGCGCACGGTGTAGCCGGGCAGGCCGTGCTCCCCCGGCGGGCGTCCGGTGCCGACCGAGGCCAGTGACGTCGCCGTGGTGGCCGGGAAGCCCGCCGTGACCGGACGGCCGGTGCCGCCGCGAGAGGTGGGGAGCAGCGAGTGCAGGAAGGGCGCCTCGTCGGGGTGCGCCTCGATCTGTTCCCAGCCGAGGCCGTCGATCAGGAAGACGCAGTTCCGGTCCGCCGGGGCGAGTTCGGGGATCGTGGCGGTGAAACCGGGCACGCCCTGCCCGGCGACGAGCGTGGGCAGCAGATCGGCGAGGGAGCCGCTGCCGTACTCGGGGACGGGAGCGGTGTCGACGTCGAGCAGGACGGGGTCCTGCCAGGCCGGCTGAGCCATCAGCGGCCGGTCGCCGCGGTCGCGGCCGTGGCCTCGGAGAGGGACTGCGCGAAGGCGAGGGTCTGGCGCACGGTGTCCGGGCCGTCCCCGGCCTCGCTCACCCGCAGGCTCAGGTCGTCGGCCGTCGAGTTGCCGGTGTAGCCGTGGTCGGCCTCGCAGTTGGGGTCGCCGCAGGCCGCCGGTTCGAGATCGATGCGGGAGACCGCACCCCAGCCGATGGTGAGGACGACTTCGCGGGGCAGCGTGCCCGGCACGTACTTCTCGGGGTTGGCCACGACCCGGCTGACCACGACCGACGAGATGCGGTCGAGCTTGACCGATTCCGTCGAGGTGGTGGCGTACGGCGACGGGGAGGTGGTGTCCGCGTTCTGCTCGTCGGTGTGGCTGACGATGAAACGAGTGCCCGTGAGGACCAGGACCGTGACGTGGCGGCGCACCTCGTTGGAGTCGAAGGTGGTCTCCTGGTGGACCAGGTACGAGGCGACGGGCTCACCGCCCACGGCGGCTTCCACCGCCTCGGCCACGAGGGCCGGGTAGTAGCCACTGCGCTCGATCGCCGCGCGCAGCCCCTGGGTCGTCGTACCGGTCTTAGCCATGGGCACCATCCTACGGGGGGCGGATGACTGCCGGGGACGTCGTACGGCGGCCCGGACCGGGGACAAGGTGGTCCGCGCTCTCGTGGGGGCGGGGCGGTGAGGACGGGAGGGTCCCGGCCCGGCCGGCGGCGGGAACGCCCCGGCCCGGTCCCGGTCCTCTCGGCGACGGGAACGTCCCGGCAGCGGCCGTCCGGTCAGTAGTTGGGAAGGCGGCGGGGGCCGAGGTCGGTGCGGGGCGGCGGCGGGGAGAGCCGGACGCTCGCGCCGAGGACGGCCAGCCCGTGGGTGGCGACCACGACCGGTTCCAGGGCGACGGAGACCACCTCGGGGTGGTCGTCGACCAGCCGGGACACCCGCAGCAGCAGTTCTTCGAGCGCCGCGGTGTCCACGGGTGCCGCGCCCCGCCAGCCGAACAGCACGGGGGCCGCCCGGATGGACCGGATCAGCTCGGCGGCGTCGCGGTCGGTGGCCGGAACCAGGCGGTGGACAGTGTCGCCGAGGAGCTCGGAGGGCGCGCCCGCGAGCCCGAACGAGAGAACGGCGCCCGCCGCCGGGTCGATCGAGGCCCGTACGACGGTGTCGACCCCGCGCGGCGCCATGGCCTGGACGACGGGCTGGAGTTCGGCGGGCCTGCCGAGCAGGTCGGTCAGCTCGCCGTACGCGCGGCGCAGCGCGTCCTCCCCCGCGAGGTCCAGCCGCACACCGCCGAGATCGGCCCGGTGACGCAGATGGGGCGCGGTGGTCTTGAGCGCGACGGGATAACCGATCCGTGCCGCGGCGGCGACGGCGGCATCCGGGTCGGGGGCGGGCAGTGTCGGCCGTACGGCGATGCCGTAGCGGCCGAGGAGCTCGCACGCCTCGTCGGGCGTGAGCTGTCTGCCGCGCGGGGCGGGGTCCGGGCCGAGAAGGGTGTCGATCAGCTCGGCGGTACCCGACTCGTCGATGGTGTCGTCGAGGAACTCGGGCACCTTGCCGGGTACGGCGGCCTGCCGCCGCCACTGCGCGTACCGCACCGACTCGGCCAGGGCGCGTACGGCCCGTTCGGCGGCGGGGTAGGCGGGGATCCGGCCCGCGCGGCCCTCCGTTCCCGGTCCGGCCGTTCCGTTGCCGTCCGTTCCCGGTCCGTCCGTTCCCGGTCCGGCCGGGGTGGGCCGGGCGCCCCGGCCGTTCTGACCGTCCTGGCCGTTCGGCGCTTCCCGGGTGCCCGTGGCTCCGGCGGGCGCGGAGGCGGACACGGGCGGAGTGGTCGCCGGCCGTGCGGTCCCGGGCCGGGTGTCCGCGGGCTCCCTGGGCGTGGAGGACGGCTTCGCCGGGCGCGGCGCGACCGTGCCGCTGGCCACGGCCAGGGCCTCCGCCAGCCCGCCGATCTCCACGTGGACGACGGCCACGGGCTTGGCGGGGCCGGTGGCCGCCGCCGCGCGGAGCGCGGTCGCCAGGACCTCTCCGCCACCGTTCTCCGCCTGGCCGTCCTCGCCCACCCAGGGGATCGCCGTAACGATCACCGAGTCGCAGTCGTCGTCGGCGAGGGCCTCGGTCAGGGCGTCCCGGAAGTCCTGCGGCGTCGCGGCGGTGGTGAGGTCGAGGGGCGGCCGCGGACGCAGACCCTCGGTCAGGCAGGCGTCGTAGGTGAGCAGGCCCAGCGACTCGGAGTTGCCGAGGATCGCGACCCGGGGGCCCGCCGGGAGCGGCTGGTCCGCGAGGAGGAGACCCACGTCGACGACCTCCGTCACCGTGTCGACGCGGATCACGCCCGCCTGCCGCATGAGGGCGGAGACCGTCGCGTCCGGGATCCGGCTGACGGGTACGGCGTGGCCGGGCGGGGTGGCGCCGGTGTGCCGGGCCCCCTTCACCACGACCACGGGCTTCACGGCCGCGGTGCGCCGGGCGAGCCGCATGAACTTGCGCGGGTTGCCGAACGATTCGAGGTACAGCAGGGCGACGTCGGTGTCCGGGTCCTCATACCAGTACTGCAGGAAGTCGTTGCCCGAGATGTCGGCCCGGTTGCCCGCGGAGATGAAGGTGGAGAGCCCCGCACCCTGCCGGTAGAGCCGGGAGAGCAGGGCGATGCCGATCGCCCCGGACTGGGTGAACAGACCGATACGGCCCCGCTTGGGCGGCTCGGGGGCGAGGGAGGCGTTCAGCCGGACGGCCTCGGCGTTGTTGATGACGCCGAAGGCGTTCGGGCCGATGATCCGCATCCCGTACGAGCGTGCCTGGCGGACGAGTTCGCGCTGCCGGTCCCTGCCCTCGGCGCCCCACTCGGCGTATCCGGCGGAGAGGACGACGAGACCCTGGACGCCGTGCTCGCCGCAGTCGGCCACGGCCTCCGGTACGCGCTCGGCGGGGACGGCGACGACCGCGAGGTCCACCGGTTCGCCGATCTCGCCGACGCGGCGGTGGGCGGGGACGCCGTCGATGGTGTCCTGGTCGGCGGCGAAGGAACGATTCACGGCATACGTACGGCCGGTGAATCCGGCCGCGAGGAGGTTACGCAGGACCGTGCGGCCGACACCGCCGGGCGTCCGGCCGACACCGATGACGGCCACGGACCCGGGGGCGAGCAGCCGTTGCACGGAGCGCGCCTCGGCCCGCTGCTCACGGCCGCGCTGGACGGCGAGGGACTCGGCCGTCGGTTCGAGGTCCAGGGTGAGGTGGACGGAGCCTTCCTCGAAGCTCCGCTGCTGGGTGTAGCCGGCGTCCCGGAACACCTTGATCATTTTGGTGTTGGCGGGGAGCACCTCGGCGACGAAGCGGCGGATGCCGCGCTCGCGGGCCACCGCGGCGATGTGCTCCAGCAGTGCCGACGCCACTCCCCGGCCCTGGTGCGCGTCCTGGACCAGGAAGGCGACCTCCGCCTCGTCCGCGGGCGCGGAGGCGGGCCTGCCCCGTCCGTCGATCCGGTCGTAGCGGACGGTCGCGATGAACTCGCCGCCGACCGTGACCGCGAGCCCCACCCGGTCGACGTAATCGTGATGGGTGAAGCGGTGCACGTCCCTGGCGGACAGCCGGGGGTACGGGGCGAAGAAGCGGTAGTACTTCGACTCGTCGGAGACCTGCTCGTAGAAACTGACCAGGCGTTCGGCGTCGTCCGTGGTGATGGGCCTGATCCGCGCGGTGCCTCCGTCACGGAGGACCACGTCCGCTTCCCAGTGGTCGGGATAGACGTGACGCGGACTCTGCTCCGTCGAGGACTGCATGGGCACAGACTAAGGCTCGTCCACCACTCGCGTAGCCGCCGGGCCCGGGGCAGTCTGAGGGGGGCCGAACGGCGTTGCGGCACCGCTCGTGGGTGTTCGCGGGTCGGCCGGAGCACCGCGCACCGCATGAGAGAGTGGTCTAGACAACTATTGATTCATGAAGGGCAGAACCATGGCTGAGCGCCGCGTCAACGTCGGCTGGGCCGAGGGCCTGCACGCCCGCCCCGCTTCCATATTCGTCCGCGCCGCCACGGCGTCCGGCATCCCCGTGACGATCTCCAAGGCCGACGGCACCCCGGTGAACGCCGCCTCCATGCTCGCGGTGCTCGGGCTCGGCGCGCAGGGCGGCGAGGAGATCGTGCTCGCGTCCGAGGCGGACGACGCCGAGGCCGCCCTGGACCGCCTGGCGAAGCTGGTCGCGGAGGGGCTCGACGAACTCCCGGAGACCGTCTGAGCCACGTTCCGGATCTCCGGGATTCCCGCTTCCGGGACTTCCGGGGTTCGGCACGGGACCGATTCCCGCGAAGGAGCCGCGGTGCCGCCCACCGGCACCGCGGCTCCTTCGTCTTCCGGCCCCGGGATTCCTTCCCGGCCCCGGGCGCCTCTTCCCGGGATCCGGGACGGTCGCGCAAGGGACGGGTCCGGCTGACGGGGCGACCCGGACATGCAGAAGGCCCCGGCGTGCTGCCGGGGCCTTCGGGAGGCGGTTCGCGGGTCGGCCGTCGGTCAGAGGGAGACGCCGTGGGCACGCAGATACGCGACGGGGTCCATGTCGGATCCGTAGGAGGGCGTGGTCCGGGCCTCGAAGTGGAGGTGCGGTCCGGTGGAGTTGCCGGTCGAGCCGGAGAGGCCGATCTGCTGGCCCGCGCCGACGCTCTGGCCGACACGGACACCGATCGACGAGAGGTGCCCGTACTGCGTGTACGTGCCGTCCGTCATGCGCAGCACGATGTTGTTGCCGTACGCACCGCCCCAGCCGGCCTCGACGACCGTACCGGCTCCGACTGCGACGACGGAGCTGCCGGACGCGGCGTGGAAGTCGATGCCCGAGTGGCTGCCGGAGGACCAGAGCGAACCGCTGGACTTGTAGCCGGTGGTGACGTAGGAACCGGCGACCGGAAGCTGGAAGAGGCCCAGCCGGGTGCGCTCGGCGGAGCGGGCGGCACGCGCCTTCTCGGCCCGCGCCTCGGCGGCACGCTTCGCCTCGGCCCGGGCACGCTTCTCGGCCTCGGCCTTGCGCTGCGCCGCCTCCTTCGCCTCGGCGATGAGGTCGGCCCGGTGCTGCTGCGCGTCGGCCTGGGCGTCGATCCGGTCGGCGATGACGTCCTGGATGGCGATGACCTGGTTCAGGCCGGTCTCGCCGACCGCGGAGGTCTCGGCGTCCGCGGCGAGGGCCGGGGAGGCGGCGCCTGCGATGACGCCGGTGGTGGCCAGCGCCGCGACGCCGGCGATCCTCGCGCTGCCGCGCGTCAGTCGGCCGGGGGCACGATGCTTCCCGGTGGCACGGGTGAACGCCATGAAGTGGCTGATCCTTTCCTTCCCTCTCGCCTACCGGGTTAGCTGACGGGTTCGGAGCAGGAAGGTCTCCTACGGAGGCCCCGGCCTCACCGAGGCTCAGGCTTCCGATTCACCCCAGGGACTTCATTGGGTCCCCGGCTCCCCAGGGCTCACGCCCGGCGGGGACTCGGCGATGGCTGTCCGGTGCGTCGCGGTCGCGACATACGAGTGGCCGGCAGCCCGGTCGACGCTAAGCGCGAGCACATTCGTTCGCCAAACGGACAAGCCGTTTTGTAGCGCATGCCACAGGACGTACGGGCAACCCGGCGACCGGAACCGCACATGGGGAAGACCCCGGCGAGACATCGCTCACAGGGGCCTTCGACGCCCGCGCGCCCGGCCGTCGGACCGGCCGGGCCGGTCGGGCCGCACCCGTTCGGCACCCGGAACGGCCCGGTCTGCGGCTGTCCTCCGACACCTGCCCCGTACGGGAACGGGGCACCGGACGCCCGGCCGTCGGACCGGCGGGGCCGGGACGCCAGAGGTCCGGACGGTCCCCGGCGTCTTCGCCCGGGAAGGCCGCCGGGACCGTGACGGCACACCGCTCAGCCGGCGACCACCGACACCTCACCGATGCCCAGCGCCCGGACCGGCTCCTCGATCCGGGACGCGTCGCCGACGAGGATCGTCACCAGACGGTCGCCCGGGAAGGCGCTGACCACGGCCGCGGTCGCCTCGACCGTGCCGGCCTCCGCGAGCCGGGCGTACAGGTGGGCCTGGAAGTCGTCCGGGAGGCGCTGCTCGACCTGGTCGGCCAGCGTGCCCGCCACGGAGGCAGCCGTCTCGAACTTCAGCGGCGCGACGCCCACGAGGTTCTGCACCGCGGTCTCGCGCTCCTCGTCGGTGAGCCCCTCGGCCGCGAGCGTCCGCAGGACCGTCCACAGATCCTCCAGCGCCGGTCCGGTCGACTCCGTGTCCACCGATCCGCTGATCGCGAGCATGGCGGCGCCGGTCGCGCCCGTGACCGAGTCCGCGGCCGACGACCGCAGCACCTGCGCGAAGGCGCGGACACCGTAGGTGTAGCCCTTCTCCTCGCGCAGCACCCGGTCCAGCCGGGAGGTGAGCGTGCCGCCCAAGCAGTACGTGCCGAGCACCTGGGCGGGCCACACGCTGTCGTGCCGGTCCGGTCCGATCCGGCCGATCAGCAGCTGCGTCTGCACCGCGCCCGGACGGTCCACGATGACCACCCGGCCGGTGTCGTCGGCGGTGATCGGCGGGGCGGGGCGAGGCTCGACGGTGTCGCCCGACCAGTCGCCGAGCGTCTCGGCGAGCAGGGCCTCCAGGTCGATGCCGGTCAGGTCGCCGACGACCACGACGGTCGCCGCGGACGGCCGGACATGGGCCTCGAAGAAGGCGCGCACCGCCCCCGCGTCGATCCGTTCCACCGTCTCCTCGGTGCCCTGGCGCGGCCGGGACATCCGCGACGCGGCCGGGAAGAGCTCCTTGGAGAGCTGCTTGGCGGCGCGGCGCGCCGGGTTGGCCTGCTCGTGCGGGATCTCGTCGAGCCGGTTGCGCACCAGCCGTTCGATCTCGCTCTCGGCGAAGGCGGGGGCCCGCAGCGCCTCGGCGACCAGTCCGAGCGCCTTGGCCAGCCGGGAGGCCGGGACCTCCAGGGAGACCCGGAGGCCGGGGTGGTCGGCGTGCGCGTCGAGCGTGGCACCGCAGCGCTCCAGCTCGGCGGCGAACTCCTCGGCGGTGTGCTTGTCGGTGCCCTCGGACAGGGCCCGCGCCATGATCGTGGCCACGCCGTCCAGGCCCTCCGGCTCGGCGTCCAGGGGGGCGTCGAGGACGATCTCGACCGCCACCACCTGCTGGCCGGGGCGGTGGCAGCGCAGCACCGTCAGGCCGTTGGGCAGCGAACCGCGCTCCGGCGCGGGGAAAGCCCAGGGGCGTGCGACGCCGGGGGCCGGCTGGGGGTGGAACTGCATCGAAACTCCAGTCGCGGCGGCGTCGGTCACTTGTCCGCTCCTTCGTGCGCGTCGGTGTCGTCGGCGTCGGTCTCGTCGGTATCCGCGGAATCGGCCGGTTCGACCGGTTCGTAGGCCAGCACCGCCCGGTTGTCGGGCCGCAGCCGGGCCTTGGCGACCGCCTGGACCTCCTCCGCCGTCACGTCCAGAACCCGCTGCACCGCGGTCAGGGCGAGCTGGGGGTCGCCGAACAGCACGGCGAACCGGCACAGTTCGTCGGCGCGGCCCGCGACCGTACCGAGCCGGTCCAGCCACTCGCGCTCCAACTGGGCCTGGGCGCGCTCCATTTCCTCGGGCGTCGGACCCTCGGCGGCGAACCGGGCCAGCTCCTCGTCGACCGCCGCCTCGATCCGCGGCACCTCGACACCACCGGAGGTCTTGACGTCCAGCCAGCCGAGCGACGGGGCGCCCGCCAGCCGCAGCAGCCCGAATCCGGCGGCCACGGCCGTCCGGTCACGGCGGACCAGGCGGTTGTGCAGCCGCGACGACTCCCCGCCACCGAGCACGGTCAGCGCGAGGTCCGCCGCGTCGCACTCGCGGGTGCCGTCGTGCGGGAGCCGGTAGGCGGCCATCAGCGCCCGCGCCGGGACCTCCTCGCGCACCTCCTCGCGCAGCTGCTCGCCGATGACGTCGGGCAGCGTGCCGTCGCGCGGGGGCCGCTTCCCGTCGTGGGAGGGGATGGAGCCGAAGTACTTCTCGATCCAGGCGAGCGTCTGCTCGGGGTCGATGTCGCCGACGACCGACAGCACCGCGTTGTTCGGCGCGTAGTACGTACGGAAGAAGGTGCGCGCGTCCTCCAGCGTCGCGGCGTCCAGGTCCGCCATCGAGCCGATCGGGGTGTGGTGGTACGGGTGTCCCTCGGGGTAGGCGAGCGCCGTCAGCCGCTCGAACGCCGTGCCGTAGGGGACGTTGTCGTAGCGCTGGCGGCGCTCGTTCTTGACGACGTCGCGCTGGTTCTCCATCGACTCCTCGTCGAGCGCGGCGAGGAGCGAGCCCATCCGGTCCGCCTCCAGCCAGAGGGCCAGCTCCAGCTGGTGCGCGGGCATCGTCTCGAAGTAGTTGGTGCGCTCGAAGCTGGTGGTCCCGTTGAGCGAACCGCCGGCGCCCTGCACCAGCTCGAAGTGTCCGTTCCCCTTCACCTGGCCGGAGCCCTGGAACATCAGGTGCTCGAAGAGGTGAGCCAGACCGGTGCGTCCCTCGACCTCGTGGCGCGATCCGACGTCGTACCAGAGGCAGACCGCGGCGACCGGGGTCAGATGGTCCTCGGAGAGCACCACGCGCAGGCCGTTGGCCAGGCGGTGCTCGGTCGCTGTCAAGCCGCCGGAACCGGCCTGGGCTGTGGCCGTGTGACCCATGGGCATGTACGTCCCTTCGATCGCGATACTGGTTTTTCTGCGTGACCTGCCACTGTAAGCAAGCGGACCGACACCTGGCGAAGTTCCCATACCGCGGAAGTTCGCGTGAAAGAGGGGCGCACCACCCGGCGCACGCGCCTCTTTCACCGCTCCGGGGCCCTTCCCGGCGGAGTCGAGAGGGCCGGTTGGGACGGGGCGAGGTCGGCATTGTCGGTGCGGAGGTCCACAATGGTCCGCGTCAGAACCTGAGGTTGCCCGAACAGAATCCGTGAAGGAGTCGCAGCAGCGATGGCCCGCCGCAGCACGAAGACCCCGCCGCCGGACGACTTCGAGGAGAACATCCTCGACATCGACGTCGTCGACGAAATGCAGGGCTCCTTCCTCGAGTACGCGTACTCGGTGATCTACTCACGGGCCCTGCCCGACGCCCGTGACGGTCTGAAGCCGGTGCACCGACGCATCGTCTACCAGATGAACGAGATGGGCTTGCGCCCCGACCGCGGCTTCGTGAAGTGCGCGCGGGTCGTGGGCGAGGTCATGGGCAAGCTGCACCCGCACGGCGACGCGTCGATCTACGACGCGCTGGTCCGGCTGGCGCAGCCGTTCTCCATGCGTCTCCCCCTGGTCGACGGCCACGGCAACTTCGGTTCGCTCGGGAACGACGACCCGCCGGCCGCCATGCGGTACACCGAGTGCCGGATGGCCGACGCGACGTCGTTGATGACGGAGTCGATCGACGAGGACACCGTCGCCTTCCAGGCGAACTACGACGGCCAGGAGCAGGAGCCCTCCGTCCTCCCGGCCGCGTACCCGAACCTCCTGGTCAACGGGGCGTCCGGGATCGCGGTCGGCATGGCGACCAACATGCCTCCGCACAACCTGGGCGAGGTCGTCGCCGCCGCCCGCCACCTCATCAAGCATCCGGGCGCGGACCTGGAGACGCTGATGCGGTTCATCCCCGGTCCCGACCTGCCGACCGGCGGCCGGATCGTGGGCCTGGGCGGCATCAAGGACGCGTACGCCGGCGGGCGCGGGACGTTCAAGATCCGTGCGACGGTGTCCGTGGAGAACGTGACGCCGCGCCGCAAGGGCATCGTCGTCACCGAACTGCCCTTCGCCGTCGGCCCGGAGAAGGTGATCGCCAAGATCAAGGACCTGGTCTCGGCGAAGAAGCTCCAGGGCATCGCGGACGTGAAGGACCTGACCGACCGCGAGCACGGTCTGCGCCTGGTCATCGAGGTGAAGAACGGCTTCGTACCCGAGGCGGTGCTGGAGCAGCTCTACAAGCTGACCCCGATGGAGGACTCCTTCGGGATCAACAACGTGGCGCTGGTCGACGGGCAGCCGCTCACGCTCGGCCTGAAGGAATTGCTGGAGGTCTACCTCGACCACCGCTTCGACGTGGTGCGCCGGCGCAGCGAGTTCCGGCGCGGCAAGCGCCGCGACCGTCTCCACCTGGTCGAGGGCCTGCTCGTCGCGCTGCTCGACATCGACGAGGTCATCCGGCTCATCCGGTCCAGCGACAATTCGGCGCAGGCCAAGGCACGGCTCATCGAGCGCTTCTCGCTGAGCGAGATCCAGACGCAGTACATCCTGGACACGCCGCTGCGCCGACTGACCAAGTTCGACCGGATCGAGCTGGAGAGCGAGCGGGACCGGCTCAACAAGGAGATCGACGAGCTGACCACGATCCTCGAGTCGGACGCCGCGTTGCGCAAGCTCGTCTCGTCGGAACTGGCCGCGGTCGCCAAGAAGTTCGGTACCGAGCGGCGCACGGTGCTGCTGGAGTCGGCCGGTACGCAGGTCGCCTCGGTGCCGCTGCAGGTCGCGGACGACCCGTGCCGGGTGCTGCTGTCGTCGACCGGTCTGCTGGCGCGTACCGCCAACGACGACCCGATCGTCTTCGCCGAGGACGCCAAGCGGGCCAAGCACGACGTGATCGTGTCCGCGGTGCCCGCGACCGCCCGGGGCGACATCGGGGTGGTGACATCGACGGGACGGCTGCTGCGGCTCGCGGTCATCGATCTGCCGCAGCTGCCGGACACGCACGCGGCGCCCAATCTTTCCGGCGGGGCGATGGTCTCGGAGTTCCTCACGCTGGGGAGCGACGAGGAGGTCGTCTGTCTGACCACGCTGGACGAGACGTCCCCCGGTCTGGCGCTCGGCACCCTGCAGGGCATCGTCAAGCGGGTGGTGCCGGACTACCCGGTCAACAAGGACGAGCTGGAGGTCATCGCCCTCAAGGAGGGTGACCGGATCGTCGGCGCGGCCGAACTGCGCACGGCCGAGGAGGACCTGGTCTTCATCACGTCCGACGCGCAGTTGCTGCGCTACCCGGCGGCGCAGGTGCGACCGCAGGGCAGGCCCGCAGGCGGCATGGCGGGCATCAAGCTCGCGGCGGGCGTCTCGGTGATCTCGTTCACGGCGGTGGATCCGGCCGCGGACGCGATGGTGTTCACGGTGGCGGGTTCGCAGGGCATGCTGGACGACTCGCTGCTGACGTGCAAGCTCACCCCGTTCGACCAGTACCCGCGCAAGGGCCGGGCCACCGGCGGGGTGCGCTGTCAGCGGTTCCTCAAGGGGGAGGACGCCCTGGTCTTCGCCTGGGCGGGCCCCGCGCCCGCGAGGGCCGCCCAGAAGAACGGCGCGCCCGCCGAGCTGCCGGCGCCGGACCCCCGGCGCGACGGTTCGGGTGCGCCGCTGGCCAAGCCGGTCGCGTCGGTCGCGGGACCGGTGTAGCCCCCTCGTCAGGCCCGGCGACGGCGGTGCGACGACGGGGCTCGTGCCCCTTCCGTCACCAGCCGTCCTCGTCGGGCCGTCGCACGTACCGCAGGACGCCCCACATGCTTCGGTCATGTGCGGCGTCCTGCGCCGTGTCCGGGCCCGGCGCGTCCGGCACGTCAGGGATCGAGGCGCCCGGAATCGAGGTGCCGGAGTCCGGTGGGCCGGCCGGCGGTGTGTCCCGGGTCCACGTGTCCGTCTCGCGGCAGTCGGTCAGCTCCTTGTGCAGGGCCTCCGCATCGATGCCCGAGCCGATCAGCACGAGTCGGGTGAGGCGTGGTTCGTCGCGTGCCCACGGCTGCGGCTCGAACCGCAGGAACCGCCCGACCGCGTGCAGCACGTACTTGTTGGCGCGATCGCCCGCGCCGAAGTCGACGAATCCCTTGATCCGGTAGAGCCCCTGCGGCCGGGAGTCGAGGAAGTCCAGCAGCCTGCGCGGGTTCATGGGCACGTCCGCGGTGAAGGACACGCTCTCGTACGCGGCATGCAGATGGTGCTCGTGCCCGGCGTCGGCCTCCGCCTCGGCCCGCTCCGCCAGCAGCAGGTCCTCGAAGGTGAGCTGGCGCGCCTTCTCCTCGCCGTCCGGGCGCAAGGAGGGGTCGAAGAGCAGCTCGGGATCGACGCGTCCGTACGTGGCGCAGATGACGGCACCCGCGCCGCCGCCCGGGGACCCGCCGGTGCCCGCTGCGGATCCGTCGCTGCCCGGGGCGCCGGCCGTGGCGACGGCCTCACGGATGCGGGCCAGTTCGTCGTCCCCGACCCGGTCGGTCTTGTTGAGGACGACGAGATCGGCGACGGCGAGATGGCGGTCGATCTCCGGGTGGCGGCGCCGGGTGGCGGCGAACTCCGCCGCATCCACGACCTCCACCAGACCGCCGTACATGACGCGCGGATTCTCGCTGGCCAGGAGCATGCGGACGAGCTCCCGCGGTTCCGCCAGTCCGCTGGCCTCGATGACGATCACGTCGAGCCGGGCCGAGGGCCGGGTCAGCGTCTCCAGAAAGGAGTCGAGTTCGCTCGCGTCGACCGCGCAGCACAGGCAGCCGTTGCCGAGCGAGACCGTCGAACCGACCTGTCCCGAAACCGTCATGGCGTCGATCTCGATCGAACCGAAGTCGTTGACGATCACGCCGATCCGGTTGCCCGCACGGTTGCGCAGGAGGTGGTTGAGCAGTGTCGTCTTGCCCGACCCCAAGAACCCCGCGAGGACGATGACCGGAATCTGCTGCGTGCGGGGCGGGGACGGGGGGTTCAACGGGGACCTTCCTCCGGGTCGTCAGGGCGCCGGGACCGGCTGCGGCGGCGGTGTGCCGACGTAACGGGCCGCCGGGCGGATGATCTTCGTGTCCTCCGCCTGCTCCAGGATATTGGCGCTCCAGCCGATCACCCGCGCCGCACAGAACGTCGGGGTGAACATCTCGCGCGGCAGCCCGCACAGCTCCATGACGACCCCGGCGTAGAACTCCACGTTGGTGTGGAGCTCGCGGCCCGGCTTGAGCTCGGCGAGGATCGCCTCGACCTGCCGCTCGACCTCGACGGCGAGATCGACGAGCGGGCCGCCGAAGCTCCGGGCGATGGTACGGAGCATGCGGGAACGGGGGTCCTCGGTGCGGTAGACGGGATGGCCGAAGCCCATGATCCGCTCCCCCGCGAGCACCCGTTCGCGGATCCAGCCGTCGATGCGGTCGGGGGTCCCGATGGCGTCCAGGGTGTCCAGGGCGCGGCTGGGTGCCCCGCCGTGCAGCGGCCCGGAGAGCGCGCCGACGGCCGCCACCAGGCAGGCGGCGGCATCGGCGCCGGTGGAGGCGACGACCCGGCCCGTGAAGGTGGAGGCGTTGAAGCCGTGGTCGATCGTGGAGATCAGGTACTGCTCCACGGCCCTGACGCGTGCGGCGTCCGGCACGGAACCGTCGAGCATGTACAGGTAGTTGGCCGCGTACGGCAGATCGTCGCGGGGCTCGACCGGTTCGAGGCCGCGGCCGAGCCGGTGCAGGGCGGTGAGCACGGTCGGAACGGCGGCGCAGGCGGCCAGGGCGTCGTCGCGACGCCGGTCGGCGTCGATGTCGTACACCGGCCGGAAGTGCGCCGAGGCGCCGAGGAGGGACAGGGCGGTGCGCAGACCGGCCAGCGGGCCGGATACGGATCCCGCCCGGGCTATGGCGGGCAGGGCCTCGCGCACCTCCGCGGGCAGTCGTCGCAGCGCGGCGGTCCGGGCGGTGAAACCGTCCCGGGCCGCGGCATCGGGCAGGTCGCCCTCGAACATCAGGTGCCAGACGTCCTCGAAGCTGCGGGTGCGCGCCAGCTCGATCGCCGAGTACTGCCGGTAGTGGTAGAAGCCCTCGCCGCCCCGGACATCGCCGAGAGCCGTGTCCGTGACGACGACACCCGCGAGGCCCCGGGGTACGTCGAGCGGCCTTCCGCCGGTCGTGGTCTGCATCGTTTCCTCCATGGGCGTACCGCCGAACCATCGATATTGATTCGACCATTCATGATTGACTTCAATCCTGTCAACGTTGATTGAATCAATATGTATACGGTTGATGACATGAAGGATCAGGCAGTCCGGGAAGACGCCCCGGACACGGCGGCAGCACGGCGGCTCAGCACGAAGGAGACGGCCGACCGTCTCGGGGTGAAGCCCGAGACGGTGTACGCGTACGTCAGCCGGGGCCAGCTGAGCAGCAGACGTGCCCCCGGCGGACGCGGCAGCACGTTCGACGCCGCGGAGGTGGACGCCCTGGCCCGGCGCTCGGGCCGCCGCGAGTCCTCCGTGGCCGGCGCCGGTGACCTGGTATTCCGCACCGGCATCACGCTGATCGAGAGCGACCGCTACTACTTCCGTGGCGTCGACGCCACGGAACTGGCGCTGCGCCACTCCTACGAAGAGGTCGCCGAGTGGCTCTGGACCGGTGTCCTGCGGCCGGGGATCCGTTTCGCGGCGCCCGCCGAGGCACTGGCGGCGGCGCGCCGGGCGGTCGGCGCGCTGCCCGCCCACAGCGGTTCGACGGACCGGTTGCGGGTGGCCGTCGTCGCCGCGGCGACGGCCGATCCGCTCCGCTTCGACCTCTCGCGCGAGGCGGTGATCGCCGGTGCGCGGAGCCTGATCCCGACGCTGGTCCGCGCGTTGCCCGCGGTGTCCGGCGTTCCTTCGACCGCCGACGACTCGGGACGGACCTCCGGCGAGGAGGAAGGGACATCGGGCAAGGAGGACGGGCTCGCCCGGCTGTTGTGGCCGAAACTCACCGCGCGCCCGGCGGACGGGCCGTCGGTCGCCGTGCTGGACGCCGCGCTCGCCCTGCTGATCGACCACGATCTCGCGGCCTCTACGCTGGCCGCCAGGATGGCCGCGTCCGCCCACGCCCATCCGTACGCGGTGGTCTCCGCGGGCCTCGGGGTGCTGGAGGGCCCGCTTCACGGGGCGGCGAGCGGTCTGGCGCACCGGATGCTGACGGAGGTCCTGGAACGGGGCAGCGCCGTCCCGGTGGTCGCGGACCAGCTGCGCACCGGCCACGGAGTGCCGGGACTCGGTCATCGGCTCTACGCCTCCGAGGACCCGCGGGCACAAACGCTGTTCGCCCTGCTCGCGGACGTCCCCGAGGCCGCTCCCGCACTCGCCGCCGCGCACGACGTGGTCGCCACGGCCGCCCGCCACGCACCCCTGCACGCCAACGTCGACCTGGCGCTGGCCGTGCTCTCGGTCTCCTGCGGCATGTCCGCGGAGGCGGGCGAGACAGCGTTCGCCGTGTCGCGCACAGCGGGCTGGATCGCGCACGCGCTGGAGGAGTACGGGGAACGGCCGTTGCGCATACGGCCCAGCGGGCAGTACGACGGCCCGCGTCCCCCGCAGCCGCTCCCCTCCGCCGAGCGCTGACCGGCGATCGGCCGCCGTGCTGAACGACGACCGACCGGCGAAGGCCCGACCGGGGTGAACGACGGCCGGAGGCCCCCACGGGTCGCGCGGCGCCGGAGGCCCGCGATGTGGCCGGCGGCTACACCGCTCCGGCGCCGGTGAGCGCGCGGACCTCGGTCTCCGCGTGCTTGGCGGCATCGGATGGCTCGGCGGAGGTCACCGTTCCGGCCCAACCGGCCAGGAATCCCAGTGGGATGGAGACCAGACCGGGGTTCTCCAAGGGGAAGAAGTGGAAGTCGACCCCGGGGAAGAACGAGGCCGGGCTACCGGAGACGACCGGTGAGAACACCACGAGGAGGACTGCGGGTATCAGCCCTCCGTAGATCGACCAGACCGCTCCCCTCGTGGTGAAACGCCGCCAGAACAGGGAGTAGAGCAACGCCGGGAGGTTGGCCGAGGCAGCCACGGCGAAGGCCAGCCCGACCAGGAACGCCACATTCAGGTTCTGCGCGACCAGACCGAGCCCGATGGCCGCCAGCCCGATCCCGGCCGCGGCGACCCGGGCCACGGTGACCTCGCTGTACTGCTTGGAACCGGGAGTCCTGAGCGAGGCGTAGAGGTCGTGGGCGACGGAGGCGGAGGACGCGAGGGTGATCCCCGCGACGACGGCGAGGATGGTCGCGAAGGCGACGGCCGCCACCACGGCGAACAGGATCGTTCCCGCGGTGGAACCCTCGCCGCCGCCGAGGACCAGGGCCAGCAGCGGCACCGCCGTGTTCCCCGCGGCGTTCGACGCCCGCACGTCGGCCGGCCCGACCAGTGCCGCGGCCCCGAAGCCGAGCGCGATGGTCATCAAGTAGAAGCCGCCGATGAGCCCGATCGACCAGACGACCGACCTCCGGGCCGCGCGGGCGGTGGGCACGGTGTAGAACCGCGACAGGATGTGCGGCAGGCCCGCCGTACCGAGCACCAGAGCCAGGCCCAGGCTGATGAAGTCGACGCGCGCCGTCCAGGTTCCGCCGTACAGGAGACCGGGCGAGAGGAAACTGCTTCCGTGTCCGCTGCGCCGGGCCGCGGAGTCGAGCAGTGCGTTGATATCGCCGTGGAAGCGGACCAGGACGAGAACGGTGAGCACGACCGCTCCCGCCATCAGCAGCACGGCCTTGACGATCTGGATCCACGTGGTGGCACGCATTCCGCCGAAGGAAACGTAGATCACCATGAGCGCTCCGACACCGATGACGGTCCAGGACCGGGCGTCACCGCTCGTACCTCCGAGGAGCAGGGCGACGAGGCTGCCCGCGCCGACCATCTGAGCCACCAGATAGAGCAGGGAGACGGTGACGGACGACATGCCCGCGGCGATCCGCACCGGGCGCTCCGCCATGCGCGCCGCCACCACGTCGGCGAGCGTGAACCGGCCGCAGTTGCGGACCAGTTCGGCGATCAACAGCAGAACCACGAGCCAGGCGACGAAGAATCCGACCGAGTAGAGCATGCCGTCGTAGCCGAAGAGGGCGATCAGACCGGAGATGCCGAGGAAGGACGCCGCGGACATGTAGTCGCCCGCGATGGCGAAACCGTTCTCCATCGGGGAGAACAGCCGGCCGCCCGCGTAGAACTCCTCGGCCGAGCCGTGCCGGTTGCGGCTCACCCAGGTGGTGATGGCGAGCGTCACCACGATGAAGACGCTGAAGAGCACGAGCGCCAGCGTCTGGTGGTTCCCGCTCAACGGCCCGCCTCCCGTGTCATCTCCTGTGTCTCCCAGCGCAGTTCGAGCGCGGCGCGGTCCCTGCGCAGCCGTGCGTGTCGTACGTACGCCCAGGTGAGGAGGAACGTCGTCAGAAACTGCCCGAGACCCGCGACCATCGCGACATTGACCGCCCCGGCCACCGGACGGGACATCAGCCCGGGCTCGGTGATCGCGACCACGACATAGGCGAGGTACCAGGTGAGGAAGGCGAGTGTCGCGGGGAGGACGAAGCGCCTGTACCGGCGGCGCACCTCCTGGAAGGCTTCGCTGCGCTGCACCTCCAGATAGATCTCGGCCGCCCTGTTGCCGCGGTGCGGGGCAGCAGGACCGGGTGGCCCCGCGGGTGCGAACCTCCCCGCCCCGTCCAGCTCGCCCCAGCCGGAGGCAAGCGCGTCGTACCACGGGTCGTCGAGCCGCACCGCCGCGGCGTCAGGCCCTGCTTCCTTCTCCACCGAACAACTCCCCTTGTCCACGGACCACTTCGGCCGCGTACCCAACAATGGGCGGATTGGGAAGATCTCGGGCAGTTCATTCGCCGGTGTTCACCTGATCAGGTGAACACCGGCCCGGATGGCCGCGCGAAGCCCCGAACGTACGCATAGCGAACGGCCTGTGCACGGTCACGCACCCCGGCCTTGGCGAAGAGGTTGTTGATGTGACTCTTCACCGTGGCCTGCGAGATGTGCAGTCTGCGTGCGATCTCCGGGTTGGACAGCCCATCGGCGATCAGGACCAGCACCTCCACCTCACGCGGTGTCATGCCGTCGGGCAGTTGCGGATCGGGAGACGCCTCGGGCGGAGGTGGCTGTGTGGAGACGTGTTCCAGCAGCCGCCGCTGCACGGACGGCGAGAGTCCGGCCTCCCCCGACAGCACCGCCTGGATGGCCCGCACGATCTCCTCGCCCCCGGCGTCCTTGGTGAGATAGCCCCGGGCCCCCGCCCGCAGCGCGGGGAAGAGCGAGTCGTCGTCCGCGAACGTCGCCCGCCACATCAGCACACCGCCGCGCGCCGCCAGGGTCACGGAGAGAGCCAACAGCAGTGCGGAACTGTTCTGCCGTATGCCCACCAGCGTGGCAGCCCCGTACAGGGACGCCCTCAGTGCCAGTCCGCATGCCCGGACGAAGACGGTCGCCCCGCCGCCCTTGGCCCACGACGAGCCGTCCGCACCACGCCACAGGCGGCAAGTCCAGCCCCAGGCGGCACCGGTCATCAGCGCCACTGCCAGTTCCGCGCACAGGAACACCACGGCCGACGCCGCGTGATGCGGACCGACGAGTCCGGGCTCCCGCAGCGATATGACGAGGAGGACGCCCGGCAGGACCCAACAGCGCCCGTCGTCGGAGATCCGCTGTGCCGAGAACTGACGGACCACGACGGCGACGACGACAATGGTCGCCAGGACATCGGCGAACCCCGGCATGACCGCCTCCGTGATGCGGGAAGATCGGACGTCTTCGACGCTACGGAATCGACCGGGTCGCGGGATCGGCTCAGGGGTTGATCACGGGTGGAGATGCCGTCTCCACCCACGGGTGGAGAGCCCGGACGGTGGAGGCCCCGGGTGGAGACGGCAGCGCTCAGGCGTCGATGCGCGAGCGGTCGAGGGTGGCCGCCGAGCTGGTGATGAACTCCTTGCGCGGAGCCACTTCGTTCCCCATCAGCAGATCGAAGACCTGCTCGGCCGCTTCCAGGTCGCCGATGTTGATCCGCCGCAGCGTGCGGTGGCGGGGGTCCATCGTGGTCTCCGCCAGTTGGTCGGCGTCCATCTCGCCCAGACCCTTGTAGCGCTGGATCGAGTCCTTGTACCGGATGTTCTTCCGCTGCAGCTCCAGCAGCCGCTGGCGCAGTTCGTTGTCGGAGTACGTGTAGATGTACTTGTCCTGGCCCTTCTTGGGCTGGACGAGTTCGATCCGGTGCAGCGGCGGCACGGCGGCGAAGACCCGGCCGGCCTCGACCATGGGCCGCATGTAGCGCTGGAACAGCGTCAGCAGCAGGATGCGGATGTGCGCGCCGTCGACGTCGGCGTCCACCAGCAGGACGATCTTCCCGTAGCGTGCGGCGTCGATGTCGAAGGTCCGTCCGGACCCGGCTCCTATGACCTGGATGATCGCGCCGCACTCGGCGTTCTTCAGCATGTCCGAGACGGACGCCTTCTGCACATTGAGGATCTTGCCCCGGATTGGCAGCAGTGCCTGGAACTCGCTGTTCCGGGCGAGCTTGGCCGTACCGAGCGCGGAGTCGCCCTCGACGATGAAGAGTTCGCTGCGGTCGACGTCGTCACTGCGGCAGTCGGCGAGCTTCGCGGGCAGCGAGGAGGACTCCAGTGCCGTCTTCCGACGCTGGGCGTCCTTGTGCTGACGCGCGGCGATGCGGGTGCGCGCGGCTGCCACCGCCTTGTCCAGAACCGCCCTGGCCTGTGCCTTCGCGTCGCGCTTCGTCGAGGTGAGGAACGCCTTGAGCTCCTTGGCCACGACGTTGGCGACGATCCGGTTGGCCGCCGAGGTGCCGAGCACCTCCTTGGTCTGGCCCTCGAACTGCGGTTCCGCCAGCCGCACGGTCACGACCGCGGTGAGCCCCTCCAGCGCATCGTCCTTGACGATGTCGTCCTCGGCGACACGGAGCAGCTTGGCGGACCGCAGCGCTTCGTTGATGGCCTTGGTCACGGAGCGTTCGAACCCGGTGACGTGCGTGCCACCCTTGGGGGTGGCGATGATGTTGACGAAGGACTTGACGGTGGTGTCGTATCCGGTGCCCCAGCGCATGGCGATGTCGACCCCGAGTTCACGGGTGACCTCGGTCGCCGTCATGTGTCCGCGCTCGTCCAGGACCGGCACGGTCTCCTTGAACGTGCCCTGCCCGGACAGGCGGAGCACGTCGCAGACCGCCTTGTCCTGGGCGAGGTACTCGCAGAATTCGCTGATCCCGCCGTCGAAGTGGAAGGTCTCCTCCGACTTCCCCTCGCCGTCGAGACCGCGCTCGTCGCGCACGACGATCGTGAGGCCGGGCACGAGGAAGGCCGTCTGCCGCGCCCTCTGGTGAAGCGTCTCCAGGCTGAGCTTGGCGTCCTTGAGGAAGATCTGCCGGTCGGCCCAGTAGCGCACCCTCGTGCCGGTGCGGGCCTTCGGCACCCGCTTGCCCTTGATCAGACCGTTGGCCGGGTCGAACGGGCTGTCCGGCCCCTGCTCGGTGAAGATCCCGGGCACTCCGCGCCGGAAGCTGATCGAGTGGGTCGCGCTGTTCCGGTCGACCTCGACGTCGAGCCGGGCGGAGAGGGCGTTGACCACGGAGGCGCCCACGCCGTGCAGTCCGCCCGACGCGGCGTACGAACCGCCGCCGAACTTTCCGCCGGCGTGCAGCTTCGTCATCACGACCTCGACGCCGGACAGGCCCGTCTTCGGCTCGACGTCGACCGGGATCCCGCGGCCGTTGTCCCTGACCTCGACGGAGTTGTCGTCGTGGAGGACGACATCGATGCGGTCGCAGTAGCCGCCCAGGGCCTCGTCGACGGAGTTGTCGATGATCTCCCAGAGGCAGTGCATGAGACCACGGCTGTCCGTGGACCCGATGTACATGCCAGGACGCTTGCGAACCGCTTCGAGCCCTTCGAGTACGAGGAGATGCCGCGCGGTGTAGTTGGAACCGTCTCGGTCTGCTCCGGTCAGCAGCGCAGTGGACGGCACGGACGTATCGGCGGTCACGCGGTTCGCTCCTCGCTGAATTTCTTTTTGGGGCCCAGTGGGCAAGGGGTTCGGCTTCGGTCGCCGCTGAGAGGGTACCGAGGCCTGGTAGAGCGGTTGTCACGCCACCCTCCGAGAACCCTCACACTAGTCCAGCCTCGCATACACGTTCGATCCCTCGGAGGAGTGACGCGCACATCACGTTCCCTTCCAGGCATGAACCATTTAGGCTCCGGGCACGTCCTCATGAACAAACCGGCAAGCCGGCCGGGAGGAACGAACCACCGAGACAAGCAATGCGAAACCGTAGCGCTACGCAATACGGCACATTCGCCGCCAACCGGCAACAGACAGCCATCTTGAGAAGAAGTTTCAAAGAAAAGCCACGAGCGGGAACGTTTTCGGCCTGGTTGGATGTTGACCCTGGTACGACAGCTCGTCGAGCTAGAGAAGAGGCGACGTGACTACTGTTCTGACCCCCGCGAGCCCGCTGACCGCAGCAGACCGCTGTGACCGCTGCGGCGCCCAGGCATATCTGCGCGTCGTCCTGATCAGCGGCGGTGAGCTGCTCTTCTGCGCCCACCATGGTCGCAAGTTCGAGCCGGAACTCAAGAAGATCGCCGCGGAGATACAGGATGAGACGGACAGGCTGACGGCCGTGCCGGAGCACGCCGTCGAAGAGGAACGGCACTGACACCTCGCATCCACGACGAGCCAGGGCCAGGTTGCAACCTGGCGACGGGCGGCTTCCGCATGGAAGCCGCCCGTTCTCGTCATCACGGCCCGGTACCGTTCAGTCACCCTTCGACATCCAGCCGATGGCGGCGGAGACGCGGGTGTACACACCGGGGCTGCCCGCGCCGCCGCAGCCGTCCCCCCAGGACACCAGCCCGATGAGCCGCCCGCGGGCCACCAGCGGCCCTCCGCTGTCCCCCTGGCAGGCGTCGTACCCGCCCTGCGGTTCGCCCGCGCAGAGCATTGCCGAGGCGTCGTACGTGCCGTTTCTGCCCCCGGGGTAGGCCCGCTCGCACGTACTGTCCGACAACACGCTCACTTTCGCGGCGCGAAGTGACGAGGCGTAGTCGCTGTTACCGGTCGTGTCACCCCACCCGTAGACCATTGCGCTCGTACCCGGCCGGTAGGCCGTGTCGCCGGATTCGGCCATGGGGATCACGTTCTTCGCGGGGAGCGCATCGGCCAGGGTGAGCACCGCCAGGTCCCCGGCGTTCGTCAAGGGGTCGAACCTCGGGTTGCTCCACGCCGCCTGCACAGGAATCTCCTGACCATCGGTTCCGCGTAGCCGGTCCCGGCCCACGATCACCTTCAGGTCACGCACCCGGCCGACATCGACACCGAGCGCCGCCCGGCTCAGGCAGTGCGCGACCGTGAGCACTTTCCTCGGCGCCACGACGACGCCTCCGCAGAACTGACCGGCGCGCGCCTCCCCGAAACGCTCCCGACTGGACAGGGCCACGACCCAGGGACTGTCCTTGACGTGTGCGGGCTGACCACCGATGACGATGCTGTCCGCGGCGGCGGGAGCGGAGAGTCCGAACGGTAATGCGACCGTTGCGGCGACCAGGGCGAGCGCCCCTGACATGGCGTGAAAGACGGTACGGGACATGCGCGCTCCTGACTCTGTGGTGAACACCTCCTACCCAGAGTCGTCGCAGCCGACCCCGGGCGCACCCGCAGATACGCCGAGGGCCCGGCTCCCCATGGGATCCGGGCCCTCGGTACGAGAACTCCGACGAGTCCTTCGGCCTAGTCGAGGTAGTCGCGCAGCACCTGCGAACGCGACGGGTGGCGCAGCTTCGACATGGTCTTGGACTCGATCTGCCGGATGCGCTCACGCGTCACGCCGTAGACCTTGCCGATCTCGTCCAGCGTCTTCGGCTGGCCGTCGGTGAGTCCGAAACGCATCGAGACGACGCCCGCCTCGCGCTCGGAGAGGGTGTCGAGCACCGAGTGCAGCTGCTCCTGGAGGAGCGTGAAGCTGACCGCGTCGGCCGGGACGACCGCCTCGGAGTCCTCGATCAGATCACCGAACTCGCTGTCTCCGTCCTCGCCCAGCGGGGTGTGGAGGGAGATCGGCTCGCGGCCGTACTTCTGGACCTCGATGACCTTCTCGGGCGTCATGTCGAGTTCCTTGGCCAGCTCCTCCGGCGTGGGCTCACGGCCCAGGTCCTGGAGCATCTGGCGCTGCACACGGGCGAGCTTGTTGATGACCTCGACCATGTGCACCGGGATGCGGATGGTGCGGGCCTGGTCGGCCATGGCGCGGGTGATCGCCTGACGAATCCACCAGGTGGCGTACGTGGAGAACTTGTAGCCCTTGGTGTAGTCGAACTTCTCGACCGCACGGATCAGACCGAGGTTGCCCTCCTGGATCAGGTCCAGGAAGAGCATGCCGCGGCCGGTGTAGCGCTTGGCCAGCGACACCACGAGACGGAGGTTGGCCTCCAGCAGGTGGTTCTTGGCGCGGCGACCGTCCTCGGCGATGATCTCCAGCTCACGCTTGAGCTTCGGCGCGAGCTTGTCGGAGTTCGCCAGCTTGTCCTCCGCGAACAGACCGGCCTCGATGCGCTTGGCGAGTTCGACCTCCTGCTCGGCGTTGAGGAGGGGGACCTTCCCGATCTGCTTCAGGTAGTCCTTGACCGGGTCGGCGGTGGCACCGGCGACGGCGACCTGCTGCGCGGGCGCGTCGTCCTCGTCGTCGTCGGAGAGGACGAAGCCCTTGTTCTCGCCCTCGCTCTCCTCGTCCTCGCCCTTGCCGACCTTCACGTCTTCGACCAGGTCGTCGCCGTCGAGGAGGTCCTCGTCCTGCTTCCCGGCCTTCTTCGTAGCTGTCTTCTTCGCCGCCGTCTTCTTCGCGGCGGTCTTCTTGGCTGCCGTCTTCTTGGCTGCCGCCTTCTTCGCGGGTCCGGCCGCGGCGGCGTCGCCGGCCGCCGTGCCCACGGCCTCTGCCGACGGGGCGGCAGCGGCCGCGACGGTCCTGGTCACGGTCGTCTTGGCCGCGACGGTCTTGGTGGCGGTGCGCTTGACCGGGCTCTTTGCTGCGACGCTCTTGCGGGCACGTTTGGACGGCTCCGCGGCACTGACCATCAGCGTCACACCCTCTTCCTCGAGGATCTGATTGAGGCTGCGCAGAACATTCTTCCACTGGGTTGGCGGAATCTGGTCAGCCTCGAAGGCCCGACGCACGTCATCGCCGGCGATCTGCCCATCAGCCTTTCCCCGCTCGATGAGCGCCATCACAGACTCGGACTCGGCGATCTCCGGCGGGAGCGTACGGGATGTGCTGGCCGACACGAACAACCTCTCGGAACGATGGAAACGGCTTCCGGCCCGGCCCTGGAGAGGACCGGAGCCGACGACCGCCGGGCTGGGAATGTACCGACGGCGCGGGTTTGGCCTCAGAACTGCACAGCGCACTGAACGGCTGCTGTATTCCTTCCGTGGCGGTCACCTCTTAGGTCATCGCACTGCTTCGAGGAGTGTTACGCCCAATCCGCGTGGCCCGAGTCACACCTCATTTGCGACGAAAGTGATCAGGGGTGTCATCTCGCCACAATTATGTCGCCGGACCGCAGGGGTCCGGCGACACACGGTTCACACACCTGACCGTGCTGTGTTCAGTGCTCGCGGGGGGCGGGCACCACCCGTTCCACCTCGGGATGGACGACCAGCAGTTGACGCATGGCCGCCTCGGCGCCCGACGCGTCCCCCGAAGCGAGGGCGTCGACGATCCGGGCATGGTGGGCGAGGGACGCTTCGGTGGGGCGGTCGCAGCTCGTGGCGGGACCACCCGAGACCTGCAGGGCCGCCGCGACGATTCCGGACAGGTGCTCCAGCATGCGGTTGCCCGCGGCCTGGATGAGCAGGGAGTGGAACTCCGCGTCGGCCCGCGAGCCGGTGATCACGTCACCCTGCCCGAGGGCGTGCCCCATGATCTCGACCATGTCGCCGAGGCGCTGCTGGATGTCCTCGCGGCCGTGGCCCGCCGCGAGACGGGCCGCGAGCGGCTCGATGGTCCACCGGAGCTCCCCCAGCTCGCGCCGCTGGTCCTCGCGCTGCGGGCCGAAGGCGCGCCATTCGATGATGTCGGGGTCGAGCAGATTCCAGTCGCTGACGGGACGGACCCGGGTGCCCACGTTGGGCCGGGCGCTGACCAGGCCCTTCGCCTCGAGGACGCGCAGTGATTCACGGACGACGGTGCGGGAGACCTCGAAGCGCTGGCCGATCTCCTCCGGCACGAGGGGGCGGTCGGCGCCCAGGTCTCCGGAGACGATCATCTGCCCCAGCTGCTGAACGAGTTGGCCGTGCAGGCCGCGCCCCCGGCTGGCCGAGCCCCGCCGGCCTGCCCGGCCGAGCTCGGCATCGGACCCTTCCCAGGAACGCAGAGCGGCGCGCTCGCCGGCCGGCGCCTCCGCATACGAGTAGCGGTCGAGTTCACCCGGGCCGGCGAGACCGGAATCGACGGAGCGGGCGGCGGTCATCATGGTGTGCGCAAGGGTACTCACGCATCCTTTGTCGGCGCGGCTCCTCCGCCCCTTGAGGTCTTTGGTGAAAAGCACACGAAAGGGTGATCGGCACCCGCCTGCCAATTGACGCCTTATCTCCTCAAATCAGGCATTTTCAAGGGAGTTGCGATCCCGAAACGGCTCGCCGTCGTCCTCGGTCACCAACGAACCCTGGCGCGAAGACCGGTGAGCACGTAGGCGCAGACCAGGGCCGACAGCGAGAGCGACAAGGCGGCCGCCACCGGTTGGTCCGCCACGCGCAGGGCGGCCGCCAGCCACCGCTCCGCCTCGTGCGGCCAGTGCGGCCACACCAGCTCACGGAGCCTGCCGAGCAACCCGACGGCCGGGCGGGAGCCCGATCCCATCGGCACCGCCCGGAGCAGCGGAACGACGAGTACGGGCACGGCGAGCACGGCGGCAACCCCAGCCGCCGTCGCCCTGAAGACCCCGGCGCCCAGCAGGCCCGCCCAGGCGCAGCCGACGGTCAGCCCCGCCCAACTCACGCCCAGGGTCGGCGAATTATGGATGATTACCGTCAAATCGGCTCCACCTAGGAGGTAATAGGCCCCTGCGGAGGTCAGTACGACGGCCGCGGCGAGCACCAGGGCCGCTCCCGCCGACACCACCAGCTTGGCAAGGAGCAGCCCGAGGCGGCGCGGGACGGTGCCGCACCCCGCCGCGAGGGCGGGGTGGCGGAATTCGTCGCCGAACGAGAGCGCGCCGAGCAGCCCGGCCCCGATCGCCGCAGGCGGCAGCGGCAGTGGCGATGGCCAGGCCACCAACACCCTGTACAGCGGGGCATGCCCGGAGAGTGCGAGGACCGCGGAGATTCCGAGCGAGACGGCAAGGACGGCGGCGGTGACCAGAGTTGCCGTACCCGTGCCGAGGAGGCGACGCAGTTCGTAGCGCAGCGGCTGGAGGGGGCCGCGGGCGAGCCGGCGCCTGATCGGCGGCGCGGGTCGCACGCCGTTCGCCCGTGCGGCCGGGCGCGTTTCGGCTTCCGCGGACCCGGCGGCGACGGCCTTTGGGTCGACGATGTGCGAGGGACGGGCATCGGCGATCTCGTCGGCGAGTCCGTGCACCGGGAGACCGTGCCGGAAGGCCGTGTCTCCGATCTCGGCACAGGTGGCCCCGTACACGGAGAGCCGGCCACCCGTCCCGGCCACCACCTCGACGGGGCGTCTCGCCGCCCGGGCCTCACGCCCGACGACGGCGGCGAGGCGGGCGGCATGCGGACTGCGCACCGCGACCCGCGGACGGAGGCGGGCCCGGGAGAAGTCGCCCGCGCTCTGGTCGGCGACGAGCCGTCCCGCGTCGACGGTGACCACTCGGTCGGCGGTCCGCAGGGCCTCCTTGGCGTCGGTCGTGGTGCACAGAACCGTTCCGCCGCGGGCCGCCCGGTCCCGGATCAGCCGGTGCACCCGGTTCGCCTCCTGCGGCGGGAGCCCTTCGGCCGGATCGTCCAGGACGAGCGTGTGCGGGTCTCCCAGCAGGGCCGACGCGAATGCGAGCATGCGGTCCATGCCGAGCGGCAGGGCATCGATGCGCTGGTCCCTCAGCCCGGCGAGACCGACGAGCTCCAGCACCTCGTCGGTCCTGGAGACCGGTACGCCCACGGCGGCGCAGAGCATGCGGAGGTGCCCCTGGACCGTACGGGCGGGGTGCCCGGGTACGTCGCCGAGGAGCACCCCCACCTCGTGCGCGGGGTGCTCGATCCGGTGCAGTGGCCTGCCCCGGAAATACGTGACCCCCCACCCCGGGTCGAGTTCGAGCATCAGGCGGAGGGCCGCGGTCTTGCCCGATCCGGGCATGCCCAGAAGTGTGGTGACGTGACCGGGCCGGGCTTCGAAGGTGAGATCGTCCACGACGGCCGGATGGCCGCGTCGGGGTGCGCTGGTGAGTCCGATGGCCTGGAGCATCGCTTCTCTCGCGGAGGATGAGACCGCTCGACGGCAGGGCGGTACCGCAGCACGATAACGCGACGTATCCGACTTTTCGCGCAGGGTCGACCCGCGGGTGTTCCGCGGGGTCAGACCTCCGGCCTGAGCATCGGCGGGTTGAGCACCGTCGCCGCGCCGGCCCGGAAGAGCTGGGCGGGGCGGCCGCCCTGCCGCGTGGTCGTCCCCCCGGAGGGCACCAGGAAGCCCGGGGTGCCCGTCACCTTGCGGTGGAAGTTCCGGGGGTCCAGAACCACGCCCCACACCGCCTCGTACACCCGCCGCAGCTCACCGACCGTGAACTCCGGCGGGCAGAAGGCGGTGGCCAGGGAGGAGTACTCGATCTTGGAGCGCGCGCGCTCGACGCCGTCGGCGAGGATCTGCGCGTGGTCGAAGGCGAGCACAGCCTGGTTCTCACCCTCGCGGCCGTCCTTGGCCTCGGCTGCGAGCAGGTCCTCGACAGGCGCCCAACGGGCGTAGTTCGCGTCACCGCCCGCCCGGGGCGCGGGCAGGTCCGGGGCCAGCACCAGATGGGCGACGCTGACGACCCTCATCCTGGGATCGCGACCGGGGGCGCCGTACGTGGCCAGCTGCTCCAGATGCGCGCCGTTGCCGACCGCCGGTGCCGCCGGGTCCTGGGCGCACAGGCCGGTCTCCTCGGCCAGTTCGCGCGCCGCGGCGGCGCCGAGGTCCTCGTCGGCCCTGACGAAGCCCCCGGGCAGTGCCCATCTGCCCTGGAAGGGCGGTTCACCCCGGCGTACGACCAGTGCGCAGAGCGCGTGACGGCGCACCGTGAGCACAACCAGGTCGACGGTGACTGCGAAGGGCGGGAAGGTCGACGGGTCGTAGGGCGGCATGCCGCGATCATAGTCGTCTTCCTGACGATAAACACTCTCTTCGCCGTGCTCCGGGGCCCGACTGTCGCTCTCGCGCCGTTCGTTGCGTCCGTTGCCTCGCCCGTCGTCCCGTATGGACCGGATTGCGGGCGGGACACTGCGGCCGCTCCCCCGCCCGTCCGTGCCATGCGGCATGTCGTCATCGACCGCTCCTGGAACCGCGACGGTTCGGAGGTGTCTGCGCCGAACGGCGTCGGGAAGACGTCGGCCCCGGGCGGACGGGTCCCCGTGGCGGCTTCGTGCGCCGGCCGACGGCCGGGCGAACCGTCCGGTGTCGTGCGCGGCGTTCCTCGCGGGGACGCCCGGTCCGCTCGGCGGCCCGGGCGCCGCGCTCGCCACGAAGGCAGCGGCGCAGCGTTTCCGGATCCAACCCCTGATTGCACGCCTCGTGGAGGAGCTGGGCGAAGGTGTAGTGCGGGTCCGCGCGCAGGGCGAGGCCGAGTGCGACCCGCGCACCGGGTTCGTCGCCGGTGGACCAGGAGACCCACCCGGCGAGCGTCAGCGGGGCGGCCGCGTGCTCCTCGTACGGTGTGACGCAGCGCCGTGCGAGTGCACGCCAGAGCCGCAGCGCGAAACCGGCTTCGGGCCCCTCCATCCATTCCGCGGCCCGGTCGCGCGTTTCCCGGTCCTGCAGGCCGAGGATCACCGCGGCGGCCTCGTCGTGCGTGATCAACCGGTCGTCGTCGGTGTCCGACGCCGAGGGTGTCGGCATGGGTGCCTCCTCGAGGCGCTTCATGAGCCGTCGGACGAGATCGAGGGTCTCTCGGGCCACGTCCCCGCGCCCCGCCTCGTCGAGAATCTTCGGGATCAGTTCGGCGCCCGCCGCGTCGAGCGCGCGCTGCTGTTCCGCGACCACCGCCGAGGCGTCCAACGGTGCGAGCCGCGCCTCCATCTCCCGCAGCGTGCCGCGCACTTGAATGCCCGCGTACGCCGCGGCGGCCGCCATCACCGAGGTACCGGGCATCGCCATCCGGTTCCCCTCGGCCGGGCAGCAGCGCTCCTCGGGGCAGCAGTACGACCAGTAACGGCCGCCGGAAATGCAGAGTGCTTCGAGCACCGGCACGTCGAGCGCGCCGCAGGCGGTGCGCAGGTTCTGGGCGAGGGGGCGCAGCCGCTCCATGACCTGGTTGCCGTTCTCGCCCTCGGCGGGGTCCTGGCAGAGGAAGACGACGATCGCGTCGGGCCGTCCGCCGCGTCGCTCGCTCCCCTTGATCAGGCATTCGGCAAGTTGCTCGGCGACGGACGGCCATTCGCGGGACGCCTGGGGAATGCCGAGTCGCAGCCGCCCGCCGAAGCGACCGCGGCCGCCGTGCAGGGCGACCATGACCACGCTGTCGCTCGGGTGGAACCCCATCAGATACGGGAGGGCGTCGGCGAGTTCGGCAGGGCCTCGCAGAGTGATCTGCTGCTCGTCGACCGGACCGGTGGATTCGTGGTGCTGGTTCATGGCACGACCGTCCCGCGAACGGCCGATTCCCGCGACCCCTGTGGATAACGTTATCCACAGGTGCCGGGGGGCACTCGCCTTTCGTCGCGCTGTCGGGTTGCATGAGTGGATGACCACGCAGACCACGCAGAGCCCGGAGCCCGGGGCTTCGGCCGATCCCGTGCACCCCTGTCCGTTCGGGGAGTCCTCCGGCCCTGCGCGTGGCATAGCGGCGGGCCGGGCCGTGATGGTCGACCACCGCCGGAGCTGACGCGCGACCAGTCGCGGCCCCTGTCAGGCCCTGTGCCCATGCGCGGAGTTCGTCGCGTGGACGTGAGAACCCTGGCCGAAAAGGCATAGCCCTCCGGCGACAACGGCGCAGGGCCGACGGTCAGCGCCTCGGCCGACCGGGATGCCCGGTGGAGGCGGACGTGCCGGTCGGCGGACCGGTCCCCCCGCCACTCCGCTGCGGCCCGCTGGGCGGCCGAGGACCTTGTGACCGCCGCCGTCGGGGATGTTGCCGGGCTTCTTGATGTCCACGTGGGCCGGCTCGCCGGGCCTGTCGCGTTCGTAGCGGCGTATGACGCGGCCGGTGGCCCGGTCCAGGTGGGGCAAGCAAGCCATAGCGGACGAGGACCCGGTGGACGGTCGAGGGGACCGGGCCCAGCAGGTGGGCGATGCGGGCCGGGCCCCACCGGCGCAGGAGCCGGACCTTGATGATCCGGCGCTCGGTGCGGGTCGGTGTCCGGCACGGACTCAGGTGAGGCCGGGAGGAGCGGTCGCCCATCCCGCTCTCGCCGAACTGCGGGTAGCGGCCGGCCCACCGCCGGGCCGTGAGAGCGGCCCGGACGGTGAGCCGCTGGTTGTCCTCAGCTACAGCGGTGAGGTCTACAACTTCCGTGAGATCCGCGACAAGTTGGTGCTGCTGGGTCACCGATTCCGTCTCAGGAGCGACACCGAGGGGTCGTGCTCCGGTCGTACCTGGGGTGGGGCGACGGCTTCGTCAGCCGATTCAACGGCACGTACGCCTTCGCCCTCTGGGACACCAGGACGAGGAGCTGCTGCTGGTCCGGGACCGCCTCGGCATCAAGCCGCTCTACTCCTACCCCACCGCGAGCGGCGTGCTCTGCGGCTCGGAGCCCAAGGCCGTCCTGGCCAATCCGCTCGGCGGCGCCGTGCCGGACCTCGACAGGCTGCGCAACGCGCTCGCACTGGTCCGGGTGCCCGGCCGGACCCCCTTGAAGTACCTGTTCGAGGTCCGGCCGGGCCACATCGTCCACGCCGGGCCGCTCCGGCGTCCGCGACAAGACGTACTTTGGCCCTCACCACCCGCCCGCACACCGACGACATCGACACCACCGTGCGGGAGATCCTGGAGGACGCGGTCGGCCGGCATGATCTCCGACGTTCCGCTGTGCACACTGCTGTCCGGAGGTCTGGACTCCAGCGCGCCGGCCGCCCTCGCCCAGCGTTCCCCGGGCGCCGACGGTGGGGGCCGGGTCCGCACGTTCTCCGTGGACTTCGCCGGCCCCGCCGAGAACTTCGAGTGACCGCAAGGACCGGACGAGCATGGAGACCGGTCTGGAAGTACGGGTCCCGCTGTGCGACCACCGGCTTCGAGTACGTCTACAGCGTCCCCCTGGGCTGAAGACCTTCGACGGCCGCGAGAAGAGTCTCCTGCGGCACGCGACCAAGGACCTCCTGCCGGCCCCCATCGTCCAGCGCCGCAAGGCTCCCCGCCCCTCGACCCAGGACCTGGGACAGGACCGGGCCGTCAATCGGGAGCCGACCCGGATCGCCGCCGACCCCGGCCCCGAGGAGGCTCAGCCCGTCGCGGCGAGGACCAGCGGAAGCACCTGTTCGCCGCCGGCCCGGCGCAGCAGGCGGGCGGCGACCGCGAGGGTCCAGCCTGAGTCGGTGTAGTCGTCCACGAGCAGGACGGGTCCGGGAGCGTCGGCCAGCGCGCCCGCCAACTCCTCGGGGACGGCGAAGACGTCGGACAGCGCCCGGAGGCGCTGGGCGGAGTTGCTGCGACGAACGGCGTGCGCTCCATTCGGTCCGGTGTGCGCCAGGGTGCCCAGGAAGGGCAGGCGTCCGATGGCCGCGATTTCCCGGGCGAGGGAGCCGACCAGCCGAGGACGGGCCAGCGACGGCACGGCGACGACTCCGACCGGGCGGGCGGAGGCGTCCGGGGCGTTCGACGCCCAGCCGCCGGGAGTGCGCGCCCAGTCGGCGAGGACCGCCACCGCGGCCCGCAGAACGTCGTCGGGGACCGGACCGTCGGGCGCGTTCTCCGCGAGCAGCGGGCGCAGGCGGTTGCCCCAGCCGATGTCCGAGAGCCGGCCCAGGGCGCGCCCGGTGGAACACTGCTCGCCGACGGGGATGCGGCCCTTGAGGTCGATGCCGAGGGCGGGCATACCGGTCGGCCACATCCGGCGCGGCTCGATCTCCACGCCCGGGCGGTCCAGTTCCTTCGTGGCCCCCGTCAGCGCCTCCGCGGAAACGGAGGTATCGGCCCAGGCCCCGGCGCAGTTGTCGCACCGGCCGCACGGGACCGCCCCCTCGTCGTCCAGCTGACGGCGCAGGAACTCCATCCGGCACTGCGTCGTGCTCACGTAATCGCGCATGGCCTGTTGCTCGGCCGCCCGCTGCCGGGCGACCCAGGCGTAGCGCTCGGAGTCGTAGACCCACTGCTCGCCGGTGGAGACCCAGCCGCCCTTCACCCGCTTGACCGCCCCGTCCACGTCGAGCACCTTGAGCATGGTCTCCAGGCGGGTGCGCCGGAGGTCCACCGCCGCCTCCAGGGCCGGAACGGACAGTGGCCGCTCCGCACCGGCGAGGGCCGAGAGGGTCTGACGCACCTGTGCCTCGGGCGGGAAGGCGGTGTCGGCGAAGTAGCGCCAGATGGCCTCGTCCTCCTTGCCCGGCAGCAGCAGCACATCGGCGTGGGCCACACCGCGGCCCGCCCGCCCCACCTGCTGGTAGTAGGCGATCGGCGAGGACGGCGAGCCGAGATGGACCACGAATCCCAGGTCCGGCTTGTCGAAGCCCATGCCCAGCGCCGAGGTCGCGATCAGTGCCTTGACCCGGTTGTCCAGCAGGTCGGCCTCGGCCTGCAGCCGGTCGGCGTTCTCGGTCCGGCCCGTGTAGGAGGCCACCTGGAAGCCGCGCTGCCGCAGGTAGGCGGTGGCCTCCTCGGCCGCGGCGACGGTGAGGGCGTAGACGATCCCGGAACCCGGCAGCTCGTCCAGGTGCTCGGCGAGCCAGGCCAGGCGGTGGGCCGCGTCGGGGAGCCGGATGACGCCGAGCCGCAGGCTCTCCCGTTCCAGCGAGCCGCGCAGCACCAGGGCCTCACCGGCGCCGGTGCCCAGTTGCTCGGCCACGTCGGCCGTCACCCGCGCGTTGGCGGTCGCGGTGGTCGCCAGTACCGGCACGCCGGGCGCGAGGTCCCCGAGCATGGCCCGCAACCGGCGGTAGTCGGGGCGGAAGTCGTGGCCCCAGTCGGAGATGCAGTGCGCCTCGTCGACCACCAGCAGGCCGGTCGTGGCCGCGAGCCCGGGCAGCACCTGCTCCCTGAAATCCACGGAGTTGAGGCGTTCCGGACTCACCAGGAGGACGTCGGTCGCGCCGCGCTCGACCTCCTCGTAGATGGTGTCCCACTCCTCCGGATTGGCCGAGTTGATGGTGCGCGCCCGGATGCCGGCCCGTTCCGCCGCCTCGACCTGGTTGCGCATCAGCGCCAGCAGCGGCGAGACGATCACCGTCGGGCCGGATCCGCGCCGACGCAGCAGGGAGGTGGCGACGAAGTACACCGCCGACTTGCCCCAGCCCGTGCGCTGCACCACCAGGGCGCGTCGGCGCTCCCGCACCAGAGCGGCCACCGCCTGCCACTGGTCCTCCCGCAGCCGTGCCGAGCCCTCGGGGGCACCGACGAGTTCGGCGAGGACGGCGTCGGCTTCGGCGCGGAGTTCGGGTTCGTTCATGCCCCCATGCAACCCGATGGCGGGCGCGGACAGCCAGTTCACGCGGCGTGACGAGCGACTCATGCACGGTCCGCAGGTCGCGTACCGCTCTCGGACGGCCGGACCCGGGTGCTCGGCGAGGAGCCCGCCCCGAATCGCCGCCGACGCCCCGATCGGAACGTTTTCGCTGGTCCCCGCCGTTCGAGCGCGACCGGGGGCGTCGTCCGGGTACGGCACGGGCGGGATATCAGGGTCATACCCCCGCATTCCCGTCGGTCGCGCCGATTGCTCGTTGCCGCCGGTCGAAACGCCAGGGAGAATTGAGCTCGCTCCCCGCACGGGCGTTCGCCATCCCGGAACAGCTGTGCCCCGGTGCGCCCTCACTCGTCCCTGCCCGCCATGTGGGCGCGTACGCGAAGGGAGGATCGTGACCTTCGAATTCGCCCCGTCCGCGGCCGCTTCGATACCGGCGCCGTCCGCGGCCGCCGATTCCGCCAACCGCCTTGCCAGGATGCTCGAACCGGCCGAGTGGGCCGAGGCCGGCATACCGTTGCTGCGCAGCCCCCGCGAGGTCGTCGGCGGTCTGCACGCCCGGCACCGGCCCGCTCCGGGAACCGCCGTCGTCGCGGTCCTGGACCATGAGGAACGCCTCGTGGCCAGCGCCTCGTTCGCCCGCCGTGGCACGGCCACGGACGGCTGGGAGTTCCGCAACGCGCTGCTGGCGCATCTGCGCCGGGTCGTTCCGCACGATCTGCGCCGCCGCACCCCCGTCCGCACCGCCGTACTGCTCTACTGCCGTGAGGGCGACGAGCGTTGGACGGAGGAGGACGGGGCTTGGATGTGGGGGCTGCGGGACGCCTGCACCCTGCACGGTCTGCGGTGCGGCGCGTACATCACCCTGACCCGCGGGGGCTGGCAGGTGCTCGGCGAGGGGCGCGGCGGCCGTCGGCCCAGCGCCACGTCGCGACCGTCGCCCCTCGCGGGAACGACGCTCGACGCCGCCCCGCAGCCGATGCGTGCCGGCGGCGGGGCGTCCCGGGCGCTGCGTCACACCGCGGCACGCTGACCGGCGGTCGCGGACCCGGCCACCCCCTCGGGCGACCGGGCCACCACGTTCACGACGACGGACGACACCGGCGGCGTCGCACCACGACCGCGTACACGACGCCCGCACCACGACGGCGTACGCGCCATCGCGTCACGACCGCGTACGCGCCGTCGCTCAGACCCCTGCGCCGAGCACCGCGTCGACCCGTCGCGGGTCCCCGCACACGATCAGCAGGGCACCCGCCCGTGCGCGGGCGCCGGACAGCACGTCGGCGATGTCGTCACCACCGGCGTCATTGACGGCGACGACCACCACGGGACGGGGCTTCAGCCGTCCGGCGGCATCGGAACGGGCGAAGAAGACGTCCTCGCCGGCGTCGTGCTGGGCCCAGTAGGCGGCCTCGCCGAAGGAGAGTTCGTGCGCGGCCCACGGGTGCTGCTCACCGGTGGTGACCACCAGGATGTCGCCCGGTGCGCGCCCGGAGTCGAGCAGCAGGTCCACCGCCTCGTCGGCGGCGTCGACCGCGGCGGCGGCCGCGGCGGGGATCAGCTGGATCTGCGGTGCGGAACGATTCTCCGGACGAGCCGTCTGCGACGTTCCGGAGGCGGGGTGCGGGCGCGGCGTCGGCGGCGCGGGCCTCGCGGGGCCGGGGCCCGGGCGGCCGGGACGCGGCGTGGTCGCTGAACGCGGACCGGGTACGGGACGGGGGGTCGACGCGGCGCGGCCTGAGGCCGGAGTGGCGCGGGGACCCTGGGCGCTCTCGTGAATCTGAGGCTCCTCGGGGATGAGAGGCATGGGTGGTTGTCTATCAAACGCCGACATGTGGGACGTCGGCGGGTGGGTGTTCGTGCGCGGTCAGAAGTCGAAGCCGAGCTGGCCCCCGCTTTCCAGTGCGGCCGCCTCGGCGGAGAAACGGACCTTCTTGAGGTGCTGCCACCTGGGCAGCGCGTCGAGGTAGGACCACGAGAGGCGGTGGTGGGGCGTGGGACCCCACTCCTCCAGCGCGGCCCTGTGCACGGGCGACGGATAACCGGCGTTGGCACCGAAGTCGAATGCGGCGTACTCGCCGGAATCCGCGCCCAGTTCAGCCATCATCGCGTCCCGTCGGACCTTCGCGATCACCGAGGCCGCCGCGACGGCGACGCAGGACTGGTCGCCCTTGATCACCGTACGGACCTTCCAAGGCTGTCCCAGGTAGTCGTGCTTGCCGTCGAGTATCACCGCGTCGGGACGCACCGGCAGACCCTCCAGAGCGCGTACGGCGGCGAGGCGCAGTGCCGCCGTCATCCCCAGGTCGTCGATCTCCTGCGGGGAGGCGTCCCCCACGGCGAACGCGGTGACCCACCGTTCCAGCTGCGGGGCCAGCTCCGCGCGGCGTCTGGGGGTGATCAGCTTGGAGTCGGTCAGTCCGACGGGAGGTCTGCGAAGGCCGGTGACGGCCGCACACACGGTGACCGGCCCCGCCCACGCTCCGCGTCCGACCTCGTCGACACCGGCGACGATCCTGGCGCCGGTGGTGGCGCGCAACGAGCGCTCGACAGTGTGCGTGGGTGGTTCGTACGGCATGGCGCCTGTCAGCGTACGCCGACGGGAACGCGGGCAACACCCCGGGGGCGCCTGACGACCGGGCCGGACGCGGGCCGTGCCGGAGGGACGAACTGCCGCCCGGGCGCGGATCCTCGCGCCGGTTTGCTGCGGTACACGGATCAGTGGGCCTGGCGCGGCCGGTGTGGTCCGCGATCGGTCGCGGCGACGTCGGGGGAACCTCTCTGCGGATCACCACCCGAAGAGCTCGTGGGCGCCCGCGTCACACTCGTGAAGACCGCAACACCGTACGGAGCGGTACGGCAACGGGCAGCGCCCCGGCGCGCGAGTGACCGGCGCAACAGGGAAGGCCGACACACCGCCGCAGGTGCGGACCGCACCCGCGGCGGCGCGGGTCAGCGCGGGTCGCCCACGTCGCTCGTGTCGCTCGTGTCGCTCGTGTCGCTCGTGTCGCTCGGAACGTAACGGCCGTCCTCGTAGCCGCGGTCGTCGTTCGCGCCTCCTCCGTCTCCTCCTCCGACGCCCCCGCGCGCGAGGGAACAGGGCCCCTTTGACCTGTCCGTACCGCGCTCGCGCAGGATCTCCCGGGCTCGCGCCTCCCCCAGGCTCATGGCGTACCAGGGCGTGTCCGAGGACCGCAGCGAACGCTCGATGTCCCGCAGTGCGCAGGAGCGCAGCGGCTCGGGCAGGGTGTCGAGAGCGGGAACGGCGTCGGCCGAGAGGTCACGGAGGTAGGCGATGTCGATCGAGCGACCGTCGCGGTACCGCTGGACGTTCTGTTCCGCGATCAGGCCGTCGGGCGAGACCAGACCGAACGCGAGCACCGCGGCGGCCGCGCTCGCGGCGACGGCGCGCGGGAGCAGGCGCGGCCGGAGCGCGCCGAAGACCACGATCAGGACGAGGACGACACCCAGCCAGAGTTCCATCGCCGCCACCGAGATGCGCAGCCTGGTCAGGCCGTAGGTGTCGACGTACAGGTCCATGCGCCTGAGCGCGGACGCCACGACGACGAGGGTGAGCACGCAGAGCGTGCCGAGCACACCCCGTACGAGGGTGCGGTCCCCGTCCCGTCCGCGCGGGGCCAGGCGAAGGGCGACGGCGATGACCAGCAGGGTGAGGAAGGTGGCCCAGAGAAGCTGCCAGAAGCCCTGACGCGCGTACTGGGCATAGCTGAGGTGGGTTTCCGCCATCACCTTGGCGTATCCGCCGAGCAACACGGTCAGCTGGACGGCGATGAAGACGGCGAACAGCAGGTTCAGCACGACGAGCGGCAGCGCCCATTCCAGCCGCCCGCGTGGCTTTCCCGGCCGGAGGGCGAAGCCGTCCCAGCGCACCGGGGCGGCGGCGGTGTACGCGGCGGCGAGGGAGCCCACCAGACCGAGCGCGAAGAGGAGAAGTCTCCAGGGACCGTCCCCCAGCGACACGTCGGGAACCAGTCTGCCGAGCACATCGGCGAAGGCGGCGTCGGCGCTCGCGAAGAGTGTGCCGAACACGACGAGCAGGACGGTCGCCACCGCGGTGGTGCGGAGTGCGGCACCCCACCCCTTCCGGGCCCCCGCCATGCGATCGCGCACGCCCCGCCAGCCCCAGACCGTCCCCTCGACGAGCGAACCGAACAGGCCCAGCGAACCGAGGAACACCCCGAACCAGCTGCGGGCACCGTGGAGCGCGAGCGAACCCAGTGCCACGGCCGACACGACGGCGAGAAAGCTGGGCCACCCGGCGTCCCGCAGGGCCGGGACGACGAGCAGTGCCAGGCCGCCGACCGCCCAGACGGCCGTCCACGGGCGGAGGCGGCGTCCGGCCACCCGCGCGGCGAAGAAGGCCGCGAGCGCCGCGGGAATCGCGACGATCAGCAGGTTCGCGCCGAGACCGTCGCCGAGCAGCGACGCGCTCAGGACCGCGGTGACGAGGACGGAGCAGAGGGTCGCTCCCCGGACGGCGGCCGGCTCGGCGACCCGCAGTCGCGCGATCGGCGACGGAGGACTGGTGCGCCGCCCGGGACCGGGCGGGGGCTGTGGTGCGCCGACCCGCGAGGCGTGGGCCCGTGCCTGCGGCGGCCCGGGCGTGATGCCGTGGGACGGCTGCGGCGCCGGCTTCGGTGGCGCGCTCGTCCCCGGCTCCGCGCCATGTTCCGGCGGCCCGGATCGCTCGGACACGTCCTGCGGCCGGGGGTTGTCTGGTACGTGATCGGACAATGGGACCCCTCCCCCGCCGGGGTCCGCGCGCACCGCCGCCGGGCAGCACGGGGACACCCCGGCGTCTCATTCGGTGCACGCCCGTCCGGTTGATCACCGGGGGCGACGTGGCCGAAAGAGTAACTTCCCCTTCCCCTGGGCACGCGCTCGGGAGAAGGCTGTGGCAGGACCGTGACGGTACCGGTCGGGCGCCCGCCACGGCCGGGGAACCATCGCGTTCGACGCGAGAGCCGTGCGGCTCGGGGAGACGCCGTCCGCCCGCGTCGCCCGTCCGGTTCGCGATCACCATCCGGCTCGCGGGGGACGTGCTCCGGCTCCGGGCGGATGCCGTCCGGTTCAGGGGCGTGCCGTTCGCCCGGGTCGCGCTACCGCGGCAGCCAGCCCGGCAGTTCCTCCGTCTGTGCCGCCCAGTCGGCGGGCGGTGCGCCTGTCCCGCTCGCCGCGACGATGCCGCCGACGATCGCGCAGGTGGTGTCGACGTCGCCGCCCGCCCGGGCCGTGCCCCAGAAGGCCTGCTCGAAGTCGCCGAGGTGCCGTGCCGCGGACCACAGGGCGAACGGGACGGTGTCGTGGGCGCTGGTGCGCCGTCCGTTGCCGAGCACCGCGGCGACCGTACCCGCGTCGTCGTAGTCGAGCATGTCGCGCGCCCGGCGCAGTCCGGCACCGACCGCGCTGCGCGGCACGAGGTCGATCACGCCGTCGAGGAACTCCGTCGGGGTCGGCGGCCCCGCGCTCGCCGCGGCCAGCGCCGCGGCCGCCGCGACGGCCATCGCGCCCGCGACCGCCTCGCGGTGCTGGTGCGTGATGTACGAGGAGATCTCGGCCTGGTGCGTGGCCTGCTCCGGGTCGTCGGCGTACCAGGCCCCGAGCGGGGCGATGCGCATCGAGGAGCCGTTGCCCCAGGAACCCTGCCCCTGGAACAGCGCGGACGCCAGCTCACGCCAGTCGCCGCCCTCCCGCACCAGCCTGAGCAGCCGGTTCACGGCGGGGCCGTATCCCCGGTCGAAGTCATGGTGCTCGGCGAAGGACCGGGCCAGCGCGTCCTGGTCGATCCGCCCGTGTGCCACCAGCACGGCCACCACCGAGGCGGCCATCTCGGTGTCGTCCGTCCACTGCCAGGGGCCGGGAGGCAACCCTCCCTGCTTCAGCAGCGGGTAGTTCACCGGCACGAAGAACTGGGACCCCAGCGCGTCCCCCACGGCCAGTCCGCGGAGGCTGGCCAGGGCACGTTCGAATCGTTGGTCGGTGGCAGAGGAGGCGGTCGTCATCGCCTTCCACTCTATCCGGTGATTCCGTACGGTTCAGGGGTGCGCCAGCGCTCGAACGGCCGGTCCAGGGTGTACCGCCCGTCCTCGCCGAGTATCAGCATCCTGGTCTCCCCGTTGCCGGGATTGGACAGGGACTCGAACTCGGCCACCGACCAGTGGAACCACCGCATGCAGAACAGACGCATGGTCAGCCCGTGCGTGACCAGCAGGACGTTCGGCGGGTGGTCGGGGGCATCGAAACTCCGGTGCAGACTCTCCAGGAAGGCATCGACCCGGTCGTACACATCGGCCCCGGACTCGCCCTGCGCGAACCGGTAGAAGAAGTGCCCGTAGGCGTCCCGGTACTCCTTCTGGAGCCGCACGTCCTCCCGGTCCTGCCAGTTCCCCCAGTCCTGCTCCCGCAGCCTCGGCTCCTCCCTCACCCTCACCCGAGCCAGATCCAGGTCCAGGGCCCTGAAGGTCTCGTGCGTACGGCGGTAGGGCGAGACGTACACGCTGACCCGTTCGGTGCCGAACAGCTCGCGCAGCCGCGCGCCGGTCTCCCTGGCCTGCCGGAGCCCCGTGGAGGTGAGCCTCAGCGCGTGGTCCGGCACGCGCTCGTACACCGAGTCGTCTGCGTTGCCCTCGGACTCCCCGTGGCGGACGAGGACGATGCGTTGCGGTCGTGCCATGGTTCGACCCTAAGCGCTGCGCCCCGACCCCCGGCGGGCGCCGGGCGACAGTCGTACCGGGGCTGAGGCGGGAGAAGGGCTCCCGGTCCCGGCCGGGCCTGGCCGAGATCCACAGCTTCCACAGCCATCCCGACAGCTGGGGCAGCGGCATCGCCACGGCGCTGATGACCGGGACCCTACGGCTGCTGCGCGACGACGGCTTTCACCGTGTCCATCTGTGGACGCTGCGCGACACCCCGCGCTCCCGCCGCTTCTACGCCAAGTGCGGCTTCGCCGAGAGCGGGGCCACGCGCCCCTGCGGCTTCGGCGACGGGAACCCTCTGGAGCAGGTCGAGTACGAACGGTCGTGCTGAGGACCGCGAGCGTTCGCCCTCGTCACACCGTCCAGGACGGTTCGAGCCGCACGACGTCGCCCGCCACCGCTGCCACGTCCTCCTCGACCTGCGTCCGCTGCGTCAGCCGCTCGATGCTGCCGGCCCGGTACTTGCCGCGCTCGGCACTCGACTGCCACATCGACAACACCAGGAACTCGTGCCCCGGTGCCTCCGCGAACACCCCTCGCACCATGCCGGGAGAACCGGCCATCGCCGGGTTCCACACCCGCTCCTGCATCAGCGCGAAGTGCTCGGCCCGGTCCTCGTGCACCGTGCTGTGCGCCACCCTGACGACGTCCACGTCGGTGAAGCGCGGCTCGAAACCCGTCTTCACGTCGAAGCGGTGCTCGAACAGCTTGACCTGGACGCCACTGCACGTACCGGACTGCGAGGCGGCCAACCGGTCGTGCTTGCGCGCCATGAACGAGTCGTAGAAGACACGGTTGTCCCAGAAGGCGAAGACATGTGCCACATCGGGACGTCCTCGGCTCCACCCACCGCCCTGTCCGCCGAATCCCGGCTCTCCCAGCAGCTCCGCCCACTTTCGTTGTTCCCGTTCAAAACCCCGACGGTCCACCACGGTGCAACGAATCCACTTGACCAGCACTGCGCCATCGTACGGTGCCGGACCTGGCCGAAGTCACTCCCGCGCACGGTCATTTCGAACCGGCCCGGCGCGAAACGGAGTTGCAGGCCATGTGTACCGTCGTCGCACCAACCCCCGTTTCCCCGGCCCTGATTCGTGGTACGCGTGCGAGGCGACCGCCGTTCACCCCACCCGGGACTCGCACCGGGCGAGATGGCCCGATTCCGCCGCCGTGGGCCAACCCGGTTGGTTCCGCGGCCGGTTACGGACATGATCGAGTGGTATGAACGGCCCGAAAGCACAGCGGCGCACCAAGGAGGGAAGTCCGATGAGCACCCCCAACAAGGACATCGAGAAGGTCGAGGTCAGGCTCAAGTGGGATCCCAGCCCTCATGGCGCCCCGGACCACGATCTCGACATCATCGCGGCCACCTACCGCACGGACGCGCCCTACGACGCTCCCGCGTATCTCGTGCACTTCGACAGCCGGTCGCCGGACGGTACCATCACGCTCAACCGTGACAGCAGGACCGGTCAGGGCTTCGGCTTCGACGAGGTGATGACCCTGGAACTGGACCGCCTGTCGTCCGCGTACGCGCGGGTCGTCGTCGGGGTCGCCATCCAGCAGCGCGACGGCCGCAAGACGTTCGGCGACATCGAGAACACCGTCGTGCAGGTCAGGGAGGGCTACACCAACCTGTCGGAGGACGACTTCTCCTCGGTGGGCGACGCCACCGCCGCGACCGTTGCGGAGTTCGCCCGCGGCGCCTCGGGAGTATGGGAGTTCCGCGACACGGTCAGGGGCTTCGACGGCGACCCCGAGTCGTTCACCACCGCGATGGGAGGCCGTCCGCCCGCGTCCTGACCCCGCCCGCCGCCGACACCGCGGAAGGCACGGCACTGCACTGCACGCGCAACCGCACGGCATGGTGGTACCCGGCACCGGAGACGTACCCGACGCGGGACGGGAACCCCGCTCGATCGACGAGGCGACGAGAGGGTGCCGGGCTGCGGTGTGCGAGGGTGCTCCGGAGCGTTCGGCCGGATCGCGGGCCGACGCGGACGCGGGTGGTTCTTGGATGCCTGTCGTGTGATTCCTGCCGCGGAGGTTCCTGACCGCACAGCGGAGCCTGAGCAGCCTCGGGGCACGGATTCCACGGGTACTCCAGGCGGACGACAGTCAGCACCGGTACCCGGCGGACGTCGCCGTGGTCGAGGATGTCTCCGGCGGCACACTCGAAGCACTCTTCGAAACCGACCCCATGCGCGCCGCGGGTGCCCTGGGCGAACTCGCCGGGATGCTCGAGATGATGCACCGATGCCGGGCCCGGCGCCACGGCAGGCCGGACCTGCTGGAGCGGGGCGACTCCGCGCCGAGATCTCGTGCGAGCGACATTTCCCCGACCGGACGCTCATGTGGGGAATCGTCGAGCACAACCTGGAAGAGGCGCTGGCGCTCCTGCCGCCGGTGTAGTCGGCAGCTCCGCTCCTTCTGCTCACGGTGCGCCGGGCACGGCGTCGTCGAATCGGTGCGCCGCCCCGGTCACGGGCACGACGAAGGGGATCGACCGATGGTCGACCCCCTTCGTGTGCTGCTGGTCAGCTACAGGTGCGGCCTATGTCGGACGGCGCGTCCGGTGCGACTCCCGTCGGTCTCAGCTGCAGCCGCTGGTCGAGCCGCAGCCCTCGCAGATGTAGCAGGACCCGGCGCGCTGCATCCTCGTGCCGCAGGAGAAGCAGAGCGGGGCGTCCGCGCTGATACCGAGCTGCATCTCGACGAGCTCCGCCGAGGTGTGCGCCGTCTTCGGGGCCGGCTTCTCGGCCTCCTGCACCGCGACCACGGCCTTCAGGGGCTCCGTCCGCACCGGGGCGGACTGGGCCAGGCTCTCCACGTCGATCTCGTCGTCCGAGGGCTCGTACGAACCGGTGTCGAGGTGGCGCTGACGCTCCTCGGCCGAGTGGATGCCCAGCGCCGAGCGGGTCTCGAAGGGCAGGAAGTCCAGCGCGAGGCGGCGGAAGATGTAGTCGACGATCGACTGCGCCATCCGCACGTCCGGGTCGTCCGTCATGCCGGCCGGCTCGAAGCGCATGTTGGTGAACTTCGAGACGTACGTCTCCAGCGGGACGCCGTACTGCAGACCGACCGAGACGGCGATGGAGAAGGCGTCCATCATGCCCGCGAGCGTGGAGCCCTGCTTCGACATCTTCAGGAAGACCTCGCCGAGACCGTCGTCCGGGTAGGAATTGGCGGTCATGTAGCCCTCGGCGCCGCCCACCGTGAAGGAGGTGGTGATGCCCGGACGGCCCTTGGGGAGGCGCTTGCGGACCGGGCGGTACTCGACGACCTTCTCGACCGCTTCGCGGATGGTCGCCTCGGTCCTGGCCGCGACCGCGTCCGTAGCGGACTTCTCCTTGGTCTTCGCGGAGAGGGGCTGGCCGACCTTGCAGTTGTCGCGGTAGATCGCGAGCGCCTTGACGCCCATCTTCCACGCCTCGAAGTAGATCTCCTCGACCTCCTCGACGGTCGCCGACTCCGGCATGTTGACCGTCTTGGACAGGGCGCCGGAGATCCACGGCTGGATCGCGGCCATCATGCGGACGTGGCCCATCGGGGAGATGGCGCGCTCGCCCATCGCGCAGTCGAAGACCTCGTAGTGCTCGGTCTTCAGGCCAGGGGCGTCGATCACATTGCCGTGCTCGGCGATGTGGGCGACGATCGCCTCGATCTGCTCCTCCTGGTAGCCCAGGCGGCGCAAGGCCTGCGGGACGGTGCCGTTGACGATCTGCATCGAGCCGCCGCCGACCAGCTTCTTGAACTTGACCAGGGCCAGGTCCGGTTCGAGGCCGGTGGTGTCGCAGGACATCGCGAGACCGATGGTGCCGGTGGGGGCGATGACCGACGCCTGCGCGTTGCGGAAACCGTTCTTCGCGCCCAGACGGATCACGTCCTGCCACGCCTCCGTCGCGGCGGCCCAGATCGGACTGTCCAGGTCGTCCATGCGCACGGCGGCGGTGTTGGCGTCCGCGTGCTGCTTCATGACGCGCTGGTGCGGCTCGGCGTTGCGGGCGTAGCCGTCGTACGGGCCGACCACCGCGGCGAGCTCGGCGGAGCGGCGGTACGAGGTGCCGGTCATCAGCGAGGTGATGGCACCGGCGAGGGCGCGGCCGCCGTCGCTGTCGTAGGCGTGGCCGGTCGCCATCAGCAGGGCGCCGAGGTTGGCGTAGCCGATGCCCAGCTGACGGAAGGCGCGGGTGTTCTCACCGATCTTCTGAGTGGGGAAGTCGGCGAAGCAGATGGAGATGTCCATCGCGGTGATGACCAGCTCGACGACCTTCGCGAAGCGCTCGGAGTCGAAGGACTGGTTGCCCTTGCCGTCGTCCTTGAGGAACTTCATCAGGTTCAGCGAGGCGAGGTTGCACGAGGTGTTGTCCAGGTGCATGTACTCGCTGCACGGGTTCGAGCCGTTGATCCGGCCGGACTCGGGGCAGGTGTGCCAGTGGTTGATCGTGTCGTCGTACTGGATGCCCGGGTCGGCGCAGGCCCAGGCCGCCTCGGCCATCTTGCGGAAGAGGGCCTTGGCCTCGACCTCTTCGATGACCTCGCCGGTCATGCGCGCGCGCAGCCCGAACTTGCCGCCGGACTCCACGGCCTTCATGAACTCGTCGTTCACGCGGACCGAGTTGTTGGCGTTCTGGTACTGGACGGACGTGATGTCGTCGCCGCCCAGGTCCATGTCGAAGCCCGCGTCGCGCAGGGCGCGGATCTTCTCCTCCTCCTTCACCTTGGTCTCGATGAAGCCCTCGATGTCGGGGTGGTCGACGTCGAGGATGACCATCTTGGCCGCGCGCCGGGTGGCGCCGCCGGACTTGATCGTTCCGGCGGAGGCATCGGCGCCACGCATGAAGGAGACCGGGCCGGAGGCGTTGCCGCCGGAGGACAGCAGTTCCTTGGAGGAACGGATCCGGGAGAGGTTCAGACCGGCCCCGGAACCGCCCTTGAAGATCATGCCTTCTTCCTTGTACCAGTCGAGGATCGACTCCATGGAGTCGTCGACGGACAGGATGAAGCAGGCGGAGACCTGCTGCGGCTGGGGCGTTCCGACGTTGAACCACACCGGGGAGTTGAAGCTGAAGATCTGGTGCAGGAGGGCGTACGCCAGTTCGTGCTCGAAGATCTCGGCGTCCGCGGGCGAGGCGAAGTAGCTGTGGTCCTCGCCGGCCTTGCGGTACGTCTTCACGATCCGGTCGATGAGCTGCCGCAGACCGGTCTCGCGCTGCGGGGTGCCGACGGCCCCGCGGAAGTACTTGCTGGTGACGATGTTGACCGCGTTCACCGACCAGAAGTCGGGGAACTCGACGCCGCGCTGCTCGAAGTTGATCGAGCCGTCGCGCCAGTTGGTCATGACGACGTCACGGCGCTCCCAGACCACCTCGTCGTACGGATGCACGCCGGGGGTGGTGTGGATGCGCTCGATGCGCAGCCCCTTGCTCGCCTTGGAACCCTTGGCTCGGGAACCTCGTGCCGGGCCGCTCGCCGTCTCTGTCATGCCGCCTCCCATATGTGGGCAAAAACGCCCTGAAGTGCCCAGAACTTCCCAGGGCACAGTCTGTCTCTGCTGCTCCGGGCGCCACGAAGGACGCCCTGAGCGGGTTCAAAAAGCCGCTTGGCCGCGCCGACCCGCGGACACGCCGCAGGACCGGCCGGTGCCGCTCAGTCGGCGGCGGCGGGAACGGGGACCACAAGGGCCGCGCCGGTCCCGCGCTCCTCCGTGGGAGGCCGCCGTTCGCGGAGCTCCGCGATGGCCGCCTCGAAGTCTTCAAGTGTGTCGAACGCCCGGTACACGGACGCGAAACGCAGGTAAGCGACGAGGTCGAGTTCCTGCAGGGGGCCGAGGATCGCCAGGCCCACGTCATGGGTGGTCAGCTCGGCACTGCCGGTGGCGCGCACCGCCTCCTCGACCCGCTGGCCGAGCTTGGCGAGGGCGTCCTCGGTGACCGGCCGCCCCTGGCATGCCTTGCGCACGCCGGAGATGACCTTGGTCCGGCTGAAGGGTTCGGTCACACCGCTGCGCTTGACCACCATCAGCGAGCAGGTCTCCACCGTCGTGAAACGGCGGGAGCAGTCGGGGCACTGGCGGCGGCGGCGGATCGACGTGCCGTCGTCGGTGGTGCGGCTGTCGACGACCCGGCTGTCGGGGTGCCTGCAGAAGGGGCAGTGCATGGCTCCCAACCCTCCTTCACAGCACGACTGAACAGCCTCGGCAGGGCCCGTCGGGGCCCCTCGAAGCAATCACAAGCATAGGCGATGGCCACACCCCTGACGGACCAGGGACCACAACTTCTGGGTGGCCGGAACAATCCAACCACTAGATCTTGGGTTCCGTCGCGCATTTGGCCCTGTGAGCGTGTCGCGGTTCGCGGACAGCCGGCAGGCGGCGTGCGGCCGTGGACGAGGGTACGGGAGCCACCAGGCCGCCGAAATCGCGGGGCTCCTTCGGCCACGCCCGCGCGGCGTACGGCCGGAGCCCCGAACCGCCACTCCGCGCCCGCGGACGTTACCGTAATGACCCGCGTCGCGCGCGGTCCGGATTCACCTCCACAGCCCCGTCCGCCCCACCCATGCACGATCCGCCCCACGCACGCGCCCGCCCGCACCCGCACGAGGAGGAGGAGAGGGCGGGGCCACCGGTCGCACGGGGCACGGCCGCCGACACGCGCGGCCACCGCCACGCACGACCGCCGACACGCGATGCGGCCCACACTCGACGGTCGCACGCCACCGGCACCCGTTCGCACAAACACCCGGCAGCGAATCCGCATACACCCAGCAGTTAACTGGCGACAGCCTTTTATTCGTTTTTCACTCGAACGTGTGTTTGGCGCAACCTTTCGAAAGCTACTACCGTTGTCCAGCCAGGGAGACCATTCGAGAGGGGCCGACGTGACCACCACCGCAGACAGTGCCACCATCACCGCCCAGGACCGCTCCCAGGGCCGACTTGAGCCGGTGCACGCCATGAATGACCACCTCACGAGCACGGAGGGGCCGGAGCCCATGCGCCCAGCGCGCTCGTTGCCCGGCCGACCTCCAGGCATCCGGGCGGACAGCTCTGGGCTCACGGACCGGCAACGGCGCGTGATCGAGGTGATCCGGGATTCCGTCCAGCGGCGTGGTTACCCGCCCTCCATGCGGGAGATCGGTCAGGCGGTGGGCCTGTCCAGCACGTCGTCCGTGGCCCATCAGCTGATGGCCCTGGAGCGCAAGGGGTTCCTCCGCCGCGACCCCCACCGCCCCCGGGCGTACGAGGTCCGCGGTTCGGACCAGCCCAGCACCCAGCCCGCCGACACGGCCGGCAAGCCCGCGGCGTCCTACGTGCCGCTCGTCGGCCGGATCGCCGCCGGTGGCCCGATCCTCGCCGAGGAGTCGGTCGAGGACGTCTTCCCGCTCCCCCGCCAGTTGGTCGGCGACGGAGAGCTCTTCGTCCTCAAGGTCGTCGGTGACTCGATGGTGGAGGCGGCGATCTGTGACGGCGACTGGGTCACCGTGCGTCGTCAGCCCGTCGCGGAGAACGGCGACATCGTCGCCGCCATGCTCGACGGCGAGGCCACCGTCAAGCGCTTCAAGCGCGAGGACGGCCATGTCTGGCTCCTCCCCCACAATGCCGCGTACCAGCCGATCCCCGGTGACGAGGCGACCATTCTCGGCAAGGTGGTGGCGGTGCTGCGACGGGTTTGACACGTCGCAGGTCCCGACCGGGGCCCCGGGATCCACTGCGCCGATCCCGGGGCCCCTTTTCCATGCGGGTCCTGCCATGCGCATGACCGCGCCACCATCGCGGCCGTCGAGGGTCGCGAAGGTGCCGGGCGCGGAACCGACCGAACGGCCCCGACGGACGAGCGGGGCCGCGCCTGGACCAGGGCAGCCCGGTCCCGATGGGTCCCCGCCCGCGTCCCGGCAGCCGACGCGCGGGCGGGCCCGCCGGAGACGCCCCGGGCCGACCGGCTACCGGCCGTCGGCCTTGGCCGCCGCGTCGATCGCCGCGAGTGAGCGTCGCACCTGATTGCGGTCGACCGTGTACCAGAAGTCGGGCAGCGAGGCGCGCAGAAAACTGCCGTACCGAGCGTTGGCCAACCGCGGATCGAGCGCCGCGACCACCCCCCTGTCCCCCGTGGCTCGAACCAGCCGACCGGCGCCCTGCGCCATCAGCAGCGCCGCGTGCGTGGCCGCGACGGCCATGAAGCCGTTGCCTCCGGCCTCGTCCACCGCCTTCTGGCGCGCACTCATCAACGGGTCGTCGGGGCGCGGGAAGGGAATCCGGTCCATGACCACGAGCTGGCAGCTGGGTCCGGGCACGTCGACGCCCTGCCAGAGCGACAGCGTGCCGAAGAGACAGGTCTCGGGATCGGCCGCGAAGTTCTTGATCAGTTCGCCGAGCGTCTCCTCGCCCTGGAGCAGGATCGGCTTGTCGAGCCGACCCCGCAGTTCCTCGGCCGCTGCCTGCGCCGCGCGCATGGACGAGAACAGCCCGAGCGTGCGCCCGCCCGCCGCCTCCACCAGCTCGGCGAGCTCGTCCAGCATGTCCGTACGGGACGCCTCGCGGCCGGGCGTGGCCAGATGCCGGGCGACGTACAGGATCCCCTGCTTCGGGTAGTCGAACGGCGACCCGACGTCGAGCCCCTTCCACTGCGGGAGGTCGTCGCCCTCGGTGCCCTCGGGAGCGAGTCCCAGCGACGCCCCCACCCCGTTGAAGTCGCCGCCGAGCTTGAGGGTGGCCGAGGTGAGGACCACGGACCGGTCAGCGAAGAGCTTCTCGCGCAGCAGCCCGGAGACCGAGAGCGGAGCGACCCTCAGCGACGCTCCGAAGCGGTCGTGGCGCTCGTACCAGACGACGTCGTACTCGGAGCCCTGGGTGATCCGTTCGGCGACACCGTGGATCGTCTCCACGGACGCGAGGGCCTGCTTGCGGACCGCATCCTCGTCCTGGACGGACTTGTCGCGCGTGGTACCCAGGGCCGTGATCACCGTACGCGCCGCGTCACGCAGGGACATCAGCGCGTAGCCCAGGTCCTCGGGGATCTCCTCCAGACGGCCGGGAAGCGCCAACTCCATCACCCGCTCGAAACCCTCGGAGGCGGTCTGGAGGGCGTCGGCCGCCTTCTCGTTCACCAGCTTCGCAGCGCGGCGCACCGCGCGGTTGACCTGGCCTGGGGTGAGCTCGCCGGTGGCCACGCCTGTGACCCTGGAGACCAGCTCGTGGGCCTCGTCGACGATCAGCACCTCGTGTTGCGGGAGCACCGGGGCGCCCTCGATGGCGTCGATGGCGAGCAGGGCGTGATTGGTGACGACGACATCGGCGAGCTTGGCCCGCTCACGGGCCTGCTCGGCGAAGCACTCGGCCCCGTATGCGCACTTGGTGGCGCCCAGGCACTCCCGGGAGGAGACGGAGACCTGCGCCCAGGCCCGGTCGGAGACACCGGGGGTGAGGTCGTCGCGGTCACCGCTCTCCGTCTCGTCCGACCAGTCGCGCAGCCGCAGCAGGTCCTGGCCGAGCTTGCTCGACGGGGCCGCCGCCTCGAACTGGTCGAACAGCCCTTCCTCCTCGTCCTGCGGCACACCCTCGTGCAGGCGGTGCAGGCACAGGTAGTTCGAGCGCCCCTTGAGCATGGCGAACTGGGGGCGTCTGCGCAGCAGCGGATGCAGGGCATCGACCGTACGCGGAAGGTCGCGCTCCACGAGCTGGCGCTGGAGCGCGAGGGTCGCCGTGGCCACCACGACGCGCTCCCCGTGGGCCAGCGCGGGCACCAGGTAGCCGAGGGACTTGCCCGTGCCGGTGCCGGCCTGTACGAGCAGATGGGAGTTGTCGTCGACGGCCTCGGCGACGGCTGCGGCCATGGCGGCCTGGCCGGGCCGTTCCGTACCGCCGACGGCGGTCACGGCGGCGTGGAGGAGCTCGGGGAGGGATGGCTTCGTCATAGCCCGACCACCCTACGGGGCACCACTGACAACGGCGATCACTCCCGGTCGGATTCAGCGGGGTGGAGCGGATTGGGCACGCTCCCGTGGATGGCCGCGTGCGGGCGCCCCGGGCGGTCCCGGTAGCCGTCCACATGCAGACGGTTGCGGTTCAGACAGAGACGGTCGATGCGCGGCGTGAGCATGTCGAACATCTCGAACCGGTCCTTGAGCTCGGGAAAGCGGGCGTGGTACCGCAGCACCTCGTCCCGCACAAGTGACCAGAAATCGGCCTCGGGTACACCCAGTTGCTCCTCGCACAGCGGGGAGAGGAAGCGGAAGACGCCGATGAACAGTCCGGCGTGGATGAACTGGGTGAGGAAGGAGGGCTCCTCGGTGAGCAGGATGTCGCGCACGTCCTGCGGCATGGATGCGTGTTCCGGCAGTTGCTGGGCGCTGACGTTCACGTCGTCGACGAAGTCCTTGATCGCCAGGCGCACCGGCACGTCCTGCCCGTCGAAGACGACGATGGCGTTCTCACCGTGCGGCGAGAACACCGTGCCGTAGCGGTAGAGGAAGTGCAGCAGCGGGGGCAACAGCGTGGCGAAGAGGCGGGTCAGCCAGGCGGTGGGGGCGAGTCCGGAGCGTTCGACGAGCTCGGCCGTGAAGGCGCGCCCGTGCGGATCGGTGTGGAGCAGCGAGGCGAGGGTCCGGGCGCGCTCGCCGGGGGCGAGCCGGGGGCGGAGGGGTTCGCGCCAGATCGCGCCGAGGACCTCCTTGAACTGGTACGGCGTCTCCGGCAGGTGATCGTAGAGCGGGTGCTCGACGGTCACGGAGGCCACTTCGCCGAGCAGGACGACCCCGCAGGTGTCGCGCAGAAAGCCGTCGCGCTCGCACAGGCCCTGGACCCAGGCGGTCACGGCGGGGGCCGCGAGGGTGCGTTCGGTCGGCAGCCCGCGCCAGACCAGGGTGTTGAGGATCGACAGCGGCAGCTTGACGGTGTGCCGGTCGAGACGGGACACATTGGTGAAGGTGCGGATGGACTGCTGGGGCAGCCTGAGGTCGGGATCGGCGTGGAGCGGCACGATGTCGCCCGAGGCGATGGCCGGGGCGAAGAGCGGAACGATCCATTCGTCCCACTGCCAGGGGTGCACGGGCAGGAAGAGGTATCGGTCCGGGTCGAGGTCGCGGGCGCGGAGCACGGCGGCGAAGGAGTCGCGGACGGCCGGGTCGAGTTCCCGCGCGTACAGCTGCCCGGGCGTGGCCAGACCGGTGACGCCCCGGTAGGCACCGATCCGGGTGGACACCGCGATCCACGGCAGCCGTACGGGCCGGCGGGCCTCGGGGGTGTAGCGGGAGGCGTCGGTGGCGGAGAAGCCGAGGCGGCCCTTGTTGGCCACGAGCCAGGGGTGGCCCGTCTGGTGTCCTTCCAGCTCGGCGTAGTCGAGTTCGGCCAGGCGGGCGGCGGTGAGCGCGGTGTGGGCGAGCCGGGCGTCGGCGGCGAGGGTGGTGGTGATCTCGCGGATGAGGTGGCCGAGCGTGGCGCCGTCGATCCCCAGGAGGCGGCGGGCGCGGGCGAGGAAGCTCAGGGGGTCGCGGAACGGCACGGCGTCGGAGCCCGGGTGTCGTGACGGGGCGGCGTCGTCGGCGCCGCGGCGCGGTGTCGACACCGCTTCGGTGCTGCTGTCCGGTACGGGATCCGTGCGACGGCCCGGGATAGACACGGCGTCGGCGCATCGGTCCGGCCGGGGCTTGCCGGACGCCCCGGGGAGGCTGTCGCACTCCGCCCCGGCCGCCGGGTCCGCGAGCTCCCGCGTCCTGGCGCGCGTCGATTCCGGCGACGCGCTCCCGACGGTGTCGTGTGCGGCTCGCGTCGGCGCTTCCCCGGCGGTGCCGCGCAGTTCCTGGATCGACTCGGGGGCGATGAGCCAGCTCCCGTACACCCCGCGCCGGGCCTTGAAGATCAGGGTGCCCCCGTCGTCGAACCGGAGAGTGTAGCCATCGCGGCCGTCGACGGGGCCGACCGGTTCGACGACCTCCTCGTAGGCGAATTGGCCGAGCATTTTCGCGAGCAGTCGGACGGCGGCCCCCTCCCAGACCGCCGGGTTCAGTTCGGGCGTGCTGAGCGGCGCGGCGGATTCCGCTGAATCGCTCGCTGGATCAGTCGCTGAACCAGTCGTGGAATCAGTCGGTGAATCGATGCGCGCGGGATATTTCGGCACGGTGACTCCTCGGGGTGGAACCGATGGGGTTCGAGCGGTGTATGTATCGCAGTCGTTCGTTCACAGGTGGGCCCGGTGGGTTCGGTCGCGGACCATCAGGGCGGCTCGTTTGTCGGGAAGCTCGACCTCCGCGGAGAAACGGAAGCCGGCGCTGAGGAAGGCGGACACGGACGGGGTGTTGCGCAGGTCGGGTTCCGCGACGACGCGCCCGCACAGGGGGCGGTTGTCCAGGATCAGGTCGGCGACGGCCCGGAGGAGGGTGGTGCCGACGCCGCGTCCGCGATCGTCGACCCCTCCGATGAGCAGGTGGATTCCGGTGTCGTGCGGGCGTGCCGGGTAGTGGCGGGCCAGCGGGTCGAGGTCCGCGCGGTAGATCTCCCAGTAGCTCATGGGGATGCCCGCCAGCACTCCGAGGCACGGCACGCTGCGTCCGTCGCCGTCCAGTTGGGGGCGCAGATGGTCCGCGGTGACCGTTTCGGTTCCGGCGAGTTCCCAGAACGCCGCCACCGCGGGGTCGTTCATCCAGCGGCTGATGAGGGCGAGATCGCGTTCCAGTCGCACGGGGACGAGTTGGAACACTCCGGCCGGGGTGTTGGCGGGGCCCCAGTCCGCCGGCCGGTCGAGCAGGCCGGCGGACGCCGCTGTGCTCTCCGGCGTGCGTGGGACGGTCGTGCCGGTGGCCGCGGTGCGTGCGGCGTCCGTCGGGACCGCGCCGCCCGGTGCCGCCGTCACGGACGTCACGGACGACATCGCGGAGGACACGGGCGAGGCGGACGACACGGACGACCAGGCCGACGGCCCGGGCGCGTCCGGCGTCACGGGGGGTGCCCCGGCGGTGGCCGTGGCACCCGTGCCGTCCCCGAACAGACCGAGGAGTTCCTCGGAGAGCGGCAGGTCCAGGGTGTCCTCGGCGCTCGTGTCGGTCTGCGGGGCCGGGCCGGTATCGGCGCCTGTGGGCGCGTCGGCGGAAGCCATGGTGTCGCTCTCCTCCCGGGGTTCAGACGGTGGTCATGGTCGTGCGTCGGTCATCGGCCCTCGCCGGTCCCGCTCTGTCGCTGGTCATGCGGTCTCCTCTCGTCGCGCTCCTTCAGGCGTGCAGCGGGTTGGCGATGGTGACGTACACGGACTGGGTGTCGACGGGACCGACGAGTTCGTCGAGGCCGTGCAGCCTGGTCAGCAGGTTGGCCTTGCACCGCAGATGAGTGTTGTCCAGGAGATGCGCGGGCAGCGGGGAGCCGAGTGCGGCGGCCGAGCCGAGGAACCGGCGGAACGCGGCGACGAGGACCCGCTCGTCGACGAGCCGCTGGGAGCCGAAGGACCCGATCAGCCCGAACACGTTGTTGATCCCGAGGTAGTAGGCGAAGCGTTCGTCGGTGACCTCGTCGGAGACGAAGGTGTCGCTGACCGTTCCGATGCCGGGGAGCCGTCGTTCCAGGGTGGCGCGGTGCGACTCGCGGAAGTAGTAGCCCTGGTTGTCGCGGTACCGGCCGCCGACGGGCCAGCCGTGGCCGTCGAGCAGCACCAGGGTGTTCTGCTGATGCGCTTCGAGGGCCACGCCCGCGTGGGCGTCGAGCCAGAGCACGGGGCGTACGACCCGGTCGAGGTAGCGCAGGAACCACTCGGTGGCCACTGCGCCCACGCCCCTGCCGGTGGCTGCGGAGAGGGAGAGGACGACCTCCGCGAGGCGCGAGTGCATGGCCTTGCGTCCCGGCCACGGACGCGGAGCGGTGAGCCCGGCGATGCAGACCGCGTCGTCGTGCGGACCGAACGGGTTGTGCCGCAGCACCACGTCGAGGCCGGTGACGGGCGCCCCGTCCGGGCCGTCGACGGCGAGCCAGGCGGGGTCGCGGACGATGTCGAAGCCGGGGTGGACGGCGTGCCACTGTGCGGCGAGCCCGCTGCGCAGCAGGCGGTGGACCTCCACCCCGCGGTGGAGCTCCTTGCGGAGGTTCTCACGACGGGAGTTGGTGATGCGCAGGCCGAGGGAGAGCTTGAGCATCAGCTCGGCGCCGGGCCGGTGCACGGTACGGACGGAGGAGGTGGGGTGCCAGTGCCCGCCGTACGGTCCGAGGTCGCGGAGGAGCCCGGCGTCGAGCAGGGCGGCCGCTTCGGACCGGTGCAGCAGGTCGCGTGCCTGCCAGGGGTGGAGCGGGATCGGTGCGGTGTTCTCGGGGAGGCACAGCCCTTCGGCCTGGGCGGTGAGCAGTTCCGTGGCGGGCACGGGACGGCCGCGTTCGGTCCAGGCGGAGTCGGTGGCCAGGACGGACCGGTCGACTGCCATCCAGTGCAGTGGGAAGGAGCCGTACGACTCGGGCGAGTAGCGGCGGGCCTCCGATTCGGAGAGTCCCTCACGGCTCTTGGGCGTCGGGTGGAGCGGGTGGCCGAGGAGCAGCGACTGCTCGGCCGTGAGGAAGAGGTCCGCCGCGGCCGGGGGCTCTGGGGCGCGCCGCCGCTCCGCGAGGAAGCCCGCGGTGCGGCGGACCGAGTCGGCGACCCGCGCCACCAAGTCGGCTCCCTCGTCGCGGTCGGCCTCACGGCCCAGCAGGGCGGCGACCGTGACCGCGTCGACGGACGGCGCGCTGTCGGGCGCCCCTTCCAGGACGGGTGGCCCGAACCGGTGCCAGCCCGTGACGGACCAGTGCACGACGGGGACGAGCAATGCCGTTCCGCTCGCGGGGAGGGGGACGCGCAGCACGTCCGCCTCGGGGCGGGCCAGGCCGCTCTCACGGACCCAGCAGCGGAGGAGGTTCTCGACGCCCGCCGCGTCGGCGGCGCGCAGCGGGTCCGGGTGGTCGAGATGGTCGACGTGGCCGTCCGGCGTCGCGTCGGCGGTCCGGGCCGGCCGGGTGTACCGCTCGTCGTCCGGTGCGGCCTTCTGGCGCGGCACGGTGGGCTCGACGAGGAGGCTTCCGGCGGGTCCGGCCTCCGCTCGCTGCGGCGTGGGGGGCGGGCCATCGGCCCGGGGCGGGGGGGTGGGGTTCACTGCGGTCTTCCTTGTGAGGTGGCCGGGTCAGTGGATCGACCCGGTCGCGATCCGGCGGTGCGGCAGTCGCTCGGCGGCTGCCAGGGCGTCGGCGAGGCGGTCCACGACCGCCGTCGCCTGTTCGTCGGTGAGGGTGAGGGGCGGCAGGAGGCGTACGACGGTGGAGTGGCGTCCGCCGAGTTCGACGATGAGACCGCGGCGCAGGCATTCCTGCTGGACGGCGGCGGCGAGCGCGGGGGCGGGCGGCGGTTCGGGGCTGCGGTCGGGCGCGGCGGCCTCGGGGTCGACGAGCTCCACCCCGATCATCAGTCCCCGGCCCCGGACGTCCCCGACGCACGGATAGGCCGCCGCCAGGCCCTGGAGTCGGGCGAGCATCCGGGCCCCGAGCGTCGCGGCGCGCTCGGCGAGGCGGTTCTCCCGTACGTAGGAGAGAGTGGCGGTTCCGGCGGCCATCGCGAGCTGGTTGCCCCGGAAGGTGCCGGCGTGCGCGCCGGGCTGCCAGGTGTCGAGCGCGGAGCGGTAGACGACGACGGCGAGCGGGAGGGAACCGCCGATGGCCTTGGAGAGCACCATCACGTCGGGGGTGATCCCGCTGTGCTCGACCGCCCAGAAGGCGCCGGTGCGGCCGACGCCCGTCTGGACCTCGTCGGCGATCAGCGGCACGGACCGGGCGCGGGTGATCTCGCGCATGCGGCGCATCCAGTCGTCGGGGGCCGGGATCACCCCGCCCTCCCCCTGGACCGGTTCCAGGATCATCCCGGCCGGGGCCGGCACGCCGCCCTTCGGATCATCCAGGAGGTTCTCGGTCCACCGGGCGGCGATCTCCGCGCCGCGCCCTCCCCCGATCCCGAAGGGGCAGCGGTAGTCGCGGGGGAACGGCAGGCGCGTCACCCGTACGTCCTCGGCACCGCCCGAGGCGGCCAGGGCGCCCTCGGTCATGCCGTGGTAGGCGCCCGTGAAGGCGAGGAGTCCGTCGCGGCCGGTGGCGGCACGGACCAGTTTGAGGGCCGCCTCCACGGCGTCCGTCCCGGCGGGTCCGCAGAACAGGATCCGGGCGTCGTCGGCGAACCTCCGCGGCAGGGTGGCGAACAGCTCGGTGGTGAACGCGTCCTTGACCGGGGTGGCGAGGTCGAGGACGTGCAGGGGCGCGCCCGAGTCGAGCACCTTCTTGATGGCCTCCAGCACCACCGGATGGTTGTGACCGAGCGCCAGGGTGCCGGCTCCCGAGAGGCAGTCGAGATACCGCCGCCCGTCCGCGCCCTCGATGGTCATCCCCCTGGCGCGCACCGGGACGATGGGCAGTGAGCGCGCGTAGGTACGGGCGGCGGACTCGCGCATCGACTGACGGCGCAGGATCCCCTCGTACGCCGCCGGTGCTGCCACCGGAGCTGGTTCGGTCACGGCCACGGCTGTCGGTCCTCCCGCTGGAACGGTTGCGTCGCACGTCGGTACGTCGGTGCGCGGACGGACGGACTCGGGGGATGAACTCCCTCCCCGGGGTCCCTCGCACGTACCAACGACGCCGGGCCCGGCGGATCACGGCCATATCCGAAGATCCTTGCGGGGGTGGAACCACGGACCTGCCTCACGCCGTCCCCAGCGGCACCGGCATAGTGGGGGCCGCACCAGGCGCTCGGGCGGCCTTCCGCATGCCGACAGGGCGTTCGAGGCCGTTGGCCCGCAACAGCGCCGAAGTGCCGTACGAAGTGTTGAGTTACGAAGTCCCAGGGGGATCACCACATGCGACTCAGTCGACCGGCTCTCGCCGCACGCCGGAGAGGTGTGCGGCGTACGCGCTTCTCGCTGCCGGCCGTGACCGCGGTCACCGCGGTCCTCGCGCTCACCGCCACCGCCTGCGGGCCGGAGGAGGACACCGGGGGCGACAAGCCGAACGCGGCGGCGACCCCGGCGTCCGACGGCAAGATCACCATCCCGGACGATCTCAAGGAACGGCTCAAGGACCGCGGGATAGACCTCGACCGGTGGCGGAACGGCGAGTGGAAGAACTGGGACAAGGAGAAGTGGCTGCGCGAGGCCAGGGACTTCGTCAATCCGATCATTGAGGACCTCTGGGACCCGGACCGGATGCGGGATGCCGACAAGGCGCCGGAGCGGCCGGTCGAGAACGACATCTCGGGCGATGCCGGCGTGACGGACCCGACGCCGGCGCCGGTGCGCGCCGTCGCCGTCGGAACGCCGTACCACTCCAGCGCCGCCGAGTCCGGGAAGCTCTTCTTCGACGGCCCCGAGGGCTCCATGGTGTGCTCCGCGACCGTGGTGAAGGACCCGGCGCACCCCGGTAAGTCGAATCTGGTGTGGACGGCGGGGCACTGTGTGCACGCGGGCAAGAAGGGCGGCTGGTACCGCAACATCGCCTTCGTGCCGTCGTACAACAACGAGGGTCTGCCCACGGCCGGGCTGAAGAAGGCGACCAGGGAGCAGATGGCCCCCTACGGCGTGTGGTGGGGGCAGTGGGCGCAGACCTCCGACCAGTGGATCTCCCAGGGATCCTCGGTCGGTGGGCAGGGGGCTCCGTACGACTTCGCGGTGCTGCGCGTCACGCCCGAGAAGGGGTCGACGGGCAAGTCTCTGGAGGAGACGGTCGGTTCCGCGCTGTCCGTCGAGTTCGACGCCCCGGCCGTGTCGAAGATCGGCACCATGACCGCCACCGGTTTCCCGGCGGCGCCTCCGTACGACGGCCAGAAGGCGTTCCGCTGCGAGGACGAGCCGGGCCGGCTGTCGTTGGCCGCACAGGACCCCACGATGTACCGCATCGGCTGCACGATGACCGGCGGCGCCTCCGGCGGTGGCTGGGTCGCGACCGGCCGGGACGGCAAGCCCGCGCTGGTCTCGAACACCTCCATCGGCCCGGTGACGGCCGGCTGGCTTGCCGGACCGCGGTTCGGCAAGGAGGCCGAGGGCGTCTACGAGGCGGTCAGCAAGAAGTACGCGGGACAGTGAGGACGGGCCGTCACCGGACCGGTGTCCGGTGACGGCGTCGCTTCACGGTGACGACGCCCCGTTCACGACGACGGCGTTACGACCGGGCGCGGGACGCGCGGCCCGGCGGCGTCGACGGCGAAGGCCCGTTCCCCGAGAGGGGCATGTGCCTCTCGGGGAACGGGCCTTCGGTCCGTACCGGGTGGTGCCGCGCCGTCAGTGCGCCGCGGGAACGAACGCGGAGAGCTCCGCGGCCAGTTCCTCGTGGACCCGGGCCTTGAGGAGGGTGCCCTCCGACGTGTGCTCCTCGGAGATCAGCTCGCCCTCGGCGTGCACGCGCGAGACGAGACCGCCCCGGGTGTACGGCACGAGTGCCTCGATCTCGACCGACGGCCGGGGCAGTTCGGTGTCGATGAGCGCGAGCAGTTCGTCGATGCCGTCGCCCGTGCGTGCCGAGACGGCGATCGCGTGCTTCTCGATGCGCAGCAGTCGCTGGAGCACCAGCGGATCGGCGGCGTCAGCCTTGTTGACCACCACGATCTCGGGCACGTCCACCGCGTCGACGTCGCGGATCACCTCGCGGACCGCGGCGAGCTGTTCCTCCGGGGCCGGGTGGGAGCCGTCCACCACGTGCAGGATCAGGTCGGACTCGCCGACCTCCTCCATGGTGGAGCGGAACGCCTCGACGAGGTGGTGCGGCAGATGCCGTACGAACCCGACGGTGTCGGCCAGGGTGTAGATCCGGCCGCTCGGCGTCTCGGCCCGGCGCACGGTCGGGTCCAGGGTGGCGAACAGCGCGTTCTCCACCAGGACGCCCGCCCCGGTGAGCCGGTTGAGCAACGAGGACTTGCCCGCGTTGGTGTAGCCGGCGATGGCGACCGAAGGCACCCTGTTGCGCTTGCGCTCCTGGCGCTTGATCTCGCGGCCGGTCTTCATCTCCGCGATCTCCCGGCGCATCTTCGCCATCTTCTCGCGGATCCGGCGCCGGTCGGTCTCGATCTTGGTCTCACCGGGGCCGCGGGTCGCCATGCCCCCGCCGCCGCTGGAACCGCCGCCGCCCATCTGCCGGGACAGCGACTGACCCCAGCCGCGCAGGCGCGGCAGCATGTACTGCATCTGCGCCAGGGAGACCTGCGCCTTGCCCTCTCGGGACTTGGCGTGCTGGGCGAAGATGTCGAGGATCAGGGCGGTCCGGTCGACCACCTTGACCTTGACGACGTCCTCCAGATGGATCAGCTGGCCGGGGCTGAGCTCACCATCGCAGACGACGGTGTCGGCCCCCGATTCGAGGACGATGTCACGCAGCTCCAGCGCCTTGCCGGACCCGATGTAGGTGGCCGGATCGGGCTTGTCGCGGCGCTGGTAGACGGCGTCGAGCACCTGGGCGCCCGCCGTCTCCGCCAGCGCGGCGAGCTCAGCCAGGGAGTTCTCCGCCTCTCGGGCGGTCCCCGAGGTCCACACGCCCACCAGCACCACGCGCTCCAGGCGCAGCTGGCGGTACTCGACCTCGGTGACGTCCTCCAGCTCGGTGGAGAGACCGACAACCCGTCGCAGCGCGGCGCGCTCGGAGCGGTCGAACTGGTCGCCGTCCCGCTCTCCGTCGATCTCGTGGCTCCAGGCGACGTCCTCTTCCATCAGGGCGTCGGCCCGAAGGCCCTCTGTGAGGCTCTCGGTGGTGTTCTCCGTAGCACTCCGCGCGTACCGCGCGTCCTGGGGAAGGGAAGAAGAGGAGGTCATTGGATCCTTACGTCGATGGAAGTCCGTTACATCTGTCACAACGTGTGACCTCTCCCGATGATTCCCGGTGCGGCGAATCATCGGTCCGGCCGCCGTGGCGACCCGTCGATAGTGGCACGGCCGCTCCGGGCTCGTCACCCGAGTTTGCCCCGGCCGGGCCGCGCTCGTGGCCGCCCGTGCGCCCCGCGTCACCGGCCGTCCGGGTCGGCACTGCGCCAGTCGGGGTGTCCCGGCATCGACGGAGTCCTCTCGCCGTACAGCCAGCCCTCGAAGAACGAGGTCAGGTCACGGCCCGTGATCCGCGACGCCAGCCGGACGAAGTCCGCGGTGTCCGCGGTGGAGTCCCGGTGCTTCCTCACCCAGCTCCGCTCCAGCCGGTCGAACGCGCTCGCTCCGATCTCCTGGCGCAGGGCGTACAGCACCAGCGCGCTTCCGTCGTACACCACCGGCCGGAAGAGGCTGAGCTTCTTGCCCGGCTCGGGCGTCGTGGGGCGGGCCGGCGGGCCGCCCGCGGCACGCCAGCCGTCGGACCGGACGTAGGCGTCGTGCATCCGGCTCTCCAGCGACTTCCCGGCGTGCTCCTCCGCGTAGCGTGCCTCGTACCAGGTGGCGTGCCCCTCGTTGAGCCACAGGTCGGACCAGGTCCGGGGCGAGACGCTGTCGCCGAACCACTGGTGGGCCAGCTCGTGCACCATGATCGATTCGACGTACCAGTCGGGGTGGCCGTCCCCCACGAACAGGGACCGTTCGAAGAGGGAGATCGTCTGGGTCTCCAGCTCGAAGCCCGTCCGGGTGTCGGCGACGAGTAGTCCGTACGTCTCGAAGGGGTAGCGTCCGACCTGCCGCTCCATCCACGCGATCTGCTCCGGGGTCTTGCCGAGCCGGTGTTCCAGGCGCTCGCGGTCGGCGGTCGGGACCACGTCGCGCACGGGCAGTCCGCGCGGTCCGATGCGGTGCAGCACGGTGGAGCGGCCGATGCCGACCTGGGCCAGTTCGGTGGCCATGGGGTGCTGGGTGCGATAGGTCCAGGTGGTCGTGTCGCCGTGCCGGGCGGCGGCGACGAGCAGTCCGTTGGCCACCGCCGTGAGGCCCTTGGGCGCGGTGACCCGGAAGGTGAAGTACGCCTTGTCGGCGGGGTGGTCGTTGCCCGGGAAGACGCGGTGGGCGGCGTCGGCCTGGTTGGCCATGGCCAGGCCGTCGGCGGTGCGCACCCATCCTCCGGTGTCCTGGGCGCCCCCGGGGTCGCTGGTGTGGTGGACGGTGATGCGCAACGGCGCTCCGGGCGGGAGGTGGCCGGGCGGGCTGATGACCAAGTCCTCGCCCACGGTGGCGAATTCGCTGCGCAGGCCGTTGACCGCGACCGCGCGGACGGTGCCGTGGGTGAAGTCGAGGTTGATCCGGTCCAGCGGTTCGGTGGTCCGGGCGTCGATGGTGGTGACGGCGTCCATCGGCCGGCTGTTGTTGCCGTGATAGGTCAGTCCGATGTCGTACGAGAGGACGTCGTATCCGGGGTTGCCGAGATGAGGGAAGAGCCGGTCGCCGATGCCGAGCGGCACGGGCGACGGGAGGGCGGCAGCGACGAGGGCGGCCGACGCGGCGGCCAGCAGAGCGGCCCGCGCACGGCGGGAGATGAACGGCATGGACTACCGCTATCAGCGACGTCCGGGCGAGCAGGCGCGGCACGCGCCGCACCACTCGAACGAGGTCTCCGCGGCGCGGCGCAGGAATCAGACGGCGCCCGCGGGGTGCCGGGCGCGGCTCACGTCGTACACCCCCGCTACGTCGCGCATCGCGCGCATCAGCGCCGGAAGTCCGGCGGCGTCGGGGAGTTCGAGCGTGTAGGTGTGCCGGACGCGCTGCTCGCTGGGGGGTTCCACGGTGGCGGACACGACGGCTGCCCCCGCCGTCGCGATCGCCTCGGTGAGGTCGGCGAGCAGCCGGGGGCGCCCGAACGACTCGGCGACCAGCGTGACCCGGCACGCGGCCGCCTCGCCCCAGCGGACGCCGACCGGTGTCCGGCCGGTGGACCGCATCCGGGCCGCCCCGGGGCACTCCCGCCGGTGCACGGTGACCGTGCCGCCGCGGACGACGAAGCCGGTGACGTCGTCGGGGGGCACGGGCGTGCAGCAGCCCGCGAGGCGCACGGTGGCGTCCGGCCGGTCCACCACGGCGCCCGCGGTCGCAGGGGTCTCCTGGGGCTGCGGTTCGGGCCTGGGCCCGGACGACCGGCCGCCGTGCGGTCCCTGGGGAGGCTCGGGGTGGGCTTCCAGCCAGCCGGTGATGGCGATCCGGGCCGCGGGGGTCCGGGCATGGCCGAGCCAGGCGCGCGAGGGGCCGGAACCGGCGTCCTCGGCGAGCAGCGGCTGCACCGTGTCGCCGTCGCTCAGCACGGTGCCGAGGGTGGCGAGCCGGCCGTTGACCCGGGCACCGACGCAGTTGTGCGCCCGGTCCCCGTACTGCGCGTAGGCGGCGTCGACGCAGCTGGCTCCGGCGGGCAGTCCGAGCGTGCCACCGTCGGTGCGGAAGACCGTGATCTCCCGGTCCTGGGCGAGGTCGGCGCGGAGCGTGGTCCAGAACGTGTCGGGGTCCGGTGCCGACTGCTGCCATTGCAGGAGCCTGGACAGCCAGCCGGGCCGGGTCGGGTCGGCGCGTTCCCCGTCCGCGGGTTCGGCGGCCTGGGGTCCGGAGCCGCCGTCCGCCGCGTACGGGTTGCCGAGGGCGATGACGCCGGCTTCGGCCACCTTGTGCATCCGATGCGTGCGGATGAGGACTTCGGCGACCGCGCCCTCGGGGCCGACGACCGCGGTATGCAGCGACTGGTAGAGGTTGAACTTGGGCGCGGCGACGAAGTCCTTGAACTCGGAGATCACCGGGGTGAAGCAGGTGTGCAGTTCGCCGAGCACGGCGTAGCAGTCGGCGTCCTCGCCGACGAGGACCAGCAGGCGTCCGAAGTCGGTACCGCTCAGTTCGCCGCGTTTGATCCTGACCCGGTGCACGGAGAAGTGGTGGCGCGGTCTGATGAGGACCTCGGCGGGGATGCCCGCCTCCCGCAGCACCGCCGCGACGTTCTCGGCGATCGGCGCGAGCGGGTCGGGTCCGGCGGCGGCGATCAGCTCCCGGGTCCGTTCGTACTCCTCGGGGTGGAGGATCGCGAAGACGAGGTCTTCGAGTTCGGTCTTGAGCACCTGCACGCCGAGCCGTTCGGCGAGCGGGATCAGCACGTCACGGGTGACCCGGGCGATCCTGGCCTGCTTCTCCGGGCGCATCACGCCGAGGGTCCGCATGTTGTGGAGCCGGTCGGCGAGCTTGATCGACATCACCCGGACGTCGTCGCCGGTGGCCACGAGCATCTTGCGGAAGGTCTCGGGTTCGGCCGCCGCGCCGTAGTCGACCTTCTCCAGTTTGGTGACGCCGTCGACGAGGTAGCAGACCTCCTTGCCGAACTGCTCCCGCACCTGATCGAGCGTCACTTCGGTGTCCTCGACGGTGTCGTGGAGCAGTGAGGCGGTCAGTGTCGTGGTCTCGGCGCCGAGTTCGGCGAGGATCAGGGTGACGGCGAGGGGGTGCGTGATGTACGGCTCGCCGCTCTTGCGCATCTGTCCGCGGTGCGAGGACTCCGCGAGCAGATAGGCGCGGTGCAGGATGGAGAGGTCGGCATCGGGGTGATGGGCGCGGTGCGCCTCGGCGACATGGCCGATCGCGTCGGGCAGTCGGTCACGCGGAACGGAGCCGAGGAGCGCGACGCGGCCGAGCCTGCGGAGGTCGATCCGGGGGCGGCCCCGCCTGCGGATGGGAGTACCAGGGTTGGCGGCCTCTGCGCTCATGGGGGGTACCTCCGGCGACGTCGACCGGCAGGGGGAAGGCGCGGTCGCACCTCCGGGCCGGTGCTTGATGCTACCGAGCCCACCACGTGGCGGAGTCCCCCTCTTGCCCAGCGTGAAACGGATCACCCATTCGAGCGAAGCCTTGGGCCTTGCCGTTCCGGGTCATGTCAGGCATCGCCCGTACGCGACCACCCGGCCGGTGCGGGGCGGTGGCGCCCGCTCGGGCCGCTACGCGGGCCGGGCGGCGAGCCAAGCCGGATCGATGACGCCCTCGGCGACGATCACGGCGGGGCCGGTCATCTCGATCTCGCCGTCCGGGTGCTCGGTGATGACGAGGGTGCCGCCGGGCAGGTCGACCGTGTACGTGACCGGGGTGCCGGTCCGCGCGGGGTCGACGCCGTCCCTGCGGGCCGTGGCGACGGCGACGGCGCAGGCGCCCGTGCCGCAGGAGCGGGTCTCCCCCGAGCCGCGCTCGTGGACCCGCATGGCCACATGGCGGGGACCCCGGTCGACGACGAACTCGATGTTGACGCCGTCGGGGTAGACGGCCGCGGGGCTGTAGGACGGGGTGGCCAGCAGGGTGCCGGCGTGCTCCAGTTCGTCGACGAAGACGACGGCGTGCGGATTGCCCATGTTCACGTTGCGGGCGTCCCAGCCGCGGCCGTCCACGGTGACCGTGACCCCGTCCTCCGGCAGGGTCGCGCGTCCCATGGAGACGGTGATGTCGCCCTCCTTGGCGATGTGCACCTTCTTGACGCCGCCCCGGGTGGCTACGGCGAGGTCGCCCGCCTCGACGTGTCCGGCGCGCTGCAGATAACGGGCGAAGACGCGTACGCCGTTGCCGCACATCTCGGCGACGGAGCCGTCGGCATTGCGGTAGTCCATGAACCACTCGGCCTCGTCCGCCATGGCACGCGCCTCGGGATGCGCGGCGGACCGTACGACGTGCAGCAGCCCGTCCCCGCCGATACCGGCCCGGCGGTCGCACAGCCGGGCGACGACCGCGGGGGGCAGGTCCACGGCGTCGTCCGGGTCGGGAACGATCACGAAGTCGTTCTCGGTGCCGTGGCCCTTGAGGAAGGTGATCTGCGAGGTGCTCACAGGGCAACTGTACGAGGCGGCGGCGAGGCCCGCCGAAACCGGGCCGGGCGGAGCGCCGGGGTGGGGCGGGCACGGGACGCGGCCGGTCGCCGGGCACGCCGTCGGGCAGCGCCGGAGGGGCCGTCGGAGCAGGTCAGCGGAGCCGGGCCACGCGCCCGACGGCCAGGGCGACCAGGACGAGGCAGACGGCGACGTACAGGGCGACCACCCGCCAGTCGGGCCGCTCGCCCGTACCCCGCTGCGGCAGTCCGGGCCAGGTGTAGCCGACGCGGCGGGCGGCCATCATGCCCCAGCCCGCGGCACAGCCGCTGATCAGCAGGCCCAGCATGGCGACGACCGCGCCGCCGTCTCCGAACTCGAAGGCGAGCGGGAAGGCGAACATCAGCGAGCCCACGGCGGCGAGCGCGACGATCGGCGCGAGCTGCCAGATGCGCATCCGCCGGGCGGGCCGCAGCTCGACCTCGACCTCGGCGGGCACGTCGAGTTCGTCGGGCCCGTCGGGGCTCAGACGCCCCGGTTCGTGGCCCGTCCCATGCGCCGTCGCGCGACCCTCGTCGTGCGCGGGCGCGTGTCGCGTGTCCGGTGCGTCGTCTTCCGTGTCGCGAGGGCCGGCCTCCATCGCCACGCGCCCTCCCAACTCGGACTCCACTGATCGATCGATGCTCGATGATGGCACGCCCCGAGGCACCGGAATGACGGGCGGGGCGTCCCGATGCCATCACGTGATCAGGCTGTGACCGCTCGTTCGACCAACGCCAGAGCCCGGTGCGGGAGTTCCCCGCGGTCCTCGGCGGCACCGCTCAGCCAGTGGACCCGCGGGTCGCGGCGGAACCACGAGTCCTGACGGCGCGCGAATCGTTTGGTGGCGCGGATCGTCTCGGCGCGCGCCTCCTCCTCAGTGCATTCCCCGGCCAGCGCGGCCAGCACCTGCTGGTAGCCGAGCGCCCGGGAGGCGGTCAGTCCGTCGCGCAGACCTCGTGCCTCCAGATCGCGCACCTCGTCGACGAGTCCGGCCTCCCACATCCGGTCCACCCGCAGGGCGATGCGTTCGTCGAGTTCGGGCCGGGCCACGTCGACGCCGATCTGGACGGTGTCGTACACCGCATCGTTACCCGGAAGGTTGGCGGTGAAGGGTCTGCCGGTGATCTCGATGACTTCGAGGGCCCGGACGATCCTCCGGCCGTTGCTCGGCAGGATGGCCCGGCCCGCCTCCGGGTCGGCGGCGGCGAGCCGGGCGTGCAGCGCCCCGGGGCCGCGCTCGGTCAGCTCCTCCTCCAGCCTGGCCCGCACCTCCGGGTCCGTGCCGGGGAACTCCAGTGCGTCGATGGCGCCCTTCACGTAGAGGCCGGAGCCGCCGACCAGGACGGGGGTGCGCCCCGCCGCGAGCAGTCGGTCGATCTCCCCGCGGGCCAGTCGCTGGTACTCGGCGACGCTGGCGGTCTCCGTGACGTCCCAGATGTCCAGCAGGTGGTGCGGCACGTCCCCGCGCTCGGGGAGCGTCAGCTTCGCGGTGCCGATGTCCATGCCCCGGTAGAGCTGCATGGAGTCGGCGTTGACCACTTCGCCGTCGAGCCGCTGAGCGAGGAACACCCCCAGATCGGACTTTCCGGCAGCGGTGGGGCCGACGACGGTGATGACCCGCGGTGCGGGAGCTGAGCTTGTCACCGCCCCAGTCTCGCAAACCTTCCGCCCTGTTCCCGAACGAGTACGGCGGCCCGGGGCGGGCGCCGGTCCTGCGACGCCGAGCGGAGCGAATCCTCGCTCAAACCAGTAGAATTTATACGTGAATACGGGCGTTTTTCACGGTTTGGAATGCGACTGCGAAGCCGGTGGGCGAAGCGGTCGGCGGCCGGACCGGACAGGACGCCCGGCCATGGTTTCTTCCAGCAGGGAAGGTGCCCGATGGGCTTCCTGGACACTTTGAAGGCCAAGCTGAGCCCCGCCAGGGAAAAGGTCGGCGAACTCGCGCATCAGCACGGGGACAGGATCGACCACGGCCTCGACAAGGCGGCACGGACGGTCGACGAAAAGACCAAGGGCAAGTACAGCGAGAAGATCGAGTCCGGCACGAGAAAGGCCAAGGAAGCGGTCGAACGCCTGTCCCACAAGCACGAGGACGGTGCGCCCGAGCGCGGGGACGACACGCCGCCGAGCGCGCCACCGCCCGCTTCGTGACACTCGGCCGCTCGGTGGCGTCACGCCGACCGGGACGTCCGGCGGAACGGGAGAACCGCGCCGACGGGCGGCCGCGCAGTGCGAAGACCGCACGGCCGCCCGCCGTACGCGTGTCTCCGTGCGGTGCCCTCCCGGTACGGCTCCCGGGGCCTGGCGGACGGCTCCCGTACGGGTCTCAGGACCAGGCGGCGACCATGTAGCCGACGCCGTACGGGGCGTCGTCGTAGAGCAGCCGTCCGCGCAGGTCGGCCCCTTCGGCCGCGCCCGCGAGGACCTGCCAGGGCGCGCGGCCGGCCGCCTTCAGTTCGTGTGCGAGCGACGCGTCCAATGCGACCAGGGCACCGGGATCGGCCGCGCCCAGGGCGCGCGCGGCGGCGGCGTCGAACGCTTCTGCACGCTCGTCCAGGTAGCCGGGGGCCTTGAGCGTGCGGCAGGCGCTGCCGTCGCCCATCACCAGCAGCGCCACCCGGTCCGCCCGGGCGGCCAGGTCCCGCCCCGAGCTCACGCAGCGTTCGGTCTCCAGGGGCTCCCCCACGCCGAGACCTTCGACGGGTGCATCCGACCAGCCTGCATCGGCGAGCAGCCAGGCGCCCACGGCCAGGGACGGCGGCAGCGGACGGTCCGCCACCCGTCCCAGGTCGCGCCCGAGCCGTACGCCGAGGTCGACGCCGAAGCCCCGGAACGTGGCGGTGGCACCCTCGGAGTGCGGTCCCCGGCCCGCTCGGGCGGCGGGCCCGACCACGATCAACAGGTCGGGCCGGGCGGTGGCGAGCACGTCCACGGCATCAGTGCACGCCTTCCGCAGCGCGTCGAGCTCGGGCGCGGCACCGGCGGCGACCTCGGGTACCAGCAGGGGCGGACAGGGGCAGACAGCGGCGGCGACAAGCATGGTCGGCAGCGTACTGCGTGAGCACACGACTCCGGCCGACCGTTACCGCCCCGCGGCCGGTCCGCCGTCATCGCCGGAGCGGGCGGGCGCCGGGCTCAGAGCCTGTCGGGTGGCCTTCGACCGGAAAGCGGACGCGACATGGTGCGTGCGGTTCCAAGGCGCCGGGATGTCCGCGCAGTGGAGTTGCGTGGACATTTCGGCAACGCCGGAAGCGTGCGTGCCAGGGCATGACCGCCCGGTCGGAGGTCGCCCGACAGGCTCTCAGTCGCAGCCGCAGCCGGGGGCCGCCGCGGCCGGCAGCGGGGCCGGGGCGCCGATGCCGGGCAGCCCCAGCATCACTCCGGCCGGCTTGGCCGCCTCGGCGGCGTTGCGCTTCTCCCAGGCGTCCCCGGCCCGGGTCCGCCGCACGCCCACCGCGGGTCCCTCGGCGAGCAGGTGGTGCGGGGCCGCGTACGTGACCTCCACCGTCACCACGTCGCCCGGACGCACCTCCTCGTCGGGCTTGGTGAAGTGGACCAGGCGGTTGTCGGGGGCGCGGCCGGAGAGGCGGTGCGTAGCGCCGTCCTTGCGGCCCTCGCCCTCCGCGACCATGATCTCCAGCGTCCGGCCGACCTGCTTCTTGTTCTCCTCCCAGGAGATCTCCTCCTGAAGGGCGGACAGGCGCATGTAGCGCTCCTGGACCACCTCCTTGGGGATCTGCCCCTCCATCTCGGCGGCCGGGGTCCCGGGGCGCTTGGAGTACTGGAAAGTGAAGGCGTTGGCGAAACGCGCCTCGCGGACCACGTGCAGGGTCTGCTCGAAGTCCTCCTCGGTCTCGCCGGGGAAGCCCACGATGATGTCGGTGGAGATGGCGGCGTCCGGCATCGCGTCGCGCACCTTCTCGATGATGCCGAGGAAGCGCTCCTGGCGGTACGAGCGGCGCATCGCCCTGAGCACGGTGTCCGAGCCGGACTGCAGCGGCATGTGCAGCTGGGGCATCACGTTGGGCGTCTCGGCCATGGCCGCGATCACGTCGTCCGTGAAGTCGCGCGGGTGCGGGGAGGTGAAGCGGACCCGTTCCAGGCCCTCGATCGTCCCGCAGGCGCGCAGCAGCTTGGAGAACGCCTCCCGGTCGCCGATGTCCGAGCCGTACGCGTTCACGTTCTGGCCGAGCAGGGTGATCTCCGAGACGCCCTCGGCGACCAGTGCCTCGATCTCGGCGAGGATGTCGCCGGTGCGGCGGTCCTTCTCCTTGCCGCGCAGCGCCGGGACGATGCAGAAGGTGCAGGTGTTGTTGCAGCCGACGGAGATGGAGACCCACGCCGCGTAGGCGGACTCGCGCCGCGTGGGCAGGGTGGAGGGAAACGCCTCCAGGGACTCGGCGATCTCGATCTGGGCCTCCTCCTGGACGCGGGCGCGCTCCAGCAGCACCGGCAGCTTGCCGATGTTGTGCGTGCCGAAGACGACGTCCACCCAGGGGGCCCGCTCGACGATCGTGGCCCGGTCCTTCTGCGCCAGGCAGCCGCCGACGGCGATCTGCATGCCAGGGCGCCTGGCCTTCATCGGGGCGAGCCTGCCGAGGTTGCCGTAGAGCTTGTTGTCGGCGTTCTCCCGCACCGCGCACGTGTTGAAGACGACCACGTCGGCGTCCCCGTCGGAGCCCTCGGCGGCCCGCACGTAACCCGCGCCCTCCAGCAGACCGGACAACCGCTCGGAGTCGTGGACGTTCATCTGGCACCCGTAGGTGCGGATTTCGTAGCTCTTGGGTGCTTGGACGTCCACTGCGAGGCTCCGGTCGCTGCTGCTGGTCATCCCTCAAGGGTAGGCGGTCCCGGGAGCGCCTCCCGCTCCGGAGCCCCGGCCCTGGTCATCGCGGGGACGGGCTGGCAGGATCGCCGCCATGCTCCAGGCGCTCTCCCGTATCGGCCGCCGGCGCGCCCTCCGGGTGGGTGCCGTCCTCGTCGTCGTGCTCGGGCTGTTGCTGTGGTGGCTGCTGCCGCTCGGGAAGCCGGCGCCGAGCGGGACGCTGACGTTCAGCACCGGGGTGCGCAGCGGGGTCTACCAGCGCTACGGCGAGCGGCTGATGGGCGACCTCGCCAGGGACCTGCCGCAGGTGTCGATCCGGCTGCGGACCAGTGAGGGTTCCCAGCAGAACATCGCGCGGGTGGCGACCGGGAAGGCCGACTTCACCATCGCCACCGCCGACGCCCTCGCCACCTATCTGCACGACCGCGGTCCGGGCGCCGACCGGCTGCGGGGCTGCGTGCGGCTGTACGACGACTACATCCAGCTGGTGGTGCCCCGGGGCTCGCCGGTGCGCCAGGTCTCCGACCTGCGCGGCCTGCGCATCGGGGTGGGGCAGCCGGGATCGGGGGTGCGGCTGGTCGCCGACCGCGTGATGGAGGCCGCCGGACTGGACCCGAACGACGACGTGACACCGGTGCCCGACGGCATCGACACCATGCCGAGGCAGCTGGAGACCGGTCGGCTCGACGCCTTCTTCTGGTCGGGCGGACTGCCCACCTCCGCCGTGCAGGAGCTGTCGGACCGGTTCGCGGTACGGCTGGTGCCGATGGAGGCGTCGCTGGTCAAGGAGCTTCAGGCGGTGGGCGGGGCCGCCCGCCACTACCGGTCGGCCGTGATGCCCGCCGACGCCTACCGCAACGCGCAGCAGGGTCAGGCGGTGCCGACATTGGCGATCGCCAATGTCCTGGTGACCACCGACCGCACGGATCCGTCGATGACCGCGGCGTTCACCCGGACCGTGATCGACAGCCGGGACCGGATCGGACGCGAGGTGCACGCGGCCCAACTGGTGGACCTGCGGACGGCGATCTACACCGATCCGTTGCCGTTGCACGAGGGTGCCAAGCGGTACTACCGCTCGGTCAAGCCATGACCGGTGATGCACAGGGCGTGGTCCGTGGTCCGTGCCCCTCGGTCCGTGACGCGCGCCGGCCCGTACACGGGTCCCGCCCGGCGGCGACCCGGTCGTACCCGGCCGCCCGGCCGGGCCGTGACCGCGCACGCGGTACGGCCGCTCAGCCCTGCGGGCCGTTGCGCGGCACCGTCACCGTCACGCGCAGCCCGTGCGGTTCGTTGGCCGTGTAGTCGAGGGAGCCGCCGCCCGCGGCCAGGAGGGCCTTGGAGATGGAGAGTCCGAGACCCGATCCCTTCACGTTCTGGTGCTGCGCGCTGCGCCAGAACCGGTCCCCGACGCGTTCCAGCTCCTGCGGGGTGAGGCCGGGGCCGTGGTCGGCGACGACCACCGTGACGTCGTCGCGTCCGGAACCGACCATAACCAGGACCTCCTCCCCGGCGGGGGTGAACTTGAGGGCGTTGTCGATGACGGCGTCGAGGGCGCTCGACAGCGCGATGGGGTCCGTCCAGGCCGTCACCGCGGTCGGTCCGTCCGACCGGAGCCGTACCCCCTTGTCGTCGGCGACCGGGCGCCAGGAGGCGACGCGTTCCTCGGTGAGCGCGCCGATGTCCGTGAGTCGCAGGTCGGCCGCGGCGTGCTCGGCGAGCGCCAGGTCGAGCAGGTCGTCCAGGACCTGCGCGAGGCGCTTGCCCTCCGTGCGCACGGAAGCGATCTCCTCGTTGCCCTCGGGGAGTTCGAGCGCGAGGAGCTCGATCCGCAGCAACAACGCGGAGAGAGGGTTGCGCAGTTGGTGCGAGGCGTCGGCGACGAAGGCGCGCTGCTGCTCCAGCACGTTCTCGACGTTGTCGGCCATCTCGTTGAACGAGCGGGCCAGACGTCTGAGTTCGGGCGGGCCGCCGGAGGCCGCGACCCTCGATCTCATCCGGCCGCTGGCGATGTCGTGGGTGGCCGCGTCCAGGGTCCGTACCGGCAGCAGCACCCAGCCGGTGAGTCTGATCGCGGCTCCGACCGCCACCAGCATGGCGATCGCCTCGCCCGCGGCGATCAGCAGCCAGCCGCGCAGCGTGCGCGCGCGCATCCCGGACGTGGGCGAGTCGATGACCACGACGGCGACGACATCGCCGTCCCGCACGACGGGCGAGGCGATGACGATCCTGCCCCGTTGCCAGGGCCAGACCTGCTGCGGATCGTGGCTGCGGCGCCCGAGGAGCGCCTCCTGGAACGCCTCCCGCCCCTCCCCGTCCAAGGGCAGCTGCCAGTCCGCCGGGGCCTTGGCCATGGCGCTGTCGTCGCGGTAGAGGACGCCGGCGTGGATGCCGTACACCGAGTCGTAGGTGTCGAGTTCGCCCCTCAGGGTGTCGCGTCGCTCCTCGTAGCCGGGAGTGCGTTCGGCGACGAACTGGGCGAGCGCGGCGAACCGCGCGGCGTCGTCGATGCGGTCGATGACGACACGCTGCTGCTCGGCGTTGGCCACGCTCACGGCCAGCGGGAAGCCGAGGGCGAGCAGCACGCTCGCCATGAGCACGATAAGAAGGGGAAGCAGCCGGGTGCGCACCTGGGACGTATGCCTCTGTTCGTCTCCGCCGCCGCTACGCGGCCGGGTCGACGAGACGGTAGCCGACCCCGCGCACCGTCTCGATCAGTGCGGGCAGCCGCAGCTTGGAACGCAGGGACGCGACGTGCACTTCGAGCGTGCGGCCCGTGCCCTCCCAACTCGTGCGCCACACCTCGCTGATGATCTGCTCCCTGCGGAAGACCACACCGGGCCGCTGGGCCAGCAGCGCGAGCAGGTCGAACTCCTTGCGGGTGAGCTGGATCTCCGAACCGTCCACACTGACCCGGCGGGTCGGCAGCTCGATCCGGACGTTCCCCAGGCGGAGCGCGGCGACCGGTGTGGACACGGTGTCCTCGCCGGCCGACGTGCGCCGGCTGACGGCGTGGATGCGGGCGAGGAGTTCGCCGGTGTCGTACGGCTTCACCACGTAGTCGTCTGCCCCGAGGTTGAGGCCGTGGATCCGCGAACGGACATCGGCGCGGGCGGTCACCATGATGACCGGTGTGGACGTGCGCTTGCGGATCTTCCCGCACACCTCGTAGCCGTCCTGGTCGGGCAGGCCGAGGTCGAGGAGCACGACGCCGAAGGGTTCCGTGTCCGCGGGCAACAGCGCCTGGAGCGCGTCCTCGCCGGTGCGTGCGTGCACGACCTGGAAGCCGTGCCGGGCGAGTATCGCGGAGAGCGCGGCCGCGACGTGGTTGTCGTCCTCGACGAGCAGCAGTCTCATGCGCCCTCCTTCCGTGGTGCGATGGTGCGGTGCCGGTCGCCGCGGGCTGCCCGCGGCCAGGGGGTCCGCGCGGCGCGCGTGCGAAAGCCCGTGCCGCTCCCGGTGTCGTGTTTCGTACGCCTCTGGTCACTTCCCCGTACGGAGGTGTTTCGCGTGATGGCGTACCAGGGCATCCACTCCGATGAGCGGTACGCCAGTCAAGAGCCCGCCCGTCGCATCGGGCCATCTGTTATCCACCCGGTACGCCCGGGGTGTCCCGTCCGCATCCCCGGTCACAGGGCGTGTCCGGGCGCCACCGGATCGTTATCCTCAATTCTCGCTCAGATGTGATGACGCTGGTCGCACCGCAACCCTAGGGTCCTTCCCAACCGAGGAGGACGGAGCAAGAAGCCGATGAGCGGAGTTTCAGTGACCAAGGGCGCCGAGGACGCCGCACCCGCGGCGAACGACCTTGTCGTACTGAGCAACGTCAACAAGCACTTCGGCGCGCTGCATGTGCTCCAGGACATCGACCTGACCATCGCCCGCGGCGAGGTCGTGGTCGTCATCGGACCCTCCGGGTCCGGGAAGTCCACGCTGTGCCGCACGATCAACCGCTTGGAGACGATCGACTCGGGCGACATCTCGATCGACGGCAAGCCGCTGCCGCCGGAGGGCCGGGAGCTGGCACGGCTGCGCGCCGATGTCGGGATGGTTTTCCAGTCGTTCAATCTCTTCGCGCACAAGACGGTGCTCGAAAATGTGATGCTGGGTCAGATCAAGGTCCGCAAGACCGACAAAAAGGCCGCCGAGGACAAGGCCCGTTCGCTGCTGGAGCGGGTGGGAGTCGCGACGCAGGCCGACAAGTACCCGGCCCAGCTCTCCGGCGGTCAGCAGCAACGCGTGGCCATCGCCCGGGCGTTGGCGATGGATCCCAAGGTGATCCTCTTCGACGAGCCGACCTCCGCGCTCGACCCGGAGATGATCAACGAGGTGCTGGACGTCATGCAGCAGCTCGCCCGGGAGGGCATGACGATGGTCGTGGTCACGCACGAGATGGGCTTCGCGCGTTCGGCCGCGAACCGGGTCGTCTTCATGGCGGACGGGAAAATCGTCGAAGAGGCCGCGCCCGACCAGTTCTTCAGCAACCCGCGCAGCGACCGGGCCAAGGACTTCCTCTCGAAGATCCTTCACCACTGATCGGAACCGATCGACCGGAATCGATCGGCCCGAGCCGATCGATTCCTCACCGCCGGTCCGTGAACCGGTCGGTCTCCCGCATCGCGTCAACTCTAGGGAATGTCATCATGCAGCTTCGTAAGGTCACCGCCGCCTCGGCCGCCGTGCTCGCTCTCGCCCTGACCGCCACCGCCTGTGGTTCCGACAAGAAGGACGGCGGTTCGGACGGTTCGGGCAGCGGCAAGATCACCATCGGCATCAAGATCGACCAGCCCGGTCTGGGGCTGAAGACGCCGGACGGCAAGTTCACCGGCTTCGATGTCGACGTCGCCACGTACGTCGCCAAGGAACTCGGCTACGACGCCAAGGACATCGTCTTCAAGGAGACCAAGAGCGCCGACCGCGAGACGGCGATCGAGCGCGGCGACGTGAAGTTCATCGCCGCTTCCTACTCGATCAACGACGAGCGGCTGCAGAAGGTCGACTTCGCGGGCCCGTACCTGCTGGCGCACCAGGACATCCTGGTCCGCGCCGACGACGACTCCATCAAGTCGCCGGAGGACCTGAACAGCAAGAAGCTGTGTTCGGTCGCCGGTTCCACCTCGGCGCAGAACGTCAAGGACAAGCTGGCCCCGAAGGCGCAGCTCCAGACCTACGGTGGCTACTCGGAGTGCCTGACCGGCCTGGAGAACAAGGTCATCGACGCCCTGACCACCGATGACGACATTCTTGCGGGCTACGCCTCGCAGAAGGAGTTCCAGGGGAAGTTCAAGCTGGCCGGCTTCAAGATGACCAACGAGAACTACGGCATCGGCCTGAAGAAGGGCGACGCCGACCTCAAGAAGAAGATCAACGACGCTCTCACCAAGATGGTCTCGGACGGTTCCTGGGACAAGGCCGTGAAGGACAACTTCGGCCCGGCGAACTACAAGAACGAGCCCGCCCCGAAGATCGGCAACGTCGTCAAGTGAAGCAGGGCTGACCGGGCGCGCCGTCCATGAACGGCGGCGCGCCGTGCCCTCCCTCCGACACGCGGAAGCGCGGGAGATCGTGTTCGACTTTCTTGAAGGTTACGACCTGCTGGGGGCCTTCTGGGTGACGGTGCAGCTCACCGTCTACTCCGCCCTCGGCTCCCTCATATGGGGAACGCTACTGGCCGGCATGAGGGTCAGCCCGGTCCCCCTGATGCGCGGCTTCGCCACCGCGTACGTCAATGTGGTCCGGAACATTCCGCTGACCGTGATCATCGTGTTCTCGTCGCTGGGTCTGTACCAGACGCTGGGCATCATGCTCGGTGCCGAGGTCATCGACGACATCAACTTCCGTCTGGCGGTGCTCGCCCTGGTCGCCTACACCGCGGCCTTCGTGTGCGAGGCGCTGCGCTCCGGCATCAACACGGTGCCGGTCGGCCAGGCCGAGGCGGCGCGTGCGCTCGGGCTGAGCTTCACGCAGGTGCTGCGGCTGATCATCCTTCCCCAGGCGTTCCGTGCGGTGGTCAACCCGTTGTCCAACGTGCTGATCGCGCTGACGAAGAACACCACGGTCGCCTCCGCGATCGGTGTCATCGAGGCCTCGTACCTGATGAAGGACATGATCGAGGCCGAGGCCCAGCTGATCCTGATCGCGCTGGTCTTCGCGTTCGGCTTCGTCGTCCTGACCCTCCCGACCGGCCTGATCCTCGGCTGGGTGAGCAAGAAGGTGGCGGTGAAGCGATGAGTTCCTCGGTCCTCTACGACGCCCAGGGACCGCGCGCCAAGCAGCGGAACATCCTGTACACGGTGTTGTTCGTCCTGGGCGCCGCGGCCGTGGTGTGGTGGGTGTACGACGGCCTGGCCGAGAAGCACCAGCTCGACTGGATCAAGTGGGAGCCCTTCTTCACCAGCATCCAGCCATGGGAGACGTACATCTGGCCGGGTCTCCAGAACACGCTCAAGGCGGCGTTCTTCGCCCTGATCATCGCGCTGCCGCTGGGTGCCCTGTTCGGTATCGGCAGAATGTCGGACCACCGCTGGGTGCGGATGCCGGCCGGTTTCGTCGTGGAGCTCTTCCGCGCCGTCCCCGTGCTGATCCTGATGATCACCGCGAACGCGGTGTACGCGGAGTACACCACCATCGACACCGATGTGCGTCCGCTGTACGCCGTGGTGACCGGTCTGGTGCTGTACAACTTCTCGGTGCTCGCCGAGATCGTGCGGGCCGGCATCGAGTCCCTGCCGAAGGGCCAGGCGGAGGCGGCCAAGGCGCTCGGCATGCGCAAGAGCCAGGTCATGGTGTTCGTACTGCTGCCGCAGGCGGTGACGGCCATGCTGCCGGCGATCGTCAGCCAGCTCGTCGTCATCGTGAAGGACACCGCGCTCGGCGGCGCCATGATGACCTTCCCCGAACTGCTGGCGTCGGTCCGTCCGATGAGCGCCAACTACGGCGCCAACACCATCGCGTGCTTCACCGTCATTGCCGTGATCTTCGTGGCGCTGAACTTCGCGCTCACCTCGTTCGCGAGCTGGCTGGAGCGGTGGCTGCGGCGCAACAAGAAGAGCAAGGGAACCACGCCGGGGGGCGCACCGGAGACCGTCGGTGAGCCGGCGCTCGTCGTCGACGACGGGCGCGCCGTCTGACGGTTCGTCGCATCGTGTGCCCGAGGGGCGGTGGCTGATCAGCCACCGCCCCTCGCCGTCGCCCGGCGTCGCTTGACGCGGGCACCGGCAGTAGGTTGCATACGTTCTGTGATCGCGCCCCCTGCACCCTTCGCCGCCACACCTCCTCCAGGCCCTGTCACAGTGCCGGGCCGTGCCTTTCTGCCGCCCGTGTCCGCACCGAGCGCCCCGGTCCGAGGAGTTGCCCCGTGGACCCGGTGATCGTCGTCGGCGCGGGACCGGTCGGTCTGGCGCTGTCGCTCGCCCTCGCCGCCCAGGGTGTGCCCTCCGTCCTCCTCGACGAGGACCAGGGCCGGGACGAGACGCGCCCCGCTCGGACCGTGATCCTGCGCGAGGACACCGCTGACCTGGTCGAACGGCTGGGCTGCACGGCGCTTGGGCACGAGGGCGCGCGGTGGTCCGGGTGGCGGTCCATGCGGCGCAGGCAACTGGTGCGTGAACTGCCCCTGAGCACGGGCGAAGGCCGGGGCCGGGACGAGGACGCAGTCGACGGCGATCCGCCGCCGCCCTCCCCCGTCCACCTGCCGCAGCACACCCTGACCCGCGGACTGCGGGACGCGGTCGCCACGCAGGAACTCGTACGGGTGGTGCCGTACAGCCGGGTCGACCGGCTGGAGCAGGACACCACCGGCGTCACGGTGCACACCAGGGAGCCGAACGCCACGTGGTGGCGCGGGAGTTACGTGGTGGGGTGCGACGGCGCCCGGTCCACCGTGCGCAAGCTCCTCGACATCCGCTTCCCGGGACGCACGGCGGTGGAGCGCCATGCCGTCGCCGCGTTGCGCACCGAACTCCCCTGGCCGGGGCAGGCCGTGCTGCACCGGCTGCCACCGTGGCGCGCCGGCGGCGCCGAGGTGACCGCGCGTCCGCTCCCGGACGGCGTCTGGCGGCTGGACTGGCTGCTGCCGCCGCGCGGCGAACTGGTCACCCCGGACGCTCTGATCACCCGGATCCGGGACACCCTGGCCGGCTGGTGCGGCGAGACGCCGCCGTACGAACTGCTGGACACCGGCGTGTACACGCTGCACCATCGGCTCGCCCTGCGCTGGCGGGCCGACCGGGCCTTCCTGGCCGGGGACGCCGCCCATCTACTGGGCGCGCTGGGCACCCAGGGGCTCGACGAGGGGGTGCGGGACGCCGAGAACCTCGCCTGGAAGCTGGCGCACGCCTGGCACCAGGGCGCCTCGGACGTACTGCTCGACAGCTATCAGGCGGAGCGGCGGGCCGCGGTGGCCGCGCGGCTGCGGGCCGCGGACCAGTCGCTGCCGGTCCTGCGCGGCGGTGGGGGGCTGCGGACCCTGGTCCCGGGGAGCGCACGGGGGCACGACTCCTTGCTCATGGACGGGCATCTGGGCCGGGGCCCCCTCGGCGCGCCCCCTTCGTACTCGCATTCGCCCCTTGCGCCCGCGCATGCCGAGGCGCACACCTCCGTGGGTACGCCCCCCGGTGCGCCGGTCATCGATGTGCGGGTGACGGCGCCCGACGGCACGACCGTACGGCTGCGCGAGCGGCTGGGGCTGGGGAACCTGCTGGTGCTCCTGGTGGCGCCCGGCACCGGGGTGTGGGACCGGCGGCACTGGATGACCGCGGGGGTCATGCCCCGACTCGCCACGGCGGTCGACGCGCTGCCGGTGCGGAGCGAGCTTCTGGTGACGGAGAGCTATCCGGGGGCGTCGGCGCACACCGTCCTGCTGATCAGGCCCGACGGTCATCTCGTGGCGTCGTTCGGCGGGGTGCGGCCCCGGGAGCTCCACGCGGCGGCGGACGCGGTACGCGGCGGGGCGGTACACACCACCGAGCGCTCCGACCGCGACCGGACGGTGGACGTCAATTGACCGCTGCCGGTCCGCGTGGTGTACTCCGGAACGTGACCGACACCGATGTGCGCCTGTGGCGGAGGGTCCATATGGACCTCTTCCGCTATGCGGGCTGCGTGTGTCGCCCGTCCTGCTGACTCGCCCCTCCCTGCCGCGCCGTGCGCTCTTCCGTACGGCGCGCGCCCGCGCGAACCTTCAGGACGGCTCTCCTTGTCTGCTCCTTCCTCATCCTCCGCACCCCTGCCCGCCTCCGCCGGTACCGAGTCCGTTTCCGGCTCGTCGGACCGTACGGGTGCCGTTACGACGGCCACCGGTCCAGGTGCCGTCTCCGGGCCGACGGCCGGTTCCGGTCCGTCGTCCGCCGAACTGCTCGACTTCGTCCGCCGGGTGGCCGCCGACCCCCGCATCGTCGCCTCGCTCCCCCTCGACCCCGAAGGGCGCACCTGGCTCCCGCTCGACGGCCCCGGCGGCAGTGAGGCGTGGCTGATCGGCTGGCCACCGGGCAGCGGCACCGGCTGGCACGACCACGCCGACTCGATCGGCGCCTTCACCACCGCGACCGGCACCCTCAAGGAGTACTCGCTCGCCGCCCGGCTGCCCACCGACGGCTGGAAGACCCTGGAGCTCACCGACGGCATCGACCGTTCCCGCGTGCTGACCGCCGGTCGGGGCAGAGCCTTCGGCCATCACCACGTCCACGAGGTGCTGAACGAGTCCACCACGGAGCATGCCGTCTCCGTCCACGCCTACTTCCCACCGCTGCCCCGGATCCGGCGCTACAGCCGAACCGGTTCCGTGCTCCGCCTCGAACAGGTGGAACGGCCGGAGGACTGGCAGTGAGCGACAGGTGCGCGGCCGGATCCGAACCGGTCGGCCGCGCGAGCGGGTCGGAACCGGTCGATCGCACGAGCGGGTCGGGACCCGTCGGCATCGACGAACTGCTGGAACGTGTCCGGTCCGGGTTCGTCAGGGTCGGTCCGCGGGAGGCCGCCGCCGCGGCCGAGGACGGGGCACTGCTCGTCGACATCCGCTACGCGCAACTGCGGGAGCGGGACGGGCTGATCCCCGGAGCACTGGTCGTCGAACGCAATGAACTGGAGTGGCGGCTGGACCCGTGGGGAAGCCACCGGCTGCCGGAGGCGGTGGGCCACGACCTTCGGATCGTGGTGGTCTGCGACGAGGGCTACGCGTCGAGTCTCGCCGTCGCGTCCCTGCGGCAGCTCGGGCTGCACCGGGCGACGGACCTGATCGGCGGCTTCCAGGCCTGGCGCGCGGCGGGACTTCCCGTGGACGTGTGACGGGCAGGGGCAACGCGGACCGGCACACGGGGGGGCGGAATCACGATCGCCACCGGCGCCGTGTACGTGCGCCGCGTGGGTACGGAACCGTCCGAATCGTCCCGGCCCACGCGCCGCGGGCGGCAGCTCCGTATCCCTCGTCCGTCCCTCGAATCCGTCGCGACACACCCGAACGCCGCACTCCGGTGGAGCGATCTCCGCTCACGGCGGACATTCGGCTCAACGCCGAGAACGACGTGACGGAGGCACCGCGCCCATGCCGACCCCCTTCCCCACCACCCCCGCACCCGCCCTGACCCCCGATCTGCTCGATGCCCAGGTCGTTCGCCTGTACGACACCGAGGCATGGCGGCAGATCGTCTCCGGCTGGGATCTCACGGCTTCCGAGCCGGTGCCCCTGCCCTCCCCCGGGGCTGCGGAGCAGGCGCCGGGACCTGGACCGACGGACTGGCGCGCCCTGCTGTCCGTACCGGTCGACCGGCTCATCAGCGAATCCGTCCGGGCCCTGCCCGCCACCGCGCCGCGCGAGCGGCCCCTTCCCGGGCGGCTGGGCGCGATCCTCCCCGACCGGCTGCACTCCTGGCGCCGCATCGGACAGCCTGATGTGCGGCCCTCCACGCATCTCGCCCACGCGCGAAGGATCCTGACCGAGTGGGGCTGGCAGAACACGCCCTACAAACTTCGCAACGCCCGCGGGGCACGGTGCGTCTGCGGCGCCCTCCTCACCGCACACCGTCTGGGCTACGGCTCCCTGGACACTGTGGACCGGGCGGGCGCCTGGCTCGTCACCGAGCTCCGCTCCCGGGGCTGGACCGGTCTGATCGGTCCGTGGAACCGCCACCCCGACCGTACCGCCGAGGAGGCACTCGCCCTGGTCGACGCCACCATCGCCCGCGCCGTCCGCGCCGGTCAGTGAAGGCGCCCGGTCCACGACGCCGGCCCGGGACACGGAGCCGTGTCCCGGCACAGCCGCTGCGTCACACCCCGGTGCCGCCCGTGGCGAGCAGGGCGTCGACCACGTCGCGCAGCGGGTCTCCGAGGTCTTTCTCGGTGGCCGACGCGAGCGGTTCCAGGCCGCGGGAGGCGCGCAGCACCGTGATGCCGAAGGCCACGGACAGCACCAGTTGCGCGCGCAGGAGCAGTTGGTCGCCGCCGGGGGCGTCGGGCCGCCATCCGGCCGCCGAGGCGAGCCGCTCGCTGAACGTTCGCAGCAGGCCGGTGCGCATCCGCTCGGTGCGCTCGTCACCGGAGGAACGCAGCAGCAGGAGGAGCGCGTCCCTGGGAGCGTCCGAGGCGGGCACACCCGCGGTGTGACCGCTGATGACCTCCGGGATCTGTTCCAGGTCGGCGACCGTGCCCGCCTCGCGGGAGAGTTCGCCGATGACCGCCTTCAGACAGGCTTCGAAGAGACCTTCCTTGGACCGGAAGTAGCGGTTGATGAGCGCGACGTTGACACCGGCGTCGTCGGCGATGTCGCGCACGGTGGTGGCCGCGTATCCGTCGTGCGCGAAGCGGCGACGGGCCGATTCGAGCAGGAGCGCACGGGTCCTGGCGCCGGTGCCCCGCCGGGCCGTCTGCGGCGCACCGGCCGTCGCAGCCAGGGGCGTGGTGCCGGCCGACGACGTGGGACCGGTGGTCGCCGCGGACGGCGCGGGACCGGTCGTCGACGACTCGGGCGAGGGGTCGTCTGGGGAACTGCTGGCTCTCATTGCTGTCCTCTCTCCACCCGAACGGTACGTCCACCGCCATGTAAACAAATGTTGACCGCACGCCCGGGCCTGCTCTAGCGTCCATGTAAGCAGATGTTTACTTATGGCCCCGGCGAGGGAACCGAGCCCGGCGGCCCCTCACTTCCTGGAGTCCCGAATGGACGCCCCCCAGCCCACGGCCCGCACCGGTGGTGTGGTCGCCACGCTGGCCCTCGCCGGCATCACCGCCGCGGTCATGCAGACCCTGGTCACACCGCTCATCGCGGAGCTGCCCGAGATCCTGCACACCACGTCGTCGAACGCGGCATGGGTGATCACCGTCACCCTGCTGGCGGGAGCGATCTGCGTACCGATCTCCGGACGGCTCGGCGACCTGATCGGCAAGCGCCGCATGCTCCTCGCGTGCTCCGTACCGCTGGCGGTCGGCTCACTGGTGTGCGCCCTCGCCGCCTCCGTCGTGCCGATGATCATCGGACGCGGGCTGCAGGGGATGGGCATGGGCATGGTGCCGCTCGGCATCGCCCTGCTGCGCGACGTGGTCCCCGCGGAGAAGCTCAGCTCCGCCATCGCGCTGGTGAGCGCCTCCATGGGGATCGGCGGCGGGCTCGGTCTGCCGATCGCGGCGGCGGTGGCCCAGTACGCCGACTGGCGGGTGCTGTTCTGGGGCTCCACCGTCCTGGCCGTACTGATCGGCGCGGCAATCTGGTTCCTCATCCCCGAGGTCCCCGCCGGGGCCAGGGGTCAGCGCTTCGACGTCCCCGGGGCGGTCGGGCTCGCCGCCGGACTGGTCTGCCTGCTGCTCGCCGTGTCGAAGGGCGCCGATTGGGGCTGGACCTCCGCGACCACCCTCGGGCTGTTCGCCGCGGCCGTCGTGGTCCTGCCCGCCTGGGGCGCCTGGGAGCTGCGCACCAGGGATCCGCTGGTCGACCTGCGCACCACGGCCCGCCCGCGTGTGCTGCTCACCAACGTCGCCTCCGTCTTCGTCGGCTTCGGCATGTACGCGAGCATGCTGGTCGTGCCGCAGCTGCTCCAGTTCCCGGAGGCCACCGGCTACGGACTGGGCCAGTCGATGCTCGCCGCCGGTCTGTGGATGGCGCCCGGAGGCATCATGATGATGATCGTCTCGCCGTTCGGCGGGAAGCTCACCGACGCCCGCGGCCCGAAGTTCACCCTGATCTGCGGCGTTCTGGTACTGGCCGTCGGGTACGGCCTGTCGCTCGTGCTCATGAGCTCCGCATGGGGCCTCATGCTCGCCCTCGTGGTCATCAACAGCGGAGTGGGGCTCGCGTACGGCTCGATGCCCGCACTGATCATGAGCTCGGTCCCGCTCGCCGAGACCGCCGCCGCCAACGGCTTCAACGCCCTCATGCGTTCACTGGGCACCTCGGTCGGCGCCGCCGTGATGGGCGTGGTCCTCTCGCAAATGACCGTCACCATCGGCGGCCACACCTTCACCTCCGAGAGCGGCTTCCGTTCCGGCCTGGTCATCGGCTGCGGCATCGCGCTCGTCGCCGCGCTCATCGCCGGTGTCATCCCGGCCGCCCGTGCCGTCCCCCGCACCGGAGGCGAAGCCACACCCGCCGCACCCGAGCACACCGCCCCCGGGCAGGCCGCAACCGGGCACGCCACAGCCACACGGACCGCACCGCTCCCCCAGGACGCGCAGAGCGCCCAGGTCACGCGGGCCGAGGTCTGACGGGACGACCTCCTCCCGTTCGGCAACCGCCGCGCCGTGGTGCCGACACGCCGGAGCGCCGCAGTGGCCACACGCCTCTTCCGGTGCCCCGCTGTCGGCACCCTGCACGCCTCAACCGCCGACTGCCGTCACATGCGGACCTCTCGGAACCCCACATCACCCACCACCGTCCGGCGCCGATCAGAACGGCTCGTCCAGCCCCTCCGTGTCCTCCCCCTCCTCCTCCAGCGCCTGACGCACCACGCGCAGCGCCATGCCCTCCCCGTACCCCTTGCGAGCGAGCATGCCCGCGAGGCGACGCAGCCGTCTGTCACGGTCCAGCCCGCGAGTCGAACGCAGTTTGCGCGCCACCAGTTCACGGGCCGTCGCCTCCTCCCGCTCCGCGTCGAGCTGCCCGACCGCCTCGTCGATCACGGCCGAGTCCACCCCCTTGGTGCGCAGCTCACGGACGAGCGCCCGGCGGGCGAGCCCCCGGCCGTGGTGCCGGGACTCCACCCAGGCATCCGCGAAGGCGGCGTCGTCGATCAGACCCACGTCCTCGAAGCGGGACAGCACCTGCTCGGCCGCCTCGTCCGGGATCTCCCGCTTGCGCAAGGCATCCGCGAGCTGCTTCCGGGTGCGTGGGGTCCCGGTGAGCAACCGCAGGCATATGTTGCGGGCCTGCTCGACCGGATCTCGCGGTTCCCCCTTCTCGGCCCTCGACGAGGAGGGGGAACCGCTGCTTCTGGAACGGGAGCGGACACGACGCGCCGCCCCCTCGCCGGAACCCGAGGCCGAACCGGGTCCCGGGCCCGGACCATGGCTGCCCCCAGCCTCCGGCCCGTACGTTTCCTCGTACCCGTACGCGCTTTCGTACCCGTGCTCGTCCTCGCACCCGGCGAGATGCCCGACGGCGAACCCGGAACCGGGGTCGGCGCCCGGCTCCGTGGCGCCGACCGGCCACTCCGTACGACGCGTCATGGGTCAGCTCTTGGCCGCCGCGGCCTTGGCAGGCTTGGTCTTGCCGGCCGGAGCAGGCACCGCCTTCGCGCTCTCCGCCGGAGCCGCGGCGCCGCCTCCCGAGCCGGTCTCGGCGACGTTGTCCTCCGCCCTGACGCCGACACCCAGCTTCTCGAGGATCTTCTTCTCGATCTCATTGGCGAGGTCGGGGTTGTCCTTGAGGAAGTTACGAGCGTTCTCCTTGCCCTGGCCGAGCTGGTCGCCCTCGTAGGTGTACCAGGCACCGGCCTTGCGGACGAAGCCGTGTTCCACACCCATGTCGATCAGACCGCCCTCGCGACTGATGCCCTGCCCGTAGAGGATGTCGAACTCGGCCTGCTTGAAGGGCGGCGAGACCTTGTTCTTCACGACCTTGACGCGGGTGCGGTTGCCGACGGCCTCGGTGCCGTCCTTCAGCGTCTCGATCCTGCGGATGTCGAGGCGCACCGAGGCGTAGAACTTCAGCGCCCGGCCACCGGTCGTGGTCTCGGGGGAGCCGAACATCACACCGATCTTCTCGCGCAGCTGGTTGATGAAGATCGCCGTGGTCTTGGACTGGTTGAGCGCGCTGGTGATCTTGCGGAGCGCCTGGCTCATCAGGCGGGCCTGGAGACCCACGTGCGAGTCGCCCATCTCGCCCTCGATCTCGGCGCGTGGCACGAGCGCGGCGACGGAGTCGATGACGATCAGGTCGAGAGCGCCGGAGCGGACCAGCATGTCCACGATCTCGAGGGCCTGCTCACCGTTGTCCGGCTGGGACAGGATGAGGTTGTCGATGTCGACGCCGAGCTTCTTCGCGTACTCGGGGTCGAGGGCGTGCTCCGCGTCGATGAAGGCCACCGAGCCGCCCTGCTTCTGCGCGTTCGCCACGGCGTGCAGTGTCAGCGTCGTCTTGCCGGAGGACTCCGGCCCGTACACCTCCACCACACGGCCGCGCGGCAGACCACCGACGCCAAGGGCCACGTCGAGAGCAGTGGACCCGGTGGGGATCACCTCGACGGGCTCGTTCGGCCGCTCGCCGAGGCGCATGACCGCGCCCTTGCCGAATTGCCGTTCAATCTGTGCGAGCGCGGCGTCCAGCGCCTTCTCGCGGTCGGTTCCTGCCATGGGTTCCACCCGATTTGCTTGTGTCGATCGCTTCACGTCAAAGACGCTAACCCCTGCCACTGACAATGGGCCTCGACGTCCTCCCGGCCTGTGGATAACTCCACGGTCGGGCCCGGGAAAACGCGGCCGGAATCCCATAAGAATGGATGTTCGATTTCAGTGTCAAGCGCACCGCGCCGGACCGGGCCACCTCCTGTGACGACCTCTGTCGTCGTGCCCCGTCCCCTGCCGTCGAGGGCCGATCGCGGACGTTCGCGATGCCCCCACCGGCCAGGACGCGAGTTCGTCTTCCTGACACGACGTCCGTGACCTCCGGTGATCCGGGTGCCGGTCTCCGGCTCCGGCCCGGAGGCTCGCGCAGCCGGGAAGGCGTGATCGGTCCGCGCAGCGGCAACGTGCCCGGCCGGGACCGCCGGGCGCCCGCGCGGCCGCGCCGTCACGCACCCCGGGGCACTTCCGGGCCTCCCGGCGCCCCCTTCCCCGGTCAGGCGCCCTCCGGACTCTCCGCCTCCCCGGCACCGGCCCGGGCGTCGTGGCCCGTGTCGTTCTCGTCCGTCCGCCAGAAGCGGCGCAGCCGGGTGAACGGCGCCTCACCGCGTCGCCGACGGGAGCCGTGCACCCGGGGGTCGTCCGTCACGTCGTACCGCTTCACATACGCGCCGAGGAACGCCTGGAGGGTGGCGACGGCCGGGATCGCGATCAACGCGCCCACAGCGCCCATCAGCGCGGTACCCGCGATGACCGATCCGAACGCGACGGCCGGATGAATGTCGACGGTCTTGGAGGTGAGCTTGGGCTGCAGGCCGTAGTTCTCGAACTGCTGGTAGACCACGACGAAGCCGAGCACCCACACCGCGTACCAGGGGTCCACGGTGAACGCGATCAGCATCGGCAGGGCTCCCGCCAGATAGGTGCCGATCGTGGGTATGAACTGGGAGACCAGGCCGACCCAGATGGCGAGCGCCGGCGCGTAGGGAACGCCGAGGATCACCAGCACGATGTAGTGCGCGATTCCGGAGACGAGTGCCATCAGGCCGCGCGAGTAGAGGTAACCGCCCGTCTTGTCGACCGCGATCTCCCAGGCCCGCAGGACCTCCGCCTGTCTGGCGGGCGGCAGGACCGAGCACAGGGCGCGCCGCAGCCTGGGGCCGTCGGCGGCGAAGTAGAACGAGAACAGGAAGACCGTCAGGAGGCGGAAGAGCCCGCCGAGCACGGTGGTGGAGACGTCGAGCACTCCGCTCGCGCTGTTCTGGACGTACTTCTGCAACCAGTCGGAGTGCAGCAGGCTGTCCTGGACCTCGACCCGGGACAGCTCGGTGTGGAAGTTCTGGTTGACCCAGTTGATCACCGAGTCCAGGTACTTCGGGAACTCCTCGACCATGTCGACGATCTGGCCGGCGAGCATCGAGCCGAGCAGCACGACGAAGCCGGTGGAGGCTATCAGCACGGCGAGGAAGACCAGGAAGGTGGCGACGCCGCGGCGCATTCCACGTGCGGACATGCGACTCACCGCGGGCTCGATGGCGAGCGCCAGGAAGAACGCGATCAGTACGTTGATCAGCAGCCCGACGAGTTGGTCGAACGCCCAGCTGCCGAGCCGGAAGCAGGCGTAGAGCGCCAGGGCGAGCACCATGGCGCGCGGCAGCCACACAGGCATACGGGTCGTCGGTCGGTGGCCGGCCGACGCCACCGACGGGTCCGACGGAGCGGTCCGGGTGTGGGGCGCCGCCTGGGGCTGAGCCGTCGGGCCTGTGGCGACTGTCTGGGTTGTCTGGGCTGTCTCGTCTGCAGATGGCACCGCTCCAGTCTCACCCACCACGGTGACAAACGGCGGTCCGCCCCGCGCAACGGCCACAGGTCCGGCGCCTGATGGGGAGGAATCAGCGCTTGTCGGCGGGGATGCCGACCGCCGCGCAGACCCCTCGCCAGACGTCCTTCGCCTCCCAGCCGGCGGCCAGCGCCTGGTGCACCGTCTGCCCGTCGAGTTCGGACATCACATGATCGCGTGCGAAGGAGTCGGCGTACCCCGCGCCGAAGTGGTCCGCCATCCGTTCCCAGAAAATCGTCAACCGCATGACCTCAGTATCCCGCTCCTGAGGGTGCAGCCCGACCGCTACGGCTTGCCGAGAGCGCTTACCGCCCTACGGTCGGTCCATGGCTGGAACCGGAACAAGTCCCCTCAACCGTGCCGAGCAGTTCATCTGGCTCACGGCCCGTGTCCTGGAACAGCGGCGGTTCGCCCATCACTTCCTGGGAGGAAGCGCCGACGCCGTGGAGACCGCGCTCACCGCCTACCTGAACGAGGACGGCGGATACGGGCACGCGCTCGAACCGGATCTGCGCGGACCCGTCAGTCAGCCGCTGCACATCGCGCACGCCCTCAACGTCCTCGACTCGGTCGGCCGCTGCGGCGGGCCACGGGTGGAACGGATCTGCCGTTTCCTGACCGATGTGTCGACCAAGGAGGGGGCGTTGCCCGCCCTGCTGCCGACACAGCGCGGCTACCCGGCCGCGCCGTTCATCCCGATCGTCGACGATCCGCCCGCGGAGCTGCTGGCCACCGGCCCCGTGGTCGGGCTCCTGCACCGCAACGCGGTGTGGCACGCCTGGCTGTTCCGGGCCACCGATTTCTGCTGGTCGGCGGTCGAGGCCCTGGACCGGTCGCATCCGTACGAGATCGAGGCGGCGCTCGCCTTCCTGGACGGCGCTCCGGACCGGGCCCGTGCCGAGGCGGCGGCCGACCGGCTGGGGCGGCTGGTGCGGGAACAGCGGCTCGTCGTGCTGAATCCGGAGCGGCGTGCGGACTACCCGGTGGCGGCCGGGTACGCGCCGGGCGAGCAGCACTTCCCGTACGACTACGCCCGGACGCCCGATTCGCTGGCGCGGGCCTGGTTCACCGACGAGGAGCTGGAACGCTCGCTCGACCATCTCGCGGCCGAGCAGCAGACGGACGGCGGTTGGCCGGTGAACTGGCGCCGGTGGGCCCCGGGGACGGCCCTGGAGGGGCGGCCCCTCGTGACCCTCAAGGCACTCCTGACCCTGCGGGCCCACGGGCGCGACATCGGCTGAGAACGCCCGGGTGTCGCCGCGGTGCACCCCACGCAGGACGCCACGCGGGACGCCACGCGGCCCGGCGCACCCCGACCACCGCTCATGGCCCACCCGTCACTCGTGGTTCGACCGTCGCGCATGTCCCAGCCATCGCTCATGACCCGACCGTCGCTCCGGCCCGTCCGTCGCTCACGAGTGGCCCGTCGGTCGGGTCGTCGCCCGCGCGGCTGTCACCCGAGTGCCGGGGCGAGGGCGCGTACCAGCGCCGTGACGGCCACGGCGGTGCCCACCACCACGAGAAAGGGAGCGCGCAGCGCCAGGGCGAGCGCCGCTGCCGCGAGCCCCGCGCCCCTGGCGTCCAGGGTCAGGCCCCGGCCGTCGCCGAACGTCTGCTGTGCGGTGAGGGCGGCCAGGAGCGCCACGGGCAGGAGTGCGGCGAGCCGCCGGGTGAGCGGGCGTTCCAGCACCCCTGCGGGCACCAGCAGGCCGAGCAGTTTGGCGAGGTAGCAGCCGACGGCGGTCAGCGCGATGGCGATCCAGACGTTCACCGGCTCGCCTCCGTCATGGCCGTACCCCGGGTCGTGCCCTTGCCGCGTCCCTGGGAGGGCCCTCCCTTCCCGCGTCCGCGCAGGAAGAGGACCACGGGTGCGGCGAGCGCGGACAGCAGGACGGGGACGCCTGCGGGCAGTACGGGCAGCAGCCCGAGCGCGAGCAGGACCGCGAGCGCGGCGGTGACGCGCTCCGTCGTGCTCTTCAGCATCGGCGCGAGAAGGGCGAGGAAGACCGCCGGTGATGCCGCGTCCAGCCCCCAGGCATCGGTGTCTCCCAGTGCCTCGGCGCCGAGGGCGCCCAGCAGTGTCGTCAGGTTCCACAGCACGTAGAGGCTGAGCCCGGTGACGGCGAAGCCGATCCTCGCGGCCCGCCGGGTGGGCTGCGACAGGGTCACGGCGGTCGTCTCGTCGATGACCCACTGGGCGGCGAAGGGCCGCAACGCACGCGGGAGCGCGAGGAGCTGCGACAACCGCAGGCCGTAGAACGAGTTGCGTACGCCGAGGAAGAAGGCTCCGGCGGCCGCGGTGTACGGATTGCCTCCCGCCGCGAGGGCTCCCACGAGGGCGAACTGCGAGGCGCCGGTGAAGACGGCGAGACTGAGCGCGCAGGTCTGCAGCAGGCTCAGCCCGGAACCGGCCGCGGTCACGCCGAAGGCGAAACCGGAGAGCCCGACCGCCGTCCCGACACCGAGCGCGTCACGTACGACGGCCGCGTCCGGCTTCGGTCCGGTCACGTCCGTCGACGAACCGGCCGCATTCGACCTCGAACCGGTCACATCCGGGCTCGGACCGACCGGGTCCGCCTCCGGACCGGCCGCATCCGCCCTCATGCCAACGGCATCCGTCTCCGACCCGGTCGTGCGCGCCCTCGGATCGGGCGCATGGGTGCTCGTCCCGGCCGCTTCGCCGTGGCCTTCTGGGAGTGCTATCTGTTCTGCCACGTCCGGAACGCTACGTGCCCGGATCGGGACCGGTCTTGTACGTTCCTGCACGTTCGCGCTGGTACGCGCCCGGGGGCACTCCCACGATCCGGGTGAAATGACGGTTGAGGTGCGGCTGATCGGTGAAGCCCACCTCGGCGGCCACCTCCGCGGGCGGTCGCCCCGCGTCCAGCAACCGGCGCGCGGCCCGCACCCGGGCATCGGTGAGCCAGGCGTGGGGCGGCATCCCGTACTGCTTCTTGAAGGCCCTCAGCAGCGCGAACGGACCGGTGCCGAGTTCCGCGGCCAGCGCGTCCAGCGTGGGCGGGCGGATCATCCGGTCCTCCAGCACGGCCCGGGCACGCGTCGCGTGAAGCGCACCGGCCGAGCGGGGCGCGCGCGTCGGCAGCACGCCGCCGTGCCGGCCGAGCAGCCGCGCGACCATGACGCGCAGCACGGTGTCCGCGGCGAGCGCGTTGCCCTCCTCGGCCGCGCGGTGCACCTCGCCGATCAGCCGGGCCGCGTACGGATCCACGACGCCTGTCTCGGTGAAGCCGACGGTGCCGCGCAGACTCGTCCTCTCGGCCGCGATGTCGTTGATCACCTGCGCGGACGGGTACAGCGTGGCGTACACCCAGCCCTCCGGGACACCCGCCCGGGCGGTGTGCGGCACCTCCGGGTTGATCATGACGACGACGCCGGGACCCGCGTGTACGGTGCCGCCCGGCAGCCCCACGTCCTCCACTCCGTGGGTGATGGTGCCGAAGACGTAGCCCTCGTGGCTGTGTCGCGGAAAGGCATGGCGCACGTACCGGGCGCGCAGCAGATCGAGGTCGGGCAGCTCCGCGTACTGCCAGTGCCTCGCCCACTCCCCCGCTCCCGGCTCCGGTATCTCACCCATGGACGAATTCTCGCAGGTGGCGGCGTGGTCGTCGGCGGTCGACCGTCCGGTGCCCGGAACGGTCGCGGGCTGCCGGGCACGGTCGGCCACGGCCGTCACGGCCCGTTGTCAGTGGTGGGGTGCACGATGGGGGACATGGCCGGTTCCGTGCTCGATTCGTTCTCCCCCGCGACCCGCGGCTGGTTCACGGGAGCCTTCAGCGCGCCCACAGCCGCGCAGGAGGGCGCCTGGCGCGCGATCGCCGAGGGGTCGGACGTGCTGGTCGTCGCGCCGACCGGCTCCGGCAAGACCCTGGCGGCGTTCCTCGCCGCCCTGGACGGGCTGGCGTCCGTCCCGCCGCCGGCCGACGCGAAGAAGCGCTGCCGTGTGCTCTACGTGTCCCCCCTGAAGGCCCTCGCGGTCGACGTCGAGCGCAATCTGCGCTCACCGCTGACCGGCATCCGCCAGGAGTCGGTGCGGCTCGGGCTGCCCGAGCCCGAGGTCCGGGTGGGCATCCGCTCGGGCGACACCCCGCCCGCCGAGCGCCGCTCCATGGCGACCCGACCGCCGGACATCCTGATCACCACGCCGGAATCGCTGTTCCTGATGCTGACGTCGTCGGCCCGCGAGGCGCTCTCAGGTGTCGAGACGGTCATCCTCGACGAGGTGCACGCCGTGGCGGGCACGAAGCGGGGCGCCCATCTCGCTCTCTCCCTGGAGCGGCTCGACGAACTGCTGCCCGCGCCCGCGCGGCGGATCGGCCTGTCGGCCACGGTCCGGCCGGTCGACGAGGTGGCGCGTTTCCTCTCGCCCGGGCGGAGGGTCGAGATCGTCCAGCCGCCCTCCGCCAAGCGGTTCGATCTGTCGGTGGTCGTTCCGGTCGAGGACCTGGGCGAGCTCGGCGGCTCCCCCGTGTCCGACGCGGACGGGGCGGCTCGGGCGGACAAGCCGTCGATCTGGCCCCATGTCGAGGAACGCATCGTCGATCTCGTCCAGGAACACCGGTCCACGATCGTCTTCGCCAACTCCCGCCGTCTGGCGGAACGCCTGTGCAACCGGCTCAACGAGATCGCGTACGAGCGGGCCACCGGCACCGTCCTCGTGGCCCCCGGCGCCCCGCCCGGGGAGGGCGGTTCCGTACGGCGGCTGCCGGAGGCGCACTCCCCCGCCGAGATCATGGCCCAGTCCGGCGCGGCGAAGGGTGCTCCCGCGCTGCTGGCCCGCGCCCACCACGGTTCGGTCTCCAAGGAACAGCGCGCCCAGGTCGAGGAAGACCTCAAGGCGGGACGGCTGCCGGCCGTGGTCGCCACCTCCAGTCTGGAGCTGGGCATCGACATGGGGGCGGTCGACCTGGTGATCCAGGTGGAGTCGCCGCCGTCGGTCGCCTCCGGGCTGCAGCGCGTCGGCCGGGCCGGACATCAGGTCGGCGCGGTCTCCACCGGGGTGGTCTTCCCCAAGTACCGGGGCGATCTGGTGCAGGCGGCCGTGGTCACCGAGCGGATGCGCGAGGGCGCCATCGAGGCACTCCGGATCCCCTCCAACCCCCTGGACGTGCTGGCCCAGCAGCTCGTCGCGATGGTCTCGCTGGACAGCTGGCAGGTGGACGACCTGCTGGCCGTGATCCGCCGTGCCGCGCCCTTCGCCTCGCTGCCGGAGTCGGCCTTCACGGCGGTGCTGGACATGCTCGCCGGCCGCTATCCGTCCGACGCCTTCGCCGAGCTGCGTCCCCGTGTGGTCTGGGACCGGATCGCCGGTACGGTCACGGGCCGCCCGGGTGCCCAGCGGCTGGCCGTGACCTCCGGGGGGACCATTCCCGACCGCGGGCTGTTCGGGGTCTTCCTCGCGGGGGCCGACCCCAAGAAGGGCGGTGGCCGGGTCGGTGAGCTGGACGAGGAGATGGTGTACGAGTCCCGGGTCGGCGACGTCTTCACGCTGGGCACCACCTCCTGGCGGATCGAGGACATCACCCGCGACCGGGTCCTCGTGTCGCCCGCCCCCGGGGTTCCCGGCAGGCTGCCGTTCTGGAAGGGCGACCAGCTGGGCCGCCCGCTGGAGCTGGGACGGGCGCTGGGCGCGTTCCTCCGGGAGATCGGCGGGATGCCGCCCAAGGACGCCCGGCTGCGCCTGCTCGCCGCCGGGCTCGACGCCTGGGCCGCGGACAACACCCTGTCGTACATCGAGGAACAGCGTCGCGCCTGTGGTCACGTCCCCGACGACCGGACCATCCTCGTCGAGCGGTTCCGCGACGAGCTGGGCGACTGGCGGGTCGTCGTCCACTCCCCGTTCGGCGCGCAGGTGCATGCCCCGTGGGCGCTGGCGCTGGGCGCCCGCCTCGCCGAGCGGTACGGCATGGACGCCCAGGTGATGCATGCCGATGACGGCATCGTGCTGCGGCTGCCCGACGCCGATCTGATGGGTCTGGACCTCCTCGGCCTCGACACCGCCCAGGACCCGTCCGGCTCCCCGTCCCCGTCCCCGTTGCCAGGCCTGTCGTACGACAGCGAGCAACCACCCGTCGGAGCCGGTGATGTGACGTTCGATCAGGGCGAGATCGGCCAGATCGTCACGGACCAGGTCGGCGGTTCGGCCCTCTTCGCGTCGCGGTTCCGCGAGTGCGCGGCCCGTGCCCTGCTGCTGCCTCGCCGTAGCCCCGGCAAGCGCACCCCGCTCTGGCAACAGCGCCAGCGTGCCGCACAACTGCTCCAGGTCGCCTCGGAGTTCGGCTCGTTCCCGATCGTCCTGGAAGCGGTCCGCGAATGCCTCCAGGACGTCTTCGACGTTCCGGGGCTGACGGAACTGATGGGCGACCTCGAAGCACGCCGGGTCCGGCTGGTCGAGGTGACCACGCCGGAGCCCTCTCCGTTCGCCCGCTCGCTCCTGTTCGGTTACGTCGCCCAGTTCCTGTACGAGGGCGACTCGCCGCTCGCCGAACGGCGGGCCGCGGCCCTCTCCCTCGACTCCCATCTGCTGGCGGAGCTCCTCGGCCAGGCGGAGCTGCGCGAGTTGCTCGACGCGGACGTCCTGACCGAGCTGGAGCGGGAGCTCCAGTGGCTGTCCGACGACCGCCGGGTCAAGGATGTCGAAGGGGTCGCCGACGCCCTCCGCGTCCTCGGGCCGCTCACCGACGCCGAGTTGACCGAGCGGGGTGCCGGGCCGGGGTGGGCCGCGGAGCTGTCGGCCGCGCGCCGGGCCATCCGGGTCAGGATCGGCGGAGCGGACCACTGGGCGGCGATCGAGGACGCCGGACGCCTGCGCGACGCCCTGGGCACCGCCCTTCCGGTCGGCGTCCCGGAGGCGTTCACCGAGCCGGTCAAGGATCCCCTCGGCGACCTCCTCGCCCGATACGCCCGTACGCGCGGCCCGTTCACCTCCGCCGGGGCAGCCGCCCGCCTCGGTCTCGGCGCCGCCGTCACGGACGGCGCCCTCCAGCGGCTGGCCGCCACCGGCCGGATCGTCCAGGGCGAGTTCCACCCCGCCGGAATCGGCCAGGAGTGGTGTGACGCCACCGTTCTGCGCCGATTGCGCCGACGCTCGCTCGCCGCGCTCCGCCACGAATTGGAACCCGTCCCGCCCGCCGCGCTCGCCGGTTTCCTTCCGCTATGGCAGCACCTGGGCGACAACAGCCTGCGCGGGATCGACGGACTGGTCCGCGCCGTCGAGCAGTTGCAGGGTGCGCCCGTTCCGGCGTCAGCCCTGGAGAAACTGATCCTCCCGAGCCGGGTGAGCGGCTACACCCCGGCGCTGCTGGACGAGCTGACGACCACCGGCGAGGTCCTCTGGGCCGGCGCGGGGGCACTGCCCGGCAAGGACGGCTGGCTGTCGCTCTACCTCGCCGACAGCGCACCCCTGCTCCTCCCGCCGGCGCATCCTCTCGAACTCACCGCGCTGCACGAATCGGTTCTGACGGCGCTGAGCGGCGGGTACGGCCTGTTCTTCCGGCAGATCGCCGACCAGGTCCGCGCCACCACCCATCCGGACTGCACCGATCCGCAACTGGCCGACGCCGTCTGGGACCTGGCCTGGTCGGGCCGGCTCACCAACGACACGCTCGCCCCGCTGCGCTCGCTCCTCGGCTCCGGCCGCACGGCGGGATCGACCGCCCACCGTGCAAGACGGAACGTCCCGCGCGGGCGTTACGGCTCACTCACGGCCGCTGCCCGCCCCGTTTCCCGCACCGGACCACCCACGGTCTCGGGCCGCTGGTCCCTGCTGCCCGCCGCCGAGCCCGACCCCACCCACCGCGCTCACGCCCTGGCCCGCACGCTCCTCGACCGCCACGGCGTGGTGACCCGCGGGGCCGTGCAGGCCGAGGGGGTCGAGGGCGGGTTCTCCGCCGCGTACCGCGTGCTCTCCGCGTTCGAGGACAACGGGCAGGCCCGGCGCGGCTATGTGGTCGAAGGACTGGGGGCGGCCCAGTTCGCAATGGACGGCGCGGTCGACCGGCTGCGCACGGTGTCCACCGCGCGCGACCGGGCCGAGCCCGGCGTGACACCCCACGCCGTGGTGCTCGCCGCGGCGGACCCGGCCAACGCGTACGGCGCGGCCCTGCCGTGGCCGGAGTCGCCGGACGGGGCCGGACACAAGCCGGGCCGCAAGGCGGGTTCCCTGGTGGTGCTGGTCGACGGCGAACTGGCGATGTACATGGAGCGTGGCGGCAAGTCGCTGCTGGCCTGGCCCACCGATCCGGAGGATCCGGTACTCGTCGCGGCAGCGGATGCGCTGGCGGAAGCCGCCCGCGCGGGGGCGCTCGGCACGGTCACGGTGGAGCGCACCAACGGCGCCTCGTCGCTGACGTCCCCGCTCGGCCGCGTCCTGGAGGCGGCCGGATTCCTGGCCACCCCCAGGGGGCTCCGCCTCCGTGCCTGACATCCTGCCCACGCCCTCACTGCCCCCGCCCCTCGCCCCCAGCCATCGCGCCGTGCACCGTGCCGCCCCTCACTCCATACGCGGCACCACGCCGTCGCGGCCCGTGCACCGACCGGAACTCCCGCCCGGCTCGGTCCGGACCGAGCCGGGCGCGCCCGCGGGCCGCACCATGGAGACATGCCCGAAGGAGACACCGTCCTGCAGACCGCACGGCGTCTGCACGCCGCCCTCGCCGACCGGGTCCTCACCCGCTCCGACCTGCGCGTCCCCCGGTTCGCCACCGCCGACCTCACCGGCCGGACGGTGCTGGACGTCATCTCGCGCGGCAAGCACCTCCTCACCCGCATCGAGGGCGGCCTCACCCTCCACAGTCATCTGCGGATGGACGGTTCCTGGCAGGTCTACGCACCGGGCGAGCGCTGGCGCGGCGGGCCCGCCCACCAGATCCGTGGGGTGCTCGCCAACGCGGACCACACGGCCGTCGGCTATCGGCTGCCGGTCCTGGAACTCCTCCGCACCAGGGAGGAGGAGCGAGCGGTCGGTCACCTCGGCCCCGACCTCCTGGGCCCCGACTGGGATCCCGACACCGCCCTGCGCAATCTGCTGACCGACTCGTCCCGCCCGCTCGGCGAGGCCCTGCTGGACCAGCGCAACCTGGCGGGAATCGGCAACGTCTACAAGGCCGAGCTCTGCTTCCTCGCCAGCGCCACCCCGTGGCTGCCCATCGGCGAACTGCCCGCCGCCACCGCCTCGCGCCTCGTCACCACGGCCAAGCAACTCCTCGAAGCCAACCGCGACCGCCCCGTACGCACGACGACCACGACGACCACGAGCACACGCACAGGAGTCGTGGCCCGCCCCCACGGCTCGAAGGTACGGCTCTGGGTCTACGGCAGGACCAACCGCCCCTGTCTGCGCTGCGGCACACCGATCCGCATGGCCGAGCAGGGCGCCCGCCCCACCTACTGGTGCCCGCACTGCCAGGCGGGCCCCACGGCCTGACTCCCCACATGCCCAGCCTTCCTCCCACACCGCAGCCGCTCCTCCCCGCGTGGCGCTCCGCCGACCGGGCTCCCGCTCGCGCGCACCGAACGGCACCCCTCCCGGAGGGCATTTCCCCTCGCGCAATCCACGTACTAACCAAGAGAGTTGACGGTACGTCAGATTCAGTCGTAACGTCCGCTGCATGAGCTTCGCCGGGTACGACCTCACGGGCCGCTCCGCGTTCGTCACCGGAGCGGCGAGCGGCATCGGCAGGGCGAGTGCCGTCCTGCTCGCGTCGGCGGGCGCCATCGTGCACTGCGCGGACCGTGACGAGAACGGGCTGTCGGAGACCCGGAACCTGGTCACCGAAGCGGGCGGGTCCTGCCATGTCCACCTGCTCGATGTCACCGATCGCGACGCGGTCAGGGCGGCAGTGACCGCCGCGGGCGGCCTCGACATCCTGGCCGCGGTGGCCGGGATCATGCACACCAGCAGCGTTCTGGAGACCTCGGACGACGATCTCGACCGCGTCCTCGCGGTCAACTTCAAGGGCGTCCTCTACGCCTGCCAGGAAGTGGCCCGGGGCATGATCGCGCGCGGCGCCCCCGGTTCGCTGGTCACGATGGCCTCGGGAGCGGTCGACGCCGCAAGCCCCGGACTGCTGTGCTACAGCGTGGCCAAAGCGGCGGTCGTCCAGCTGACGAGGACCCTCGCGACCGAGCTGGGACCCCACTCCATCCGCGTCAACGCCGTCGCCCCGGGCTGGATCCGTACTCCCATGACCGCCCGCCACGACGCGGAACGGCAGCACCGGGCCGAGATCACGATGGCGAGGATGTCACCGCTGGGCCGGGTCGGAGAGCCCGAGGACGTCGCCCACACCGTGCTCCACCTCGCATCCGATGCGTCGTCCTTCATGACCGGCCAGATCCTTCGCCCGAACGGCGGCGCGACCATGCCCTGGTAATCCGCCGGACCCGGACCAGGCGGCGCAGACCTGCACGCGACCAGTGCCCGACTCGACGTGTCCCGGCACACGACCACCGCCTCGCACACCGTGCCGCGACGGCCCGCCGCCGAACCACACACGGCCGCCCGGTCCCGGACCACCAGCTCACCCAGCGCGCCCGGACACGGCACCACCCGTCCGGACACCACGCCGCCATCCCGCTCGCTCCACCCACGCACCACGCCCGGATCCGGGACGACCATGCCGTGCCCCCGCTCCCATCGGCGGCGTCCGCACTCGTACACCCTTCCGGCGTACTCGCCCCCACCCGCCCCGTCGTCGCGGCCGCGTGCACGGGCAACAGACTCAGTCCCCATCCGCCCGCCACCACCGCGCCCTCGACGAGCCCCGCATGAGCCGGTTCCAGCGCGAGCCGCAGCACGGCCCACCACCACGCCCCGCCGAGAACGAGCGCCGGCACCCGTCGCCGCACCATAGCTGCCTCCTCCGGCCGAACCTAGTTCGGCGCGCTCGCCCGGCGCGAGGGCGCACCGAAGCGCCACCGGCGCGCGGTCTGCGGGCCGTAGCGCGTTGTGCGCTCTCGCCTGGAGTTCCCCGAGCGTGCTGTGCGGATTCGTGTACGTGGGCCGCCCGGCCGGAGGCCCCTCCGGTACCGGTCCCGGCCGCGCCAACCATGCTCCTGTCCGGCAGGTCGCGCCTGGCGTGCGACGCGACGGGCCAAAAAACGGTCCGGGGGCGCCCTCACCGCCCGACGCCCTCTCCCCGAAGTCTGGCGCGCCGAAGCCCCGACCGCATCCAGAGCGACGGCAGGCCCCACCCGAAGCGCCCCACCGGGAGCGGCGGCGCCCGGTGGGGCCACCGAATGACTCCGGGAGCGGTGTTTCCGCCGCCCCCGGAGCAGCGCCCCGGCCGTTCACGCGCCCCAGCCGTTCCACACGCCCGCGGAGACATCAGGGCAAGGCAGAGAGCCCCCACCATCCCGGACAGGCTTCGGCGGGGGCTCGGAGGCGGCTCGGCAGGCATGGCTGGGCTTGGCACGGAGGTTCGCCGCAGAGGACTGACGCAACGCCGTCGCCCCGAAGGGGCCGGCCGTCCGCGTCGATCACCGCGTCAGCCGGCTACGTCAGGCGCTCGCCTCACGCACGCGCACGGAGCTCTTCGCATCGCGCATCCGCACCACAACAGACGCACGTCAGGCGTTCGCCGCCTGGAACATCCACGCGTGCTTCTCGAGGTCGCCGGTCAGACCGATGAGCAGGTCCTGGCTGACCGGGTCGGGGCCGCCGGTCTTCTCGATCCGCTCCCGCATGCGCCCGATCACCACACCGAGAGCACTCACCAGGGCCTCCACCGCATGCCCGTCCGTGACCCAGCCCTCGGGCACGGACGCGATGGCCGTGGTCCTCGCGATCGTCCCCGACCGCCCGTCCGGATTGACTCCGAGGGCGGAGGCGCGTTCCGCGACCGAGTCGGAGTGCCGACGGGCGGTGTCGACGACCTCGTCGAGCTGGAGATGCACGGACCGGAATCGCGGCCCGACCACGTTCCAGTGCACCTGCTTGGCCACCAGAGAAAGATCGATCAGGTCCACGAGGGCGCCCTGCAACGCGTCCCCCACGACCTGGAGGTCGGACTCGGAAAGCGGGCTTTTCACCACGGACATGCGCATCTCCGATCTGCTTCTGTTCCGTTCGACATCACGCGCAACTTCATGCACAACATCACCCACGATTGCACATACAGACAGAAACGGGTCATTCATGAAGGAAGAGAGCAAAGGTTTCAGACCTCAGACGCCCGGGCCAACGACGCCCGGACCGAACCGTCCCGGGACCACCGCGGTCAGGCAGACGCACGGAAGATGTGGAAGGCATGGACGACACGGACAGACACACGGAAGCCGCAGGCAGACGCACGAAAGCCCCGGCCCCATGAGGGACCAGGGCTTCCCCTGTACACCGGACCGCGCGGTCAGGCGGCGACGACATCCACCGCTTCCGTGGGCGCCTTGATGGTCACCCGCCCCGTCGGCACACCCGCCACCGACGTCACGGAGACGGAGTTGAGCACCGGACGCACCGGCACGGGCACCGGATCGCTGGCTGCTGCCGACTCGGCCAGTTCGGCCAGCGACAGCTCATCGCTCACTTCACGCATGAGCTCGGACATCCGTACGTCAAGCGCGTCGCAAATGGCGGAGAGCAGTTCGGAGGACGCCTCCTTCTGCCCCCGCTCCACCTCGGAGAGATAGCCGAGCGAGACTCGGGCGGACGAGGAGACTTCGCGCAGAGTACGGCCTTGGCGCTGGCGCTGCCGACGCAGCACGTCACCAAGCAGGCGACGGAGCAGAATCATCGGTGGCTCCCTCCTCGGACCGCGTAGCCGCATCCTTCACGCCCCACCGTACCGCCTTGCGCCGCGGCCGTGCGGGGAGCGATGTCGTGTTCACTCAGGGCTGCAAACATCAATTCCCCCCGTTCTGTTCCGTATCCTGTGCGCCTGCATTCTTGCCGAGTTTGTCGGAAAGCAGTGTGAGAACGATCCGTACGCTCTCTCTACGGATGTCCGCACGGCTGCCGTTCAACCGCAGCGCGGCCACATTCTCCGCACCGTCCGGCCCGGACACCGCGACGAAGACCGTGCCGACGGGCTTTTCGTCCTGCGGGTCGGGGCCCGCGACGCCGGTGGTCGCCACTCCCCAGTCTGCACCGAGAACGCGCCGCACACCTGTCGCCATCTGCCGCGCCACGTCCGCGTCGACCGCGCCACGCTCCGCCAGGAGGGCACCGTCCACACCGAGCAGTTCCCGCTTCAGGGGCGTCGCGTAGGCCGTCACGGATCCCCGGAAGGAACGCGAGGCGCCCGGTACGGACGTCAGCTCCGCCGCGACCAGACCACCGGTCAGGGACTCGGCGACGGCGAGCGTCTCGCCGCGCTGCGCGAGCAGTTCCAGGGCCCGGGCCGCGGCCGTCACCGCTCCGCTCCCGCGGAACCGCGGTCGCCCGACTCCCCCGAAGTCCCGGACACCCCGGCCGGACGGCTCGAAGCCGCGGCAGCGGCCCGTTCGGACGCGAGCCCCCTGCGCCGCAGCACGACGGCCTGCCGTACGTAGTCGAGCCCGGTGGCGACCGTCAGCGCGACGGCCAGCGCCATCACCCAGAAGCGCAGGGTGGCGAGCGGGCCCGTCAGCGCCAGCACGTACATGCCGACCGCCACGCCCTGGGCCAGCGTCTTCATCTTCCCGCCGCGACTGGCCGGAATCACCCCGTGCCGGATCACCCAGAACCGCAGCAGCGTGATGCCTATCTCGCGGAAGAGGATCACGCCCGTGACCCACCAGGGAAGGTCGCCCAGATACGACAGGCAGATCAGCGCCGAGCCCATGATCGCCTTGTCCGCGATCGGGTCGGCGATCTTCCCGAAATCGGTTACCAGGTTGTACGTGCGTGCGAGGTGGCCGTCGAACAGGTCGGTGATCATGGCGATGGCGAACGCCGCCCAGGCGAACGACCGCCAGGCCGGGTCGTAGCCGCCGTTGTGCAGCAGCAACAGCACGAAGCCGGGCACCAGCACCAGCCGGAGCATGGTGAGCAGATTGGCGATGTTCCACAGACTGGCCTGGTTGACGGCCGCGGAACCCAGCTTGCCGCCGCGGACCGGCTTCGCGCCGGAGCCGCCTGCCGCGGATGCCGGGACTTCCGTCATCTGGCCGCCTCCACGAGCTCGGAACACTCGGCCACCAGGTCCACTCCTTCGGTACCGACGACCTTTGCCTCGACCATACGGCCGGGCACGAGGCCCTCGCGTGTCGTGAGGAGCACCTGGCCGTCCGTCTCGGGCGCCTGGTGCGCCGCGCGCCCCACCGCGCCGTCCTCGTCGTCCACGGACTCGACGAGCACCTGGAGGGTCTCGCCGAGGCGCTCCTCGGCCCGCTGCGAGGTCAGTTCCTCGGCCAGCCGGGAGATGTGCGCGAGCCGTTCCGCGACGACGTCGGCGTCCAGCTTGTTCTCGTAGCCGGCCGCCTCGGTGCCCTCCTCGTCCGAGTAGCCGAAGACGCCGATGGCGTCGAGCCGGGCACCGGTGAGGAAGCGTTCCAGCTCCGCCAGGTCGGCCTCGGTCTCGCCGGGGAAGCCGACGATGAAGTTGGAGCGGGCACCGGCCTGCGGGGCCTTGCCGCGGATGGTGTCCAGGAGTTCCAGGAAGCGGTCGGTGTCACCGAAGCGGCGCATCGCCCGCAGCACGCCGGGGGCCGAGTGCTGGAAGGACAGGTCGAAGTACGGGGCGACCTTCGGGGTGGAGGTCAGTACGTCGATGAGGCCCGGCCGCATCTCCGCAGGCTGCAGATAGCTGACCCGGATCCGTTCGATCCCGTCCACCTCGGCGAGTTCCGGCAGGAGCGTCTCCAGCAGCCGGATGTCACCGAGGTCCTTGCCGTACGAAGTGTTGTTCTCGGAGACCAGCATGACCTCCTTCACACCCTGCTCGGCCAGCCAGCGGGTCTCCCCCAGGACGTCCGACGGGCGCCGCGAGATAAAGGAGCCGCGGAAGGACGGGATGGCGCAGAAGGAGCAGCGGCGGTCGCAGCCGGAGGCGAGCTTCACCGAGGCGACGGGGCTGGCGCCCAGCCTCCGGCGCAGCGGCGCTCGCGGGCCGGAGACGGGTGCGACGCCCTCGGGCAGGTCCGCCGGTACCGGCGCGGGCGCGGCCGTCTGCGCGTGGCCGGGCAGGGCCACAGCGGCGTCCTGCCGCTCCGCCGGGCTGATCGGCAGGAGCTTGCGGCGGTCACGAGGGGTGTGCGATGCGTGGATGCCGCCGCTCAGAATGGTCTGGAGGCGGTCGGAGATGTCGGCGTAGTCGTCGAACCCGAGGACGCCGTCCGCCTCGGGCAGGGCCTCGGCGAGGTCCTTTCCGTAGCGTTCGGCCATGCAGCCGACGGCGACCACGGCCTGGGTCCTGCCGTGGTCCTTGAGGTCATTGGCTTCGAGCAGGGCGTCGACGGAGTCCTTCTTGGCGGCCTCGACGAATCCGCAGGTGTTGACGACGGCGACGTCCGCGTCGGAGGCGTCCTCGACGAGCTCCCAGCCGTCCGCTGCCAAGCGGCCTGCGAGCTCCTCCGAGTCCACCTCGTTACGGGCGCAGCCGAGAGTGACAAGGGCGACGGTACGGCGTTCGGGCATGGGCTCAAGACTACTTTGTCCCGGCACACGCCCTGCCGCGCAGGGTTCCCTCGTCGTTCCCTCGTCACGTCCGGTGACGAAAGCGGCGGGTGCCCGGCGCACTCGCCGGGCACCCGCCGCCTCCGTGGAGCCGTCCGGGGCCGTACGTCAGCCGACCGCCGGGTCGCCCTTCGTGTACGAGAGCCGCTCGACCTGGCCCGGCTGGAACTTGTCCTCGACCTTCTTGCCGTTCACGTAGAGCTCGATGGACCCGGCGTCACCGAGGACGAGGTCGACCCGCTCCTGATCCTGGAAGGTCTTGGACTGGCCCTGGAGCAGCAGGCCGTCGAAGAGCAGCCGCCCGTTGTGGTCCTTGGCGGAGATCCAGCTCTTGCCCTGGCTGGCGCTGAGCTTCACCGTCACCTTGTCCCGGGGGGCCGCGGCGATGGCGCTGTCGGAGGTCTCCGGCTTGGGGTCCGCGGACTTGCCGGTCTTGGGCCGGGGGCTCTCCGTGTTGGCGGTCGCCCCCTCCGCGACCTGCGTGGTCGTGGGCCTGTCGTTGTTGCCGCCCTTGACGACCGTGAAGCCGACGAAGCCGACCACGACGACGATCGCGGCCACCATGGCGGCCGTCCAGTTGGGGCGGCGGGGCTCGGACCGGATGCGCTCGGCCTCGAACAGCGGGGCCGCTGACGTGGGTGCCGGGCGGCCGCCGTGCTCGTCGTCGTACTGCGCGACCAGTGGTTCCGGATCGATGTGGACGGCGCGTGCCAGCACACGGATGTGGCCGCGCGCATACACGTCGCCGCCGCAGCGGGAGAAGTCGTCCTCTTCGATCGCGTGCACGATGGGGATGCGCACCCGCGTGGACGTACTGATTTCTTCGACCGTGAGACCTGCGGCGATACGAGCCTGCTGAAGCACTCGACCGATCGAAGGCCGGTCGTCTTCGGGAGAGTTGCCGATGGACACGGGGGCGCCTTTCGAGCGTGAGCCACCTGCTGGATGTTCAGTCTAGGGGGGGTACGAAAGAGTGGAGCAACCGGGAGGAAGGACTTTGTACGCCATCGGACTCGAACGCGGTCCGACGCGCCGGGCCGCCCCGGGGAGAACCATCCTGCCGCCCCTTCCCTCAACTTGACGTACGACCCGGCGAAACGGTTGCCCGTACTTCACCTACGAGGCGGGTTCCCCGCGGATCAGCGCCAACACCCCGTCCAGCTCGTCGGGTTTCACCAGGACGTCGCGGGCCTTGGAACCCTCGCTCGGGCCCACGATGTTCCGCGACTCCATCAGGTCCATGAGCCGGCCCGCCTTGGCGAAGCCGACCCTCAGCTTGCGCTGGAGCATCGAGGTGGACCCGAACTGGGTGGACACCACCAGCTCGGCGGCCTGGCAGAGCAGGTCCAGGTCGTCGCCGATGTCCTCGTCGATCTCCTTCTTCTTGCCGGTGCCGACCACCACGTCCTCGCGGAAGACCGGCGCCATCTGATCCTTGCAGTGCCGGACGACCGCAGCGACCTCGTCCTCGGTGACGAAGGCCCCCTGCATCCGGGTGGGCTTGTTGGCCCCCATCGGCAGGAACAGCCCGTCGCCCTTCCCGATGAGCTTCTCGGCGCCGGGCTGGTCGAGGATGACGCGGCTGTCGGCCAGCGACGACGTCGCGAAGGCGAGCCGCGAGGGCACGTTCGCCTTGATCAGACCCGTGACGACGTCGACCGAGGGCCGCTGGGTGGCGAGCACCAGATGGATCCCCGCGGCGCGGGCCAGTTGGGTGATGCGGACGATGGCGTCCTCCACGTCGCGGGGGGCGACCATCATCAGGTCGGCGAGCTCGTCGACGATCACCAGCAGGTACGGGTAGGGCGAGAGCTCGCGCTCGCTGCCCTCCGGAGGCTTGACCTTGCCGTCGCGCACGGCCTGGTTGAAGTCGTCGATGTGCCGGTAACCGAAGGCGGCGAGGTCGTCGTACCGGAGGTCCATCTCCCGCACGACCCATTGGAGGGCCTCGGCGGCCCGCTTGGGGTTGGTGATGATCGGCGTGATCAGGTGCGGGATACCCTCGTACGCGGTCAGCTCGACGCGCTTGGGGTCGACCAGCACCATGCGGACGTCCTCCGGGGTCGCCCGCACCATGACCGAGGTGATCAGACAGTTGATGCAGGACGACTTGCCGGACCCGGTGGCACCGGCCACCAGCACGTGCGGCATCTTCGCCAGGTTGGCCATCACATAGCCGCCCTCGACGTCCTTGCCGAGCGCGACCAGCATCGGGTGGTCGTCCTCGGCGGCGTCGGCGAGGCGCAGCACGTCGCCGAGGTTGACCATCTCGCGGTCGCTGTTGGGGATCTCGATGCCCACGGCCGACTTCCCCGGGATCGGGGAGATGATCCGGACGTCCGGGCTGGCGACGGCGTACGCGATGTTCTTGGCGAGGGCGGTGATCCGCTCGACCTTCACGGCGGGGCCGAGCTCCACCTCGTAGCGGGTGACCGTCGGGCCCCGGGTGAAGCCGGTGACCGCGGCGTCGACCTTGAACTCGGTGAAGACGTTCGTCAGGGCCGCGACGATCGCGTCGTTGGCGGCGCTGCGGGTCTTGCCGGGCCCGCCGCGTTCCAGCAGGTCGAGCGAGGGCAGCGCGTAGGTGATGTCGCCGGACAGCTGGAGCTGCTCGGCGCGGGCCGGCAGCGGTTCGGACTGCGACCGGTCGGGCGCGGGCTTCGTCAGGTCGGGCACGCTGCCCGACGACACCGGGGACTTCGCCTGCTTCCCTCCCCCGGCGGCGGGCTCGCTCTCCCGGGCGCCCGGGACCGGCGGCGCCGGGCGTTCACGGTCGACGGAGACGCCCTGGGTGAGGTCGGCGACGATCAGCGAGGGCGGCATGCCGTTGAGCACGGCCCCGTCGAGCGCGGCGGCGGCCGCCGCGGCGACGTCCACCGCGTCCATGGTGCGGTTCATCGCGGGCTGTGCGGAGGGCCTGCGGGAGCCGCGGCGCCGGGAGAGCGCCTCGGCCTCCGCCTGCTCGGGGTCGTACTCCCCGGAGGTCTCGGAACGGCGCGCGGAGGAACGTCGGGAGCGGGCGGGCAGGGCCTCGCGCCACTGCTCCTCGTAGCGCTCGTCGTCGTTCTCCTCGTCCTCCGCGGGATCGTACGGCGGATCCAGGACGCCCAGCTTGGTGCCGAGCAGACGCAGCCGTTGCGGAATGGCGTTGACCGGGGTGGCGGTGACGACGAGCAGCCCGAAGACGGTGAGGAGGAGCAGCAGCGGTACGGCGAGGACCTCGCCCATGGTGTAGATCAACGGCTTGGAGGCGGCCCAGCCGATCAGCCCGCCCGCGTCCTGCATCGCCGTCGTGCCGTCGCCCCGGCCGGGCGATCCGCACGCGATGTGGACCTGTCCCAGCACGCCGACGACCAGGACGGAGAGTCCGATGACGATACGGCCGTTGGCCTCGGGCCGCTCGGGGTAGCGGATCAGCCGCACGGCGATGGTGCCGAGCAGTATCGGCACGAGCAGATCGAGCCGCCCGAAGGCCCCGGTGACGAGCATCTCGACGAGGTCGCCGACGGGACCGCGCAGGTTGGACCAGGTGCCCGCGGCGACGACGAGCGCCAGGCCGAGCAGGAGCAGGGCGATGCCGTCCTTGCGATGCGCGGGATCGAGTCCCTTGGCGCCGCGTCCTATGCCGCGGAACATCGCGCCGACGGCGTGCGCGGCACCGAGCCAGACGGCGCGCGCCAGGCGGTACACGCCGCTGGTGGGCGACGGTGCCGGGCGCGGTGCGGCCGGCCTCCTCGCCGTCTTCTTGGCGGGTGCCTTCTTCGCAGGCGCCTTCTTCGAGGGCGCGCTCTTCTTCGCTGCGGGCTTCTTGGCGGGCGCGGCTTTCTTGGCCGGCGCGGCCTTCTTGACGGGCCCCGCGGTACGGCCGACGCGCTTCGCGGTGCCCGCCGTGCCCTGGGAACCCTTGCCGGACGTACGTGAGGCCATGATGCCGAGGTTACCGGTGCCGACGGCGGTGAACACGTGCGCCTGCCGCTTCACCCGACCGTGTCGCCGGGCGGAGGCCGGAAACTGACACGTCCTCACGCCACCGCGCGAGGGGACGCCTTTGGTGACGGGCCGTCGGGCAGGTGGAAGAGAGCGGCGGTTGGACGAACGTCCGGACCATCGCCCCTGTCCCGGCCGGGAATCGACCCGTGCCCGGCTTCCCCGGAGTCGAGGAGACGTGTGTCCGGACGCCGGCCCCGCATGTCCGCGCACCGCGTTCGCACGCCGCCGGGTCCCGGCGCGACGGCGTAACCGCTCCCGCCCGGGCGTGCGGAGGCGCTTGCCCTACGACGTGGGCATGCTCCCCACGCCCCGTCGGGGCCGGAACGCTACGAGGGAAGGGCGGCCGTTCCGCTGCCGGTACCCGGTTCCAGCGCGTCGAGCGCCCGGCGCAGACCGGTCAGTTTGCGTTCCAGATGGGCGGCGGTGGCCACGGCCGCGGCGTCCGCCGACTCGTCGTCGAGCTGCTTGGAGAGCGCTTCGGCCTGCTCCTCCACGGCGGCGAGCCGCGCCGAGAGCTCGGCCAGCAGTCCGGCGGGCTCCCCGTCCTGGCCGACGCCTCCCTCGGCGTCGCCCTCCAGCTGGAGCCGCAGCAGCGCCGCCTGCTCGCGCAGCTTGCAGTTCTTCGTGTACAGCTCGACGAAGACCGAGACCTTCGCCCGGAGCACCCATGGGTCGAACGGCTTCGAGATGTAGTCCACCGCGCCCGCCGCGTAACCTCTGAAGGTGTGATGCGGTCCGTGATTGATCGCGGTGAGGAAGATGATCGGGATGTCCCGGGTCCGTTCCCGCCGCTTGATGTGCGCCGCGGTTTCGAAACCGTCCATCCCAGGCATCTGGACGTCCAGCAGAATGACCGCGAAGTCGTCCGTGAGCAGCGCTTTGAGCGCTTCCTCCCCTGACGATGCCCGTACCAGTGTCTGATCGAGCGCAGAGAGGATGGCCTCCAGCGCCAGCAGATTCTCCGGCCGGTCATCGACCAGGAGGATCTTGGCCTTCTGCACCATGGCCCGTCCTCCTCGCCCCGGAATTGCACCGGGCGCCGCCCCAGGGGACGACTCCCTTACGCCGTCCGTCCTTGTGCCGGTCATGGTAGCCGCACCCTGCCCGTCACCACACCCTGTCACCGCGATGTCACTGTGCACGCAGCGAAAACGCGGCGGGCGGCGGGAAGGTTCCCGCCGTGCCCCCCTCCCCGCGCCACGAGCAGAGTCGATCTTGAAAACGCGGCAATTCACTCCGCTGGGTGATCACTCTCCGAGCATCCACTGTTCCATTACGGAAAGGAGATGATCAGGATCAACCGGCTTGGTGACATAGTCGGAAGCACCGGATTCGATCGCCTTTTCCCGGTCGCCCTTCATCGCCTTCGCGGTCAGCGCGACGATCGGCAGCCCGGCGAACTGCGGCATCCGGCGGATCGCCGCCGTCGTGGCATAGCCGTCCATCTCCGGCATCATGATGTCCATCAGCACGACCGTCACATCGTCGTGCTGCTCCAGGACTTCGATGCCGACACGGCCGTTCTCGGCGTACAGCACCGACAGACCGTGCTGCTCCAGCACGCTGGTGAGCGCGAAGACGTTGCGGATGTCGTCGTCGACGATCAGCACCTTCTCGCCGTGGAACCGGAACGTCCTGCGGACCTCCGCCTCCTCCTGGACGCCGGGAGCCCACGACTCCTGGCCGGTGGCCGCGGCCGAGGCGCGGGACGGCAGCGCGGGCCGCTGCCCCGCACCCCCCAGCGCCTTGCGAGGGTGCCGGACCGGTCCGGCGGCCCCCGGAGCGGCCTGGACAACGCCGGAACCGGCCGGATCGTGCTCGGCGGTCATCGGCTCGGCACCCGGTGCGCCCTCCGCGAGCGGCGCCTCCTCGGCCGCCGCTCCCTGCGCCTCGACATCCTCCGAACCGACCTGCGGGAAACCCTGCGGCGGCAACTCGCTCGGGTGCAGCGGCAGGTACAGCGTGAACGTCGAGCCGCGGCCCGGCTCGCTCGCCGCATGGATCTCGCCGCCCAGCAGCCGGGCGATCTCCCGGCTGATGGACAGCCCCAGCCCCGTGCCGCCGTACTTGCGGCTGGTCGTGCCGTCCGCCTGCTTGAACGCCTCGAAGATCACCAGCATCTTGCTCGCCGCGATCCCGATGCCGGTGTCGGTGACCGAGAAGGCGATCAGGTCGGCATCGGCGTCGCGCAGCGAACCGGCCTCCAGCAGCTGCTCGCGGATGGCGTGCGGCACGTCGTCGGCGGCGAGCCGGATGACCAGTTCGACCGCCCCGCTGTCGGTGAACTTCACCGCGTTGGAAAGGAGGTTGCGCAGGACCTGGAGCAGGCGTTGTTCGTCCGTGTGCAGCGTCGCGGGCAGTTCCGGGGAGACCCGTACGGAGAAATCGAGCCCCTTCTCCGCGGTGAGCGGCCGGAACGTCGCCTCCACGTAGTCGACCAGCTGGACCAGCGCGATCCGGGTCGGGCTGACGTCCATCTTGCCCGCCTCGACCTTCGTGAGATCGAGGATGTCGTTGATCAGCTGAAGCAGATCGGAACCGGCTCCGTGGATCGTCTCGGCGAACTCCACCTGCTTCGGCGAGAGATTGCCCTCCGCGTTGTCCGCGAGCAACTTGGCGAGAATGAGCAGCGAGTTGAGCGGAGTGCGCAGCTCGTGCGACATGTTCGCCAGGAACTCGGACTTGTAGCGCATGGAGACCGCGAGCTGTTCGGCGCGTTCCTCCAGGACCTGCCGGGCGTCCTCGATCTCGGTGTTCTTGACCTCGATGTCGCGGTTCTGCTGGGCCAACAGCTCGGCCTTTTCCTCCAGTTCGGTATTGGACGCCTCAAGGGCCTCCTGACGGTTCTCCAACTCCTTGGAACGGTCCCGCAATTGCTGGGCCAATTCCTGCGACTGCTCGAGGAGCTTCTCGGTCTTCGTGTTGACGCTGATGGTGTTGACGCTCGTCGCGATCATTTCGGCGAGCTGGTTCAGGAAGTCCCGCTGGATCTGTGTGAACGGCTGGAACGAGGCCAGCTCGATCACGCCGAGGACCTTGCCCTCGAAAAGCACCGGCAGCACGATCACATGCGCGGGAGGTGCCTCGCCGAGCCCGGAGGAAATCTTCAGATACCCCGGCGGAACGTTGTCCACCTGAATGGTCCGCTTCTCCTCCGCCGCCGTCCCGATCAGCGTCTCACCAGGACGGAACGAGGTCGGCATCGTCCCGGCCGAGTACCCGTAGCTGCCTCTCATGCGCAGCTCGTACGAACCGTCCTGGTCGCTGTCCACCCCCACCGTGTCGGTGTCCCCGGTCGGCATGGCCAGGAAGAACGCGCCGTGCTGCGCGGAGACCACCGGCGTCAGCTCGCTCATGATCAGCGAGGCCACGTCGTCCAGGTCGCGCCGGCCCTGCATCAGGCCGGAGATCCGCGCGAGGTTGCCCTTGAGCCAGTCCTGTTCCTTGTTGGTGGCCGTGGTGTCGCGCAGGTTGGCGATCATCGTGTTGATGTTGTCCTGCAGCGCCTGGATCTCACCGGCCGCGTCCACGTCGACCTTGAGGTTGAGATCGCCCCGGGTCACGGCGGTGGCGACCGCCGCGATGGCCCGGACCTGGCGGGTGAGGTTTCCGGCCATCTCGTTCACCGACTCGGTGAGATCGCGCCAGGTGCCGTCGACGTCCCGGACGCGCGCCTGACCGCCCAGCTGGCCCTCCGTGCCCACCTCGCGGGCCACTCGGGTCACCTGCTCGGCGAACGAGGACAGCTGGTCGACCATCGTGTTGATGGTGTCCTTGAGCTCCAGGATCTCGCCGCGGGCATCGATGTCGATCTTCTTCGTGAGGTCGCCCTTGGCGATGGCCGTGGTCACCGCGGCGATCTGGCGCACCTGGCCGGTCAGGTTGGACGCCATGGAGTTCACCGACTCGGTGAGGTCCTTCCACGTACCGGACACCCCCGGCACGCGCGCCTGGCCGCCCAGCTCGCCCTCCGTGCCCACCTCGCGGGCCACCCGCGTCACCTCGTCGGCGAACGAGGACAGCGTCGTCACCATCGTGTTGACGGTGTCGGCGAGTTCGGCGACCTCGCCGCGCGCCTCCACGGTGACCTTCTTCGTCAGGTCCCCGTTGGCGACCGCGGACGACACCCGGGAGATGTTCCGCACCTGGCTGGTCAGATTGTTGGCCATCAGGTTGACGTTGTCGCTGAGGTCCTTCCAGATGCCGGTGGCGCCGCGCACCCGCGCCTGCCCGCCGAGGATGCCCTCCGTGCCCACCTCCCGGGCCACCCTGGTCACCTCGTCGGCGAAGTTGAGCAGCTGGTCGACCATGGTGTTGACGGTCGTGACCAGTTCGAGGATCTCGCCCTTGGCGTCGACCGTGATCTTCTTGGAGAGATCGCCGTTGGCGACCGCGGTGGTGACCTCGGCGATGTTGCGAACCTGGAGGGTCAGGTTGTTCGCCATGCCGTTGACGGACTGGGTGAGGTCCTTCCACGTACCGGACACGCCCTGCACCTCGGCCTGACCGCCGAGCATGCCCTCCGTACCCACCTCTCGGGCCACCCGCGTCACCTGCTCGGCGAAGTTCGAGAGCTGGTCCACCATCGTGTTCAGGGTGTTCTTCAGCTCCAGGATCTCGCCGCGCGCGTCCACGTCGATCTTCTGCGACAGGTCGCCGCGCGCGACCGCCGTGGCAACCTGGGCGATGCTGCGGACCTGGTCGGTGAGATTGCCTGCCATGCCGTTCACCGAGTCGGTCAGATCGCGCCACACACCAGCCACCCCGGGCACCTGGGCCTGCCCGCCGAGCCGCCCGTCCGTGCCCACCTCGCGGGCCACCCTGGTCACCTGGTCGGCGAAGGCGGAGAGCTGGTCGACCATCGTGTTGATGGTGTTCTTCAGCTCCAGGATCTCGCCGCGCGCGTCCACGTCGATCTTCTGCGACAGGTCGCCCCGCGCCACCGCAGTCGTCACCTGGGCGATCTCACGGACCTGGGACGTCAGGTTCCCGGCCATGAAGTTGACGGAGTCCGTGAGCTCCTTCCAGGTGCCGGAGACGCCGTCGACCCGCGCCTGACCGCCCAGCCGGCCCTCCGTGCCCACGTCCCGCGCCATCCGCGTGACCTGGTCGGCGAAGGACGAGAGCTGCGCCACCATCGTGTTGACGGTGTTCTTCAGCTCCAGCATCTCTCCCGCGACGTCGACCGTGACCTTCTGCGACAGGTCCCCGTTCGCGACCGCGGTCGTCACCTGCGCGATGTCCCGCACCTGACCCGTCAGGTTCCGGAACGCGGTGTTCACCGAGTCGGTGAGGTCCTTCCACGTGCCCGCCGCGCCCGGCACCTCTGCCTGGCCGCCCAGCCGGCCCTCGACGCCGACCTCCCGCGCCACCCGCGTCACTTCCGAACCGAAGGACTGCAGCTGGTCGACCATCGTGTTGACGGTGTTCTTCAGCTCCAGCATCTCGCCGGCCACGTCGACCGTGACCTTCTGCGACAGGTCGCCGCTGGCCACCGCCGTGGTCACCTGCGCGATGTCCCGCACCTGCGTCGTCAGGTTGCGGAAGACCGTGTTCACCGAATCGGTGAGGTCCTTCCAGGTGCCGGCTGCCCCCGGCACCTGCGCCTGCCCGCCGAGCAGCCCCTCGCCGCCGATCTCGCTCGCCACCCGGGTCACTTCGTCCGCGAAGGTCCGCAGCGTCTCGGTCATCTGGTTGATGGTCTCGGCCAGTTGCGCGACCTCGCCGCGCGCGCTCACCCTCACCTTCTGCGACAGGTCGCCGTTGGCGACGGCCATGGTCACCTCGGCGATCCCCCGCACCTGGGAGGTCAGGTTCCCCGCCATCGTGTTGACGGAGTCGGTGAGGTCCTTCCACACACCGGCGACGCCGGGCACCTGCGCTTGCCCGCCCAGCTCGCCCTCCGTGCCCACCTCGCGGGCGACCCGCGTCACCTCGGAGGAGAACGACGACAGTTGGTCGACCATCGTGTTCACGGTGTTCTTCAGCTGGAGCATCTCACCGGCCACGTGGACGGTGACCTTCCGCGACAGATCCCCCTTGGCGACCGCCGTCGTGACCAGGGCGATGTCCCGCACCTGGGCGGTCAGCCGGTACGCCATGGTGTTCACGGAGTCCGTGAGGTCCTTCCACGACCCGGACATCCCGCGCACCTGGGCCTGCCCGCCCAGCTTGCCCTCGGTCCCCACCTCGACCGCGACCCTGGTGACCTGCTCGGTGAACGCCGAGAGCTGGTCGACCAGGTTGTTGACCGTACGGGCGACCTTCAGGAACTCGCCGCGCAGCGGCCGTACCGCCCCGTCGGCCGTGTACGACCGCAGCTCCATCCGCTGTTCGAGATCGCCGTCGGCCACCGCCGCCAGCACCCGCCCGACCTCCGAGACCGGGCGGGCCAGATCGTCGACCAGTTCGTTGGAGGCGTCGATGGCGGCGGCCCAGGACCCCTCGCAGGCGCCCGTCTCCAGCCGCTCGGTGAGCTTCCCCTCCCGCCCGACCACGCGCCGCACCCGGGCCAGCTCCCCGGTGAGATGGAGATTGCGGTCGGCGACCTCGTTGAACAGCGCCGCGATCTCCGCCATCACGCCGTCCCCGGAGACCGTCAGGCGTCGGCGGAAGTTCCCGTCGCGCATCGCCACCAGTCCGGCCAGCAGTCTGTTGAGTGCCGCCGCGTCGACCTCGATGGTGCCGTTGCGCTGTTTCTTCACGGACTGTCCGCCTTGTGTGCGCGTTCCTGATCCCCGCGCCGCCACGCCAGACTCCACCGTGTCCCTCCCGCAGGGGTTGACCGTTTCGCTCGGGTCCTGTCTGGGAGCTTGCCCAGATCCTCTTTGGCTCACCGCCACTGCCCACCGTCGACGGGTGACCATGCGGACGTCAAATCGTTGAAACGTACCAGGCCCGACCTGATCGGAGTGCGACCTCCACCGGTTGTCGCCACGGCCCTGCCGAGAAGTCCGGACTTGTCCACCTACTTGCCCGATCCTGGCCGTTCCTGCGCGAAGTCGGACCTCGTGTACCGGGCACCGAGACCGAGCGTCTAGCCTGGCTAGTGCTGTGGCCGGGAGGATTCGCCGGACGCCACGTACCGGTGGGCCTTCCCGGTCACAGCGCGACGACAGGTCCTAGGCGAATCGAAGCGGCGAGAAACGGGCACAGGACTCGGGGAAGCGACGAGACACCACATGGGGAGTGCTGTGATCACCGCGCGCGCGGCAGCCACCTTCGACCCGGTCGGGCGGTCGGTCGCTGCGGCCCGCGCCTTCGTCCGGGACACCCTCCAGGGCTGGGGGTACACGGACGTCGTCGACGACGCGGTCGTCCTCACCAGCGAACTCGTGACGAACGCCGTGGTCCACGCCGGCACCGCCGCGGACGTGCTCTGCCTGCGCACGGAGGACGGCGTCCGGATCGAGGTCTCCGACCACTATCCGGAACGGGAGGTCCCACTCAGGCACCCGGGCCCGGATCACATGGGCCCGGACCGTGAGAACGGCCGGGGACTGGTGCTCTGCGCGGCACTGGCCGACCGGTGGGGCGTCGAATACTCCCCCACCCACAAGCACGTCTGGTTCCAGCTGGACCTGCCCGAGCGCCCGGTGGGCATCCGCTGCGCCGGCCCGCAACTCCCGGTCGGCCTGCTCCCGGTCGCCGACGAACGGGTACGGGTGGCCGTCGTCCAGACCGACAGCGCCGGTTGCGTCACCGCCTGGAACGAGGACGCCACGTTCCTCTTCGGCTACACCCCCGACCAGGTCCTCGGCAAACAGCTCACCGACTTCACGGCGTGGCCGCAGACTCCGGGCACCAACACCGGCATCGCCGAGGCCCTGCGGCTGTCGCACTGGGAGGGCAGCTACGGCATCCGGGGCGCCGACGGCCGCACCATCCCCGTCTACGCCTCCCACCTGCGGGTCCGCGATCCGCACGGCGAACCGTCCACCGTCTGTCTGCTGGTGCGCGACTACGAACGCGCCGTCCTCCAGTCCCCGCCCCGCACCCCGGTCTCCGACGCGAACTCCGAGAACCGCAAGGCGGACCCGTTCGAGATCTTCATCGGCTCCCCGGCCCCCGACGACCTCGACGGCCTGCTCCAGCGCACGGTCGAGCGGGCACGCGACATGCTCGACGCCGATTCGGCGTTCCTGCTGCTCGCGACGGACGACGAGACGGAACTGGAGGTGCGGGCCACGACGGGCCTGCCCTCCGCCCGCCAGCGTTTCGCCCGCGTTCCGGTGGAGGCCGGAACGGGACGTTACGGCTCCGCCCGGATGCCCGCCGTCCACGAGGACCTGGACACGGTCCCCGGGGCCGTCCCGCTGCTCGCGAGCACGGGCATGCGCTCGGTCGTCACCGTGCCGCTCAAGGTCGAGGGGCGTCTGACGGGCTCGTTGGGCGTCGCCGCCGAGACTGCGGGCCGGTACACCAACGAGGAGGCGCTGCGTCTCCAGTTCGCCGCGGACCGCATCGCGCTGGCCGTCGAGTCGGCCCGGCTGGGCGAGCTGGAGCGCCTGCGCCGCGGTTCGCTGTCCTTCCTCGTCGAGGCGTCCGACCTGCTCGCGGGCACCCTGGACCGGGACCAGACCCTGGCGCTGATGGCACAGATGACGGTCCCCACCCTGGCCACCTGGTGCGCCGTCTACACGATCGCCGACCAGTCCTCGGACCCGTACCTCTCCTATGTGCTGCACGAGGACGAGGAACGCATCGACGGGCTCAAGGCCCTGCTCTCCAGGATCGCCCCGCCGGACCCCGTGCCGACCCCCGGCGCCCGCATCTGGCACGCCCCGTCCGAAGCGGCCCATCAGGCGGCCCTGCGCACCTCGATGCGCACGCTCGGCCTGTCCGAACCCGGCGGTCCGGGCCCCGGCATCGGTACGACGCTCGCCACCGCGGCGGCGGTGGGCGGCGAGACCGTGGTCCTGCCGCTCGTCGCCCGGAACCGCGTCATCGGGATGCTCACGCTCGGAAAGGCCGCGGACGACCACTTCCGCCAGGAGAGCCTGGAACTGGCCGAGGACCTGTCCCGGCGCGCCGCGCTCGCCCTGGACAACGCCCGCCTCTACTCGGAACGCATGGCGATCAGCCAGTCGCTCCAGCGGAGTCTGCTGCCGCCGGAACTGCCGGAGGTCCCCAATGTCGAGATCGAGGTCATCTACCGCGCGGCGGGCGAGGGCAACGAGGTCGGCGGCGACTTCTACGACGTGTTCCCCATCCGCGACGGCGCCTACGGCTTCGCCATCGGCGATGTCTGCGGTACGGGCCCGCAGGCCGCGGCCGTCACGGGCCTCGCCCGTCACGCCCTGCGCCTCCTCGCCCGCGAGGGCTTCGGCGGCCCGGCCGTCCTGGAGCGCCTCAACGCCGCGATCCTGGACGAGGGCGCCCGCAGCCGCTTCCTGACGCTCCTTTACGGCGAGCTGTGGCCCCAGGAGGACGGCAGCGCTCTCCTGAAGGTGGTCTGCGCGGGCCACCCTCTGCCGCTGCGCCTGCGCCAGGACGGCTCCGTCGAGGCCGCGGCCGAACCACAGCCGCTGCTGGGCGTCATGGAGGACCTCGACCTGTACGAGCAGACGGTGACGCTCGCTCCGGGCGATGTCCTGCTGTGCGTGACGGACGGCGTCACGGAACGCCGTGAGGGCACCCGCATGCTCGGCGACGACGGTCTGGCCGACGTTCTCGCCACGTGTACGGGCCTGACGGCCGGCGCGGTGGCGGCACGCATCCTGCGGGCCGTCGAGCGTTTCGCCGCCGAACCGGCCTCCGACGACATGGCCATCCTCGCCATGCGCGTCCCCGAACCACCCACGGCCTGAACGCACTCCACGGTCCGGGCACTTCAAGCGGGTGGGTTCGGCCGCGGGGCCGCGCCGGCGCCGCGAGAGTCCCTGCGCGCCCCGTCAGCGACGCCGACGGACGTTGAGCCGGGCGGCCTGACGCGTCAGGTGATCGCGCTCGGCGAGGTCGGCAGCCTCGCGGGCCGCCTCGGCGTACAGACGCGCCGCTGTGGCCAGGTCGCCGTCGCGCTCATGGAGGTACGCCGCCGCCGCGGAGTGGCGGGGCAGTGAATCGTCCAGCGCCGCGAGCGCCGCCAGGCCGGCGCGCGGTCCGTCGGCCTCACCGACGGCCACCGCGCGATTGAGCCGGACGACGGGACTGTCGGTCAGGCGCGCGAGCTCGTCGTACCACTCGACGATCTGCACCCAGTCGGTCTCCGCGGCGCTGGGCGCGTCGGCGTGGAGGGCCGCGATCGCGGCCTGGGCCTGATACTCGCCCAGCCGGTCACGGGCGAGGGCCGTCTGAAGGATCCCGATGCCCTCGGCGATCGTTCCGGTGTCCCACCGGCCTCGGTCCTGCTCGGCGAGCGGCACCAGGCTCCCGTCGGACGCGGTCCGGGCAGCGCGCCGGGCGTGGTGGAGCAGCATGAGGGCGAGCAGCCCCGCCACCTCGGGGTGGTCGACCTGGGCCGCGAGCTGCCGGGTCAGCCGGATGGCCTCGGCGGCGAGGTCGACGTCGCCGGAGTAGCCCTCGTTGAAGACCAGGTAGAGGACGCGCAGCACGGTGGCGACGTCACCGGGCTGATCGAACCGCACGGCGGAGACGGCGCGTTTGGCCCGGCTGATGCGCTGCGCCATGGTCGCCTCGGGCACCAGGTAGGCCCGGGCGATCTGACGGGTGGTCAGCCCGCCGACGGCGCGCAGGGTGAGCGCGACCGCGGACGACGGCGTCAGCGACGGGTGGGCGCACAGGAAATAGAGCTGGAGCGTGTCGTCCACCGCGGGCGCGGGCCCGGGCGTCGGCTCCTCGTCGACGACGTTCTCACGCCGACGGCGGGCGACGTCCGCCCGGGTCGCGTCGAGGAACCGGCGCCAGGCAACGGTGACCAGCCAGCCCTTCGGGTCCCGAGGTGGGTCGGCCGGCCAGACGCGGACCGCCTCGACCAGGGCGTCCTGTACGGCGTCCTCGGCCGCCGCGAAGTCGGCTCCGCGGCGGACGAGAATCCCGAGCACGCTCGGCGTGAGGCTCCGGAGCAGGCTCTCGTTCATCCGGAGGTCACTCCGTGATGGTGGGCGGCGCGGCCAGGAACGGCCGCACCTCCAGCCATTCGTGAATCGGCGTCCCGCCAGCTCCGGGAGCGGCCGACAGTTCCCCCGCCAGCTCGATGGCGCGCTCGTAGCTGTCGACGTCGATCACCATCCAGCCGGCGATGAGGTCCTTCGTCTCGGCGAACGGGCCGTCGGTGACCGGCGGGCGCCCCTCGCCGTCGTACCGGACGAACGTCCCCTCGGGGGCGAGCGCCTGGCCGTCGACGAACTCGCCGGTCGCTTCGAGCCGGGCCGCGAAGTCCTCCATGTACTGCACGTGGGCCGAGATCTCCTCCGGCGTCCACTGGTCCATGGGCACGTCGTTGATCGCAGCCGGGGCGCCTCGGTAGTGCTTGAGCAGCAGGTACTTGGCCATCGTGTCTCTCCTCGGTGCTGATGCGACCCATTGTGGCCGCGTTCATCAGGAAGACGGAGCCGGTCACGGGTTCTCGACGTCCCTGCCCAAACTTTTTTGGCCCGGGGACGAACCCGGGCATGCCGCGGCGAGCGGCACGTCGCCCCCGTCCCTCGGTGAGTGAACCCGGTATCGAACATGCAAAAGGCCCTCACCGAATGGTGAGGGCCTTTCTTCCTGAGCCCCAATGCGGAATCGAACCGCAGACCTTCTCCTTACCATGGAGACGCTCTACCGACTGAGCTATTGGGGCCTGCTGCGCTGTGGCAACGATGTAATCATACCCTGAACTCAGGGGTGCTCAGAACCACTGACGACAGAAGAATCTGACGGCTTCTCACCCCCTTCACCCTCCTGCCGGAGGATCCGTGTCCCCCTGCCTTCAGCCCGCGCCGACTCCTCCGGCTGCGGTGCCGTGGGGGCCCGAACGAGGAGGACCGAGCAGGCCGGTTGCTGAATCTGCCGTGAACGCGAGAAAGCCCCGCACCACAAGGGTGCAGGGCTTCCCCACAAAAACTGTTCGGCGGCGACCTACTCTCCCACAGGGTCCCCCCTGCAGTACCATCGGCGCTGAAAGGCTTAGCTTCCGGGTTC
>NZ_JBIAUE010000017.1:0-197556 GCF_042892615.1 Streptomyces sp. NPDC001750 | reverse complement strand
TACTGCAGGGGGGACCCTGTGGGAGAGTAGGTCGCCGCCGAACAGTTTTTGTGGGGAAGCCCCGCACCCTTGTGGTGCGGGGCTTTCTCGCGTTCGGAGCGTCTAGTCTCGGACCATGCGCTACGAACTGGTCATCTTCGACAACGACGGGGTGCTCGTGGACAGCGAGCCGATCTCCAACACGATCCTGGCCGAGTACCTCACCGAACTCGGCCACCCCACCTCGTACCAGGAAAGCCTTCGGGACTACATGGGGGCCGCCGTGCATCGCGTGCACGATCTCGTCGAGGAGAGAACGGGCGGGAAGCTGCCCGACGACTTCGACGAGACGTTTCACTCGCGCGTATTCGCGGCGTTCCGCCAGGAGTTGGTACCGGTGCCGGGCGTCGAGGACGTGCTGGCGGGGCTCGTCGCCGACGGGGTGGCCTACTGCGTGGCGTCGTCCGGGAGCCATGAGCGGATCCGGGTCGGGCACCTCAAGACCGGGCTGGACCAGTGGTTCGAAGAGGACTGGATCTTCAGCGTGGACGACGTCGGGCGCGGCAAGCCGGCGCCGGACCTGTTCCTGTATGCCGCCGAACGGATGGGCGTCGCCCCCGAGCGGTGCGTCGTCATCGAGGACAGCCCGCTCGGTGTGCAGGCGGCGAAGGCCGCGGGGATGGACGTGTACGGGTTCACGTCGATGATGCCGGCGGACCGGCTCACCGGGGTGACGGGCCTCTTCTCCGACATGAGCCAACTGCGGGAAATGCTCGCGTGATCTCTCTACCCACGGGTAGAGACTGGCCCTACGCTCGCCGCCATGACTGTGGCCATGACAGATGCGCGCCTGCGGCACGGCAGGGCCTCCCTCACACTGAGCTTCTTCGCGCAGGGAGTCACGTTCGCTCTGCTCGTGACACGGATACCCGCGATCCAGGACCGGTACGGGATATCCGACGGACTGCTGCCGGCGTTTCTGGCCGCGGTGCCGATCCTCGCCGGTGTGGGCAGCGTGATCACCGAGAAGGTGGTCTCGCGGGTGCGGCCGGGCGTCGTACTCAGGTGGGCGCAGCCCGTGGTGATGCTCGCGCTGGTCGCCGCCGGAGCGGGTGACGCGCTGTGGGAAGCGGCGCTCGCGCTCGGGGTGTTCGGGCTCGCCGTCGGGGCGCTCGACGCCTCCATGAACATGATCGGGGTGAGCCTCCAGCGGGCGTACGGGCGTTCCATCATGCTCGGGTTCCATGCCGCGTACAGCCTGGGTGGGATCGTTGGGGCGTCGACGGCGTGGGCCGCGGCGCACTGGGACCTCTCGCTGCTGATGGCGTACCTCCCGGCCGTCGTCGTGCTGCTGCCCGCCGCGTTCGTCGGCAGCCGGTGGTACGTCGAGGGCGGGGCGGCGGCCGCGGGACCGGGGGAGGAAGGGACCAAGGACGCTGCCTCGGTCTCCTTCAAGCTGCTGATGCCGCTCTGTCTCGTCATGAGCTTCGCGTACATCGGGGACTCGACGGTCTCCAACTGGAGTGCGAAGTACCTCCATGACGTGCTGGGGAGTTCGGAGCAGCTGTCGACCGTCCCGTACAACGTCTACATGGTGACGACGCTGCTGGGACGGACCGTCGGGGACTTCGGGGTGCGGCGGTTCGGGGCCGTGGCCGTGGTGCGGTTCGGGAGTGTGCTGGCGGCCGGCGGGTTCGCCGTGGTCGCGGCGGCCGGCGGGGCCTGGCTCGGGATGCTCGGGTTCACGATGCTGGGGTTCGGGCTGTGCGTGGTCATGCCGCAGACGTTCGTCGCCGCCGGGCGGATGTTCCCCGGCGCGAGCGAGACGGCCATCGCGCGGCTCAACGTCTTCAACTATGTGGGCTTCCTGATCGGTTCGCCGCTCGTGGGGGTGCTGGGGGACGCGTGGAGCTACCGCGGGGCGATGCTGGTGCCGATGGTGCTGGTGCTCGCGACGCTGGCGTACGCCAAGTCGTTCGACGCGCCGCCCGCCCGATACGGTGGCGGGCATGAGCGGCCGCACACAGCTGATGTGGGATGACGCAGTCACGGGATACGACTTCGGGGAAGGCCACCCGATGGACCCCGTGCGACTCGCCCTGACGATGGGGCTGGTGCGGGCGTTGGGACTCGACCGTGCTGTGGACGTGGTGGCGGGCAGGCCCGCCGGGGACTCGACCTTGCGCCTGGTGCACCGTGAGGACTACGTGGCGGCCGTGCGCGCGGCCTCCGCCGATCCGGAGCGGGCCGATCAGCGCTACGGGCTCGGGACGGTCGACGACCCCGCGTTCCGGGGGATGCACGAGGCGTCGGCGCTGATCGCCGGGCAGTCGGTGGCCGCGGCCGAGGCGGTGTGGCGCGGCGACACCGCGCACGCGGTGAACTTCACCGGCGGGCTGCACCACGCCATGCCGGGCGGCGCGGCCGGGTTCTGCGTCTACAACGACGCGGCGCTCGCCATCGCGCGGATGCTGGAACTGGGCGCCGAGCGGATCGCGTACGTCGATGTCGATGTGCACCACGGCGACGGGGTGCAGGCGGCGTTCGGGGAGGACCCGAGGGTCCTGACCGTGTCGCTGCACGAGCACCCCCGCACCCTCTTCCCACAGACCGGCTGGCCTCAGGAGACCGGCATCGGGGCGGGCGAGGGCAGCGCGGTGAACGTGGCGCTGCCCGCCGGCACGGGCGACGCGGGATGGCTGCGGGCGTTCCACGCGGTGGTGCCGGAACTGCTGGCGGACTTCCGGCCGCAGGTCCTGGTCACCCAGCACGGGGCCGACACACACTTCGAGGACCCGCTCGCCCACTTCGCGGTGTCGCTGGACGCTCAGCGCGCCGTGATGACGGCCTGTCACGAACTCGCTCACACCCACGCGGAGGGCGGGCGCTGGATCGCGCTCGGCGGTGGCGGGTACGAGGTGGTCGACGTGGTGCCGCGGTCCTGGGCGCATCTGGTGGGGATCGCCGCGCACACGCCGGTGGATCCGGAGTCGGTGATCCCGTCCTCGTGGCGGGACGAGGTCTACGCGCGGACACGGCGGTTGGGGCCGGCCCGGATGACGGACGGGCGTGCTCCCTCCTGGAAGCCGTGGGAGGAGGGGTACGACCCCGCGGACCGGCTCGACCAGGCGGTGCTGGCGACCCGGCGGGCGGCGTTCCCGCTGCGGGGGCTGCTGGCCTGAGACCCCGTCGTTCCGTGTCGTGGTCGCGGGAGTTCTCGTACGCGTCGAGTTCCGTTACGCCAACGGTGGGGCGTCATCCGGCTTTTGGCCTCCCGTTCGGGTGGTTGGGGAAGCATCGGCGGGGTGTTGAGCACCGGAGCGCTGCGTGCGCATCTGTTGAGGGCCCGGCTGGCCGGACCTGTGGCCACGACGCGGGAGGCGAGCCTGCGGAGCTATCGGCTCTTCGCGGCCCGTGATCCGCGCATGACGCTCGGCCTTGCCCCCGAGGGGGACTGGGACGAGTACGAGCTTCTTCGTCTGATGGCCGACAAGTGCGGGGTCTGTGACGATCCGGCCTTCGTCTCGGGCCCCGACGTGATCGATCCCGAACGGACTCTGGCGGGGCTGGAGGCGTTCGCCGGGCGGCTGTCGGAGGCCGCTTCGCGACGGTCGCCGGTGTTGTTCGGCACCGGGCATCCGCATCGGCTGCTCGGTTTCTACGTAGCGCTGGCAGACGCCGTGTCGGCGGCGGGGTGTCCCGTCCTCACCCCCGCGCAGGGGCGATGTATCGACATAACGACCCGGTTCGGCGTACGTACGTGCCGCCTCGATTACGTACGAGGGGTCGCGATGGTGCGTGAGCCGGGCGCACGGAGTCCGGGTGACGGCACCGGCGCACACACCCACTCGCCGTTGCCGGTACGGGTCGCCCTGGAGGCGGCGGCGGTGGGCAGTGGGCGGCTTCCCGGGCTGGTCGTCGGGGACCACGGATGGGTCTGCGGAGCAGGTCAGCTGGGCATCGAGGCGATCGGGCTGGCGGACACGGACGACCCCGCGCTGTTCGTCGGGGAGGCCGAGGGGCGGGTGTCGGTCGCCGTGCCGCTCGACGACGCCGTACGGTCCGCCTCCTATCTGCCGCTCACGCGCTATGTACTCAATCGGGCGTGTCTGTCACAGTAGGCGGCCGGTCACCTCTCCTCTTCCCCACTCGCATCACCCGCCCCTAATCTGGGGAGTGAGCGCACAACGACGAAGAGTCACCGGAGGGGAAGCCGGTGCGCGTCTCGTGCGGAAGGTACAGGTGGGTCATGGCTGCTGGCAGCGAAAGGCCTCTCAACGAGGTCAAGTTTCTGACCGTGGCGGAAGTCGCCTCGGTCATGAGGGTGTCGAAGATGACCGTGTACCGTTTGGTGCACAGCGGTCATCTGCCGGCGATCCGGGTGGGCAGGTCCTTCCGGGTTCCGGAGCAAGCGGTTCACGAGTATCTCCGCGAGTCCTTCGTGGGGGTGGAATCCGCCTGATACCGGGGCGGAGTCCACCTGATATTCGCCTCGGATTACGTCCCTCACGCGGTGGCGGGTAGGCTAGGCCGACGTAGGTCGTGTGGGCCCAGACGCCCCGCACCGATCCCCGCTGGCGTGGGGATGTTCCGAGAAGTGAGCGAGGGTAGTCGTGGGCTCTGTTATCAAGAAGCGGCGTAAGCGGATGGCCAAGAAGAAGCACCGCAAGCTGCTCAAGCGCACGCGCGTTCAGCGTCGCAACAAGAAGTAAGCGAACGCGGTTCGTGATTCCGCAGCCCTCCCGCCGAAATGGCGGGAGGGCTGCGGCGCGTTGTGGAGAGGTACCCGCATTCGGGCCAAGAGTCGGACGAAGCCCGCCGCGAGGTCGTCGCGGGGCGACGTCCACCCGCTACGGTGACGGCCAGGTAGAACCTTTCGACGGAAGGCGCTGATCTTGGGGAAGGTCGTGCTGGTCACGGGAGCGGCCCGGCAGCTGGGCGGCCGTTTCGTGCGGCGCATCCAGCGTGATCCGGAGGTGGACCGGGTGATCGCCGTCGACGCCGTCGCGCCCGGGCACTCGCTGGGCGACGCCCAGTTCGTGGCGGCGGACATCCGTCGGCCCACCATCGCGAGGGTGCTCGCGGAGCACGCGGTCGACACGGTCGTCCATCTGGACGTCTCCGCGAAGTCGGCCGGTACGGGAGGCCGGACCGCGGTCAAGGAGACCAACGTCATCGGCACGATGCAACTGCTGGGGGCCTGCCAGAAGGCCCCGCGCGTACGGCGGCTGGTGGTCAAGTCCAGTACGAACGTGTACGGTTCCGCGCCCCGCGATCCGGCGGTCTTCAGCGAGACGACCCCGCCCAAGTCGCTGCCCAGCGGTGGGTTCGCGAAGGACGTGGTGGAGGTCGAGGGGTATGTACGGGGCTTCGCGCGCCGTCGGCCGGACGTCGCCGTGTGCGTGCTCAGGTTCGCGAACATCCTCGGGCCGGAGGCGGATTCGCCGCTCGCCGACTATCTGTCGCTGCCCGTCCTGCCGACGGTGTTCGGGTACGACCCGAGACTCCAGTTCGTGCACGAGGACGATGTCCTCGACGTCCTGGGCATCGCCTCGCGGGAGCCGAGGCGCGGGACGCTGAACAGCGGCACCTTCAACATCGCCGGGGACGGGGTGCTGCTGCTCTCGCAGTGCGGGCGGCGGCTCGGACGGCCGACGATGCCGCTGCTGCTGCCCGCCGTCACCTGGGTCGGTCAGGCGCTGCGCCGGGCCGGCATGACGGACTTCTCGCCGGAGCAGATCCGGCTGCTGACCCACGGGCGGGTGGTGTCGACCGTCCAGATGCGCGAGACCCTGGGGTTCCACCCGGCGTTCACCACCGCGGAGACGTTCGCGGAGTTCGCGCGCGGTCAGGGCCCCGGTCTGCTGCCGCCGGAGGCGGTGGGACGGGCGGTCGACAGGCTGGCCGCCGCACCGTTCATCGGGGCGGCGGGCGGAGCGTCGCGGATCACCGGGGCGGGCGGCACGTCCCCGACCCCCAGCGCCGGCAGGCAGTAGAACCCCCGGCACCGGCAGGCAACAGAGGAGCGCATCGACGATGGCGGACGCCAAGGTCATTCCGTTCGACGACGACCGTTCGCGGGCGGGCGGCCCGCCGCGCTCCGCGCGGCGCAGGTCCACCGCGGGCCCCGGGGTCGGCACCGCGGCCGTCAGCGCCCTTCCGGGGCAGCAGGACGCCGAGTCGCCGCGGGAGGATCCCGACGGATCCGAGCAGGCTCCGGAGAGCGCAGACGGCTGGGAGCGGCGGGTCGCCGCCGGGCTCGCGTTCCTGCGGCGGCGGGTCACCGGCGAGTACGAGGTCGACGAGTTCGGGTACGACGAGGAGCTGACCGACCAGGTCCTCATGTCGATGCTGCGGCCGTTGTACGAGAAGTACTTCCGGGTCGAGGTGCGGGGCATCGAGAACATCCCGTCGGACGGGGGCGCGCTCATCGTGTCCAACCACTCCGGCACGCTGCCGCTCGACGCGCTGATGCTCCAGGTGGGCGTGCACGACAACCACCCGGCGGGGCGGCATCTGCGGCTGCTCGCCGCCGATCTCGTCTTCGTGCTGCCCGTGGTGAGCGAGCTGGCCCGCAAGGCCGGTCACACGCTGGCGTGCACGGAGGACGCGGAGCGGCTGCTGGGCCGGGGCGAGATCGTCGGGGTGATGCCGGAGGGCTTCAAGGGCATCGGCAAGCCGTTCGCGGAGCGGTACAAGCTTCAGCGCTTCGGCCGGGGCGGTTTCGTCTCCACGGCGTTGCGGGCGGGGGTACCGATCATTCCGTGCTCGATCGTGGGCGCGGAGGAGATCTATCCGATGATCGGCAACTCCCGAATGCTGGCCCGGCTGCTCGGGTTCCCGTACTTCCCGATCACGCCGACGTTCCCCTGGCTGGGCCCGCTGGGAGCGGTGCCGCTGCCGACGAAGTGGACGATCCAGTTCGGGAAACCGATCTCCACGAGCGGGTATCCGATGGAGGCGGCGGACGACCCGATGCTGATGTTCAACCTGACCGATCAGGTGCGCGAGCAGATCCAGCACACCCTGTACAAGCTGCTGGTGCAGCGGAGGTCGGTGTTCTTCTGACGGGTTCTCCCGCCAGGTCCTTCGACAGGATGCCTTCGCCGGATCCTGTCGAAGGGTCCATTCGGCGGCTCACCCCTCGATCTCCGGACCGGCTCGGGACGGCCGGCGATCGAGGGGTGAGGGACGGGTCACTCGTCCACGTGCTCGCCGTTGATGCCCAGACCCGGGAGCAGCCCGGGGAGGAGCGGGGGCAGCGTCACGTCCGGGGACGGCGGCGGGCTGATCCGGCCGCCGGTGGACGGGTCGGTGCGCGGGGGCTGGGTGCCGAACAGTCCGTCGGTGCCACCGGAGAGCAGGCCCTCGGAGGTGGCGCTGCCGGAACCGTCGGACGGGCGGGGCGTGGCGCCGTCGCTCGTCCGGTCATGGGGGACGTCCGGCGCGGAGGGCGTGGTCCCGCCCGTATGGGACGGGGCCGTGTTGTGTTCCCCGGTGTCGGACCGCTTCGCGTCGTCGCTCCGGTTTGGGCCATGGGGCAGCAGCGACTGCAGCGGCCCGACCTCCTCGTCTATGGCGTCGAACACCGAGCTGACCTGGTTGCCGACATCGGTCAGCTGCAGCGGCAGCCGGTCGCGCAGGCTGCTCCAGCTCCCGCGGTGCGAGCGGGAGAAGGAATCCAGGGTCTGGATCGGGCCGATGGCGCCGTCCCGCTGATAGGCCGCACGGAGCAGGCGGTGGCCCTCGGTGGCGTCGTGCGTCATGCCATTGAGCGTGCGCCGGATCTCACCGAGCTGTTCGTGGTCGAGGTCGCCGGAACGGGCGCGCTCCATCAGACGGCGGGCTTCGCTCAGCCGGGTCGACGCCTGGTCGAGGTAGACCTCGCCGCGGTCGGTGTCGCCGCTGGCCAGCCCGAGATGGATGTCCTCCATGCCGCGCTTGAGCCCGTACAACGAATCACCCGGCAGGGCGTCGGAACTGGCAGCGGCCACTCCGCCGAAGGCCCCCGCCGCGACACCGACGGTGAGCCCGCCGGCCGCGAGCCCCTTCGACCAGCGCGAACGCGGACGCAGTTTCCGGAGCGCGGAGGCCCGATGGGCACCCTTCGTGCGCTGCTCGGGCACCGTAGGGCCCGCGGACGCGCCGCCCTCGGCGAACATGGCCTCCATGGCGGCGACGAGCTGGGCTCGCTGCACCACTTTGACTTCGGGATCCAATTCCGGCCGCGGTAGCTCACCGAGGCCGTTCGCCAGGGCCAACAGCGGCCCGTGGTCGGCCTGTTCGGCCGCTCCCTCGGGCTGTGCGGCCGCCTCGTCGCGGGGCGGCTGCTCCTCCAGGGCCTGGGCGAAGGCGTTCGCCCGCCGGTGCGCCGAAACGTTTGCGATCACTGGCGGCACCTCCTCTCGTCATGACGGTCGACTCCCCTGGGTGTCAGGAAGGTTGTACACCTTGAGCGCTTTCACACGAATGAGTGAGTGTCAGCGGACATGGGTGACGACAGGGGGCCTGCAACCGACACAACGAGGGGCGCGGCACTTGGGTTACGCAAGAAGAGTGACCGAACTTTGTGTGAGGAAGGCATCGCCTGGCGTGATGTCGACGGGTCGGCCGAGCCGGACGAGGGGCTGGTCGGGCCGGGACCGGCCGGGTGGGGGCGGGAACGGTGATCGGGAGGCTTCGTGCGGGGACGGCCGGGCCGTGGTGGTGCGGTGGGACGGTTCGGCCGGGGCCGGGTGGTCGGATGGAGGGCTTCGGGAGGAGGGTCAGCGGGCGTCGTCCGGCAGGAGCCGGGCCAGGGTGCGGACGGCGCGGTACTGCAGAGTCTTGATCGCGCCCTCGTTCTTCCCCATGACACGGGCGGTCTCGGCGACCGAGAGGCCCTGGAGGAAGCGCAGGGTCACGCACTCCTGCTGCTGGGGGTTGAGCCGCCGTACGGCCTGGAGCAGTGCGGCGTTGGAGAGGGATTCCAGGACGGAGTCCTCCGGGCTGCGCTCGACCTCGTTCGCGTCGAGCATCTCGCCGGTGGTCACCTCCAGGCGGAAGCGGCTGGACTTGAAGTGGTCGGCGACGAGGTTGCGGGCGATCGTGACCAGCCACGCGCCGAAGTCGCGGCCCTGCCAGGTGAACGTCGAGATGCGGCGCAGGGCGCGCAGGAAGGTCTCACTGGTGAGGTCCTCCGCCGTGGCCTTGCCGCCCACGCGGTAGTAGATGTAGCGATAGACGGTGTCGCTGTACTGGTCGTAGAGGCGGCCGAAGGCTTCGGCCTCGCCGGCCTGCGCACGCTCGACGAGCTCCATCATGCGCGCGCTGTCGCTGTCGGCGGTGGGACGGCGGACGGTGGACGTGGTTGTTGCGCCGCGGCTGCCGCGTCTTCCGACCGCCGCACCGCGTTCGGCCATGGCGTAGCAGGGGCCGACTGGCGCAGGGGTGGCGAACGCGGGTACGGCGTACGCGGTGGGGACGAAGCCGCGCAAGCGGTTGGCGACCGATGCGCGCAGCGTAGCCAGGCCCGAGGCGTCAACCCCGACGTGTGGGTACACGGGACTCCCAGAGGCAGAGCTTCCATCACGTGCAGTGCGAAACCCTCACTCGTCGTAGTGAGTCAGGGGTTCCGGAATGCGTCTGAGGAGAATAACGCTTCGTACAGACAGTGCTACACCCAGTTGCTCAAATCATCGATTACGTCGCTTCTGTAGCGACTAATCGACGTATCAAGTAGCACATCGTGACCGGTTATTGATCGGATTACTTCGTGATTTGGCTGCGAGGGGAACCGGTTGTGGCCGAGTGGGGGTGTGTCGACTGGTCGGGGCGGCGGCGGTCAGGGAGTCCCGATCGTGCCGTGTCCGGGCACGGCCGGGCGCCGCCCGGCGGGGTGTCGCCCGGGAGCGGTGGCGGCTCGACGAGTGACGAACGGCTGTGCGACCGGTGGGCGGTTCGGTGAACGGCGGGGCGGTCGGCCGGGCGCGTCGGCGTCAGCGGCGGCGACGGTGCAGCGCGACGGCGGCGGCCGTGCCTCCCGCGAGGGCGCCGACCCCCGCCGCGGCGGGGATGCCGACCCTGGCCGCCTTGCGGCCCGTCCGGTAGTCCCGCAGTCGCCAGTCGTGGGCGCGGGCGTACTTGCGGAGCTTGGTGTCCGGATTGATCGCGTACGGGTGGCCGACCAGGGAGAGCATCGGGATGTCGTTGTGCGAGTCGCTGTACGCGGCGCAGCGGTCGAGGTCGAGGCCCTCGGCGGTGGCCAGGGCGCGGACCGCCTCGGCCTTCGCGGGTCCGTGCAGCGGTTCGCCGACCAGGCGGCCGGTGTAGACGCCGTCGACGGACTCGGCGACCGTGCCGAGCGCGCCGGTCAGGCCGAGGCGGCGGGCGATGATCGTGGCCGTCTCGACGGGGGCGGCGGTGACCAGCCAGACCCGTTGACCGGCGTCCAGGTGGGCCTGGGCGAGGGCGCGGGTGCCGGGCCAGATGCGATCGGCCATGTATTCGTCGTAGATCTCCTCGCCGATCGCCATCAGTTCGGAGACGCGGTGGCCCTTGACGATGGACAGGGCGCTGTCGCGGGCGTCCTGCATGTGGTCCGGGTCCTCGACGCCGGCCAGTCTGAACCATGCCTGCTGCCAGGCGAAGCGGGTCAGTTCGCGGCGTTGGAAGAACTTGCGCTTGTACAGGCCGCGGCCGAAGTGGAACAGGGCCGCCCCCTGCATGACGGTGTTGTCCAGGTCGAAGAAGGCCGCGGCCCGGTCGTCACCGACGACGGGGAAAGGGGGTTCCTCGGGCTTCTTCTCCTTGCCCGCCCCTTTCTCCTTTTCCTTCCCCTCTTCCTGTTCCTTCTCTTTCCCCGGCTCCGCGTCCTTCTTCGGCTCGGCGGCCTTCGCCGTCTTCGCGTACGTCGTGGGTTTCGCCGTCTTCGCGCGGCCGGTTTCCCGGGCTTCGGGGACCTCGGCGGTTTCGGGGGTCTCGGCGGCTTCGCGGGCGGCGGCTGCGGAGGGCCGGCCGTCGTCGGGGTGTTCGCTGCGCAGGGCGGACTTCCGCGCAGCCTCGGCTGCGGCCTCGCCTGCCAGCACGCTCCGTGCTGTCGCGGGGCGTCTACGGGGTGTGAGCCATCGAAGAGCGGCCATGTCGTGAGCATAGCCATGTGCTCGGGCCCTTCCCGACCTGCCGGGATGCCGCGCCGTGAACTCTTGGTCGTTGCTTTGTCGTAGGAGGGTGAAGAGGTGAAGGAGCCGGGAGGGGGTGTGGTCGGCGCACCGGACGTCTCGCGGGCGGGACAGGGGCCGGGCGCCGGACGGCATGCCGGGCGGGAGCGCGTCGTGGTGCGGCGCAGAATGAGGGCATGAGCGCCATGTTCCGACGTACGAAGAAGAACCCCGCCGACCGGACGGTGACCCTCGTGGGCAAGCCGGGGTGTCACCTCTGCGACGACGCGAGGGAGGTGGTGCGGGAGGTGTGCGCGCAGACCGGTGCTTCCTGGGAGGAGAAGGACATCACGCAGGACGAGGCGCTGCATCGTGCGTACTGGGAGCAGATCCCGGTCGTCCTGATCGACGGCGAGCAGCACACGTTCTGGCGGGTGGACCCGGGGAGGTTGCGTGACGCGCTGGGTTCGTGAGTGAAACCCGGTTACCATCATGGGCGTTTTGAGTGGTCTCGGGGGAGTGGTAGTGAGGAGTGTGTGCCGCTTTGCCCCCTTCGGGTCTGCAACGGTTTGACGCGGTCCCCGGTTCCGGGATTACGCGACGAAAGTGCGTGACCCCGGTCACGTTGACCGGACAAAACGGACACAATCTTTGTGCACACGTTCACAAAGACATAGCCTGCATTCGACGGGGCGGTCATGCGAAATACGGCCGCCTGCAGCCCCGCTCATACCGCAGGAGCACCGTGGCAACTGGCCGAACTCACCGACCGGCGACCCGTAGCCGAGGGATTCCCGAGGCCACCGTCGCCCGGCTTCCGCTGTATCTGCGCGCGTTGACCGCGCTCTCCGAGCGCTCGGTCCCCACGGTCTCGTCCGAGGAACTCGCCGCGGCGGCGGGGGTCAACTCCGCCAAGCTGCGCAAGGACTTCAGCTACCTCGGCTCCTACGGGACGCGCGGGGTCGGGTACGACGTCGAGTATCTCGTCTACCAGATCTCCCGTGAGCTCGGGCTGACCCAGGACTGGCCGGTCGTGATCGTCGGTATCGGTAACCTCGGCGCGGCGCTCGCCAACTACGGTGGTTTCGCCTCCCGCGGTTTCCGGGTCGCCGCCCTGATCGACGCCGATCCCGCGATGGCCGGGACGCCCGTCGCCGGGATCCCCGTGCAGCACGCCGACGACCTGGAGACGATCGTCCGGGACAACGGGGTGTCGATCGGTGTCATCTCGACCCCGGCCGGTGCCGCGCAGCAGGTCTGCGACCGGCTCGTCGCCGCGGGTGTCACCTCCATCCTGAACTTCGCGCCGACGGTGCTCTCCGTGCCCGACGGCGTCGACGTCCGCAAGGTGGACCTCTCCATCGAGCTCCAGATCCTCGCCTTCCACGAGCAGCGCAAGTCGGTCGAGGACACCGGTGAGGCCGGAGTCGGCCAGAGCACCGCCGGGGTCGCCCAGGACGTGTCCGTGCCGGCCGTGCCGGACGCGGAGGAGGCGCCGGTGCGTCCGGTCGCCGAAGGCCGTAAGGGACCTGACGGGGACATGCCCGCCGTGATGCCGGCATGAGCCTTCTCGTCGTAGGGCTGAGCCACCGCAGCGCCCCCGTCTCCGTACTGGAGCGGGCCTCGCTGGCGGGTGAGACGCAGGCCAAGCTCCTCCAGGACGCGCTCGCCGCCGAGCCCGCGGCCGAGGCCGCCGCGCTGGCCACCTGCAACCGCATCGAGCTGTACGCCGACGTGGACAAGTTCCACGCGGGCGTCGCCGAGCTGTCCACCCTCCTCGCCCAGCACAGCGGCGTGGGTCTGGACGAGCTCACTCCGTATCTCTATGTGCACTACGAGGACCGGGCCGTCCACCACCTCTTCTCGGTGGCGTGCGGGCTGGACTCGATGGTCGTCGGCGAGGGCCAGATCCTCGGCCAGATCAAGGACGCGCTGGCGCGGGGCCAGGAGCTCCACACCGCGGGACGGCTGCTGAACGACCTGTTCCAGCAGGCGCTGCGGGTCGGCAAGCGCGCCCACAGCGAGACCGGGATCGACCGGGCCGGGCAGTCGCTCGTCACCTTCGGTCTCGAACAGCTCGCGGCGGGCGAGGACGTCGCCGAGTGGGCCCGGGGCAAGCGCGCCCTGGTGATCGGCGCCGGATCGATGTCCTCGCTGGCCGCCGCCACCCTGGCCCGTGCCGGTGTCGCCGAGATCGCCGTCGCCAACCGGACCCGGGCCCGTGCCGACCGGCTCGTCGAGATCCTGGGCCAGCCCGGCGGCACCGGAGTGGCCGCCCGCGCCGTGGAGATGGCCGCGGTCCCCGACGAACTGACACGTGCCGACATCGTCGTCTCGTGCACCGGTGCGACGGGCCTGGTGCTGACCGCCGAGGTCGTCGCCGGGGCGCTCGGCCTGCCCCACGAGGCGGTCCGCGCGGCGTCCGCCGGGCAGACCGCGCCCGCCAGGAACGACGGCCCCGTCCGCCTCGCCCTGCTCGACCTCGCCATGCCGCGCGACATCGACGGCGCCGCCGGCCGCCTCGACGGGGTGCGCCTCGTCGACATCGAGTCGCTCGCCGAGGCGTCCGCGGACGCCCCGATGGCCTCCGACGTGGACCAGGTGCGCACCATCGTCGCCGACGAGGTGGCCGCTTTCGGTGCCGCCCAGCGGGCTGCCCACATCACCCCGACCGTCGTCGCGCTGCGCGCGATGGCCGCCGACGTGGTCGCGGGCGAGATCGCCCGGCTCGACGGGCGCCTCCCCGGCCTGGACACGAAGCAGCGTGCCGAGATCACGCAGACCGTGCGCCGTGTCGTCGACAAGCTCCTGCACGCGCCCACCGTGCGGGTCAAGCAGCTCGCCAGCGAGCCCGGCGGAGCCGGGTACGCCGACGCGCTCCGAGAACTCTTCGACCTCGACCCGCAGACGGTCGCCGCCGTCTCCCGGGCAGACCTGAACGACCCGAATCGAGGGCGGTCATGACCGACAACTCACCCCTGCGCGCGGATGCCGCCAAGCCGCTGAGGCTGGGCACCCGGCGCAGCAAGCTCGCCATGGCGCAGTCCGGCCTGGTCGCCGACGCGGTCAGCGAGGTGACCGGGCGGGCCGTCGAGCTCGTCGAGGTCACCACGTACGGCGACGTCTCCCGCGAGCACCTCTCGCAGATCGGCGGCACCGGCGTGTTCGTCGCCGCGCTGCGCGAGGCGCTGCTGCGCGGCGACGTGGACTTCGCCGTCCACTCGCTCAAGGACCTGCCGACCACCCCGCACGAGGGCCTCGTCCTGGCCGCCGTACCGGTGCGCGAGGACCCGCGCGACGTACTGGTGGCGCGGGACGGGCTGACCCTCGGGCAGCTGCCGTCCGGTGCCCGCATCGGCACCGGCTCGCCGCGCCGCATGGCGCAGCTCAACGCGTACGCCCGCAGCCACGGCCTCGACATCGAGACGGTGCCGATCCGGGGCAACGTCGACACGCGTATCGGATTTGTACGAAGCGGGGAGCTGGACGCGGTGGTACTCGCCGCGGCCGGGCTCAGCCGCCTCGGCCGGACCGGTGAGGCGACCGACTTCCTGTCGCCCGACACCCTTCTGCCCGCTCCCGGCCAGGGAGCACTGGCGATCGAGTGCGCTGCCGGCAGCGCCGACCTCGTCGCCGCGCTCGGAGAGCTCGACGACCCGTACACCCGGGCCGCCGTGACCGCCGAGCGTGCCCTGCTCGCCGCCCTGGAGGCCGGCTGCTCCGCACCCGTGGGTGCGCTGGCGGACCTCCAGGCCGACGGACAGGCTGTCAACGAACTGCGCCTGCGCGGTGTCGTCGGTTCCACCGACGGTTCCTCGCTGGTGCAGATGTCCACCACCGGTCCCGTTCCCACGTCGCAGGACGACGCGGCGGCCCTCGGTCGCGAACTCGCGGCCGAGATGCTCGCCAAGGGTGCGGCCGGTCTTATCGGGGAGCGAGCACTTTGAGCCCCACCGGCCCCGCCGCATCCGACTTTCCGGCCGTGTCCGCCCACGGGCACGTCACCTTCCTGGGTGCTGGTCCCGGCGATCCGGGACTGCTGACCCTGCGCGCCGTCGAGGCGCTTGCGAGCGCGGACGTCCTTGTCGCCGAGCCGGACGTTCTCGGTGTCGTTCGCTGCCATGCGCGGGCAGGCGTGAGCACACCCGAGCTGACGGTCATTGACGCGCAGTCAACCGCCGCCGGTGTCCCCGTTCTCAGGGATGCGGTCAATCTTGTCATGGAGGCAGCGAAGGGCGGCAAGCGGGTGGTCCGTGCGGTCCCGGGGGACCCGGGGCTGGACGCGGACGCCGGTGCCGAGATGCTGGCCTGCGCCGCCGCCGGTATCCCCTTCGAGGTCGTGCCGGGCATCGCCGAGGTCGTGGGTGTGCCCGCGTATGCCGGTGTGCCGCTTCGGGACGCGCAGGGCGCGGACGTCCGGTTCGTGGACGCCCGTACCGCCTCGGAACGCTGCTGGGGCGAGGTCGGCGCGAGCGATGCCACGGCCGTCATCTCGACGACGCTCGACTCGGTGGCCGCGGCCGCCGGTGAGCTGGTCGCGGCGGGCCGCAAGCCCGACACCCCGCTGACCGTGACGGTGGCCGGTACGACGACCCGCCAGCGCACCTGGACGGCGACCCTCGGCACGATCGCGCAGGTCCTGAAGCAGGCGAAGGTGTTGCCGTCGCCGGAGGGACACCGCCCCGTCATAGCCGTGGTCGGTGAGCGCAGCTCCGCCGCCCAGCGCGACCAGCTCGCGTGGTTCGAGTCCAAGCCGCTGTTCGGCTGGAAGGTGCTCGTCCCGCGGACCAAGGAGCAGGCGGCGTCGCTCTCCGACCAGCTTCGTTCGTACGGTGCCGTGCCGCACGAGGTCCCGACGATCGCCGTCGAGCCGCCGCGCACCCCGCAGCAGATGGAGCGCGCGGTCAAGGGCCTGGTCACGGGCCGGTACGAGTGGATCGCCTTCACCAGCGTCAACGCCGTGAAGGCCGTCCGGGAGAAGTTCGAGGAGTACGGGCTCGACGCCCGTGCCTTCGCCGGGATCAAGGTCGCGGCCGTCGGCGAGCAGACCGCCGCCGCGCTCGTCGACTTCGGTGTGAAGCCGGACCTGGTGCCCTCCGGTGAGCAGTCCGCCGCAGGTCTGCTGGAGGACTGGCCGCCGTACGACCCGGTCTTCGACCCGATCGACCGGGTCTTCCTGCCGCGCGCCGACATCGCCACCGAGACGCTGGTGGCGGGCCTCATAGAGCTGGGCTGGGAGGTCGACGACGTCACCGCGTACCGCACGGTCCGCGCCTCGCCGCCGCCGGCCGAGACGCGTGAGGCGATCAAGGGCGGCGGGTTCGACGCGGTCCTGTTCACCTCGTCGTCGACGGTCCGGAACCTCGTCGGCATCGCGGGAAAGCCGCACAACGTCACGGTCATCGCGTGCATCGGCCCGGCGACGGCGAAGACCGCGGAGGAGCACGGGCTCCGCGTCGACGTGCTGTCGCCGGAACCCTCGGTGCACAAGCTGGCCGAGGCCCTCGCCGAGTTCGGCGCGCGGCGCCGGGAGGCGGCGAAGGAGGCCGGTGACCCGGTGACGCGGCCGAGCGAGCGGCGTCCGGGGGCGCGGCGGCGCCGTTCGACGACGACCTGACGCGTACGAGTACCCGCTTTCGCGCCGACACGTACGAGAACGCCGTTCGCGGTGGCGCGGCAGGTGCACGGAACGGGCGGCCCGGCTGCTTCGGCGGCCGGGCCGCCCGTCGTCGTTCCCTGCGTTCGCGGCGTTTCCGGGCGCTCCGCCCGGCAGGGCTGCCGCTGGTTTTTCCGGTACAGGTGTCGGTAAACCGGTGATGTGTACGGGTCTAGTCTCGAAGCATGACTGTGTACGGAAACTTCCCCGGCTCCCGCCCCCGGCGGCTGCGGACGACCCCGGCGATGCGGCGCATGGTCGCCGAGACACGGCTCGACGCGGCGGACCTGATCCTGCCCGCGTTCGTACGCGAGGGCGTCGACGCGCCCGTCCCGATCTCGGCCATGCCGGGGGTGTACCAGCACACCCTGGACACGCTGCGGAAGGCCGCCGCCGAGGCGGTGTCGGCGGGCGTCTCCGGGATCATGCTCTTCGGTGTTCCGGCGGACGAGAAGAAGGACGCCCGGGGCACGGCGGGCACCGACCCGGACGGCATCCTCCAGGCCGGTCTGCGGGCGGTGCGCGAGGAGGTCGGTGACGACCTCGTCGTCATGTCGGACCTGTGCCTGGACGAGTACACCGACCATGGTCACTGCGGTGTGCTGACCGCCGACGGCCGGGTCGACAACGACGCGACGCTGGAGCGGTACGCGGAGATGGCCCAGGTCCAGGCCGACGCGGGCGCGCACGTGGTCGGCCCCAGCGGCATGATGGACGGCCAGGTCGGGGTGATCCGGGACGCGCTGGACCAGACGGGCCACGAGGACGTGTCGATCCTCGCGTACACCGTGAAGTACTCCTCGGCGTTCTACGGGCCGTTCCGCGAGGCGGTCGGCTCGTCGCTGAAGGGCGACCGCAAGACGTACCAGCAGGACCCGGCGAACACCCGTGAGTCCCTGCGCGAGCTGGCGCTCGACCTCGAAGAGGGCGCCGACATGGTCATGGTCAAGCCGGCCGGTCCGTACCTCGACATCCTGGCGAAGGTCGCCGACGCGGTGGACGTGCCGGTCGCCGCGTACCAGATCAGCGGCGAGTACGCGATGATCGAGGCCGCCGCCGAGAAGGGGTGGATCGACCGGGACGCGGCGATCCTGGAGAGCCTGACCGGCATCCGCAGGGCCGGTGCGCAGATGATCCTCACGTACTGGGCGACGGAGGTCGCGCAGCGGCTGGGCGGTCGCTGACCGTTCCGCACGGCGGGGGACGAGCGCCGCTGGGCACGGGTGCAGTGCCTGCGCCACGAACGAGCCCCTGGAGTACGAGGCGGGGGCGGGACCGGGCCGCGCCGCCTACGCCGGGTCGTCGGGGGCGCGGCCCCAGGCCGTGAGGACGCGGGCCGCCGAGCGGCCGAGTTCGGGATCCTGGGCGAGGGCGCGCAGCACGTCGGCGCGGGCGTCGCTCGGGCCCGCCTCTTCGAGGGCGGCGAGGGCGTTGTAGCGGACCAGGACGTCTTCGCCGTCGTCGCCTTCGTCTTCGCCGTCGTCGCCCGTGCCGCTGTCCAGCACGGCGGCGGCCAGGGTCTTGTGCACGGCCGGGTCGTCGGCGTAGGAGCCGAGCGCATGAACCGCGTACTGGCGGACCAGGTCCTCGTCCAGGTCGTCGAGCGCGGCCAGCAGGGCCCGGGCGACCGTCCGGGCGGTGAGGGGATCGGACGGGGGCCACAGGCGCAGGATCGTGGCGGCCTCCACCCGGGCCAGGTCGTACTCGTGCGGGTCGGCGACGACGGATGCGAGGAAGGGCGCGGCCTGGACGGCGGTGTCGTCGGTGCCCAGTTCGGCGACGATCGCCCGTCGGCGGTCGTCGTCCGCGGGCAGGGCGCGGAACTCCTCGACGAGGCGGTGGAGATCGCTCGCGGGCTGCGGCACGGTGCGGGGTCCTTCCGGGCTTCAGGAATCCGGCTCTGTCAGGGCCAGTCGACCATGGCCGTGAACACCAGCGTCGCGAGGAGCACGACACCGGGGGCGGTGACTGCGAGGGCGAGACCGGCGGGCGGCCTGCGCCGCCAGAGGACCCAGCTCGCCACCAGGGTGATCAGAGCCAGCACCAGACCGCAGGTGAACACCGTCCACGCAGGCTCGAAGCTCGCGTCGAACCGGTGGGCCTCGGCTCCGTTGCAGGGGTCGCAGGCCATGGGCGAGAGCCCGGCGTACATCAGCGCGACGCACGCCAGCGGAAGCGTCACGACCGTGGAGAGCAGCGAGGCGATCCAGGTGCGCGGCGGGCGGGGCGCGGTGACGTCGTCCACGAGGTTCTCGGTCATGCGTACGAGTCAACGCGGCTCCCTCGTGGGGCACATGAGTGCGGGTACTCAGTGCGGCGCCGGGTGAACGGGCGGGATGCGCGGGCCGGGGAGTGCGGGCCGGGGAGTGCGGGCCGGGGCCCGCCGCGCACCCCGCGTCAGGTCCGGACCTGCCGGGCGACAACCCCGCCCGGGAAGGCGAAAAAGAAGCGAAACGCGAAAGTCAGTGAGGTTTTTCTCGCCCGAATCGAATACCGGAAACCTGAGGGCGATTTCTTTATTGTTGTCCGTGCGGCGGGAGCCCACGCTGACCTGCGCGAATGCCTCTTACTGCCCCGGCGGCATCGGGTCGACCGCTGTGCCATCAAACGTGAGATCCCCGGTCGGCCCATGGACGCGCCACCCGTCGCAGTGCGGGCCGTCCATGCCCCGGCCCCAATGGATCCTGGGCATATTGCCGCATAGGTGGACATATTGGACCCGGCTCGCTACCTTCGAGTTGAAGGCGTCAAAGCTGCGCAGTTGCAGGCATGCAGCGCAATTGGCGTTCGGAAGCCGGAATCCACCGGCCCTCTCATGGTGCCCAGCGCACAACACCCAGTGCAGAATCCATTCCCTGGCTCGCGACCGTATACGTCTGCGTCCGGCCAGGTCAGAGGCACCATCCACGCGTATTGACCTCGAGAAAGGGGATAGCTATGCGTACAAAGCACATCATCGCTCTGGCGAGCCCCCTCGTCGCAGCAGCCGTGGCCCTCTCGCCGGCGGCGATGTCGCAGGCCGCGGCCGCCACCACGGACACCTCGGCAACGACAGGCTCCGATGTCGCGCGTTTCCCCATGGACGACGCCGCCGAGGGCAGGGCCAAGGGCGCGAGTGACGGTAGGCGCGACGGTCTCACCGACAAGTGCGATTACCGCCACTCGTACGCTCCGGCGAAGGCGACGCCGGACTACATGGACGCGTACTCGCTCGCGTACCGGACGAACTACGACACCTACTGCAGCGATGAGGCGACCACCACGCCGCCTGCGGGGGTCAACGACGCCGCCGAGGGCAAGGCCAAGGGCGCGAGGGACGGTAGGCGTGACGGTCTCACCGACAAGTGCGACTATCGCCACTCGTACGCTCCGGCGAAGGCGACGGAGGAGTACATGGACGCGTACTCGCTCGCGTACCGGACCAGCTACGACACCTACTGCTAGTCAGAGGTGCGGTCGGCAACTCCCAAGAAGATCAATGGCTGTGACTGGCGGTGAGCTGGTCACGGCCATTGGTCTGGCCGCAATCGGGAACACGCGGCCGCCTCGGCGCGGAGCGCCGGGTTCCGCAGCTTGACCGTGGAGCCCGCCCCGGGCGGGCGCGGGTGGGCCCACGGTGGGCGTGGGTGGGCCGGCCGGGTCAGTCCCACCAGAACGACCAGGTGGACTGGTCGAGCAGGTGGCTCCTGGCGTAGTCGTCGAGGTCGTAGGGCGGGTTCTGGTTGATGTTGTCCGGGCAGAACGCGAAGTGCTCGGCGGCGAGCGCCCGCGCCTCGTCCAGGGTGGTGGGCGGGCGGCCGACGGTGACGGTGAGGGTGTCGAAGCCGAGCATCAGGACCCGTACGCCGTAGCGGTCCTCCCAGGAGCGGAGCACCGCGCTGAGCTTGGCCACGTCGTTCTCGTAGTTGAGCGGGCCCGACCAGCCGATCGCGGCCGGGATGTCCGCGCTGCGCCGGGCCGGGACGAGCGCCGCCCGTACGCTCGGGAACCAGCCCTCCGGGCCGGTGCACATGTCGGCCATCTCGGCGGCCAGGCCATCGGGGGACTGGGCGGAGGGGGCGCCAGGGGCGGGGGCCAGCCCCGGCCATTCGGCGTGTGCGGCGTCGAGTTCTTCGGGCGCGCACTCGGCCCAGTACGTGGCCAGCACCTCGTCGGCGTCGTGATCGCCCGGGTACGACGTGTCCTCCGGGACGAGGTCCCAGTCCTCGGGCCACTCGTCGCGCCGCCCGCCGTCGATCAGCACGGGCAGCAGCCCGAGGGGCCGCCCGGCCGCGCGCAGCCGGGACCAGTCCCCGGGGACCACGGGCGCGTCGGTGTACCAGAGCAGCGGTTCGTGCCAGGTGCCGTCGATCGTGGCATCCACCAGCGAGCCGGGCGGAAGCTGGAGCCCTGAAGTGGCCAGGGACGGGAGCGGGTTCGGGAGCGTCGCCATGGTGCCGAGCGTACGGGCGGCCACTGACATCGACCGGCGGCACGTGGTTCGGGAGCACGCCGCGCGACCGCGAGGGCCGCGGCGGCGTGCGTCCGGTTCGGGTACCTCCGGCTCGGGGCGCGTCCGGTCCGGCACACGTTTGTTCGGCGTGCGGTCTACGGGCGCGCGTCGCGCACGACGGCGAACACCGCGCGCGCCGTCGTGCCGTCGGGCAGTGGCCAGCCCGCGGTGACCTGGCCCAGGGCCGCCTGTTCGTCGGCCTCCTGGCCGGGCCGCAGCACGCGGTTGAGGTGGATGACCAGCCGACGGCCGTCGGCCGCCGTCACGCCGTCGGCCGCCGTCTCCACGAGGAGATCCGTGCCGTCCGAGTCGTCGGACACGGTCGTGGAAGCGATCGCGGACGTGACGACCGACTCGGTGAACGAAGTGGTGACCGAGGGGTCGGGGGTGTGGCTGATGCTCTGCATCTGCGGTTCGGCCTCGCCGATGACGAGCGCGAACAGTTGCGCGACGAGCACCGGGTCACGCGTGCCGTCGTACACCCACCGAGTCCCCAGTTCTCCGTGCTCGGTGGTGCCGATCAGGGCCTCGTCGGCGCCCGCGATCGGTGCGCCGCGGTAGCTGAACGGCACCTGGTACGTGACCGGTTGGTCCCCCGAGGTGTCGGTGGCGGCCATGAACTCGATGCCGACCTCCCCCTCGGGGTCGTCCAGCCGGAACCCGCCCGCCTTCACCAGCTCGGGTTGTCCCTTGCCTCGGTACCAGGGCTGGGTGGGCAGCCAGGTGGTGAGGAGTTCCAGCTTGGACGGCGTCAGGGTGGTGCGGTGGATGAATGCCATGCCGGTGGTGTCTCTCCTGTGGGCTCAGCCGATTCGCTGGTCGGCGGCGAAGCCGGCGAAGGCCGCCCAGGTGGTGGGGGTGATGGTGAGGACGGGGCCTTCATGGTTCTTGGAGTCGCGGATGTGGATGGCGGCGGGGTGGGCGGCCACCTCGACGCACGCGCCGCCCTCGTCACCGCTGTAGCTCGACTTGTACCAGTCGTAGGCGACTTCGAGGCACTGCCCGCCGTCGCTGCCGCTGTAGCTGGACTTGAACCACTCAAGTGTGCTGCTCATTACTCTCCCAGCAGACGGTCCAACAGGCCCACGGTGTCTTTCGGGTTGAGGGCCTGGGCTCGAAGCATCGCATACCTCTGGGAGAGAATGCTGACCTCGTCGGGGTCGTAGATGAGCTGGCTGCCACGTTGCGTTTCGGTGTACGCGACATGCTGGAAGTCCGGAGTCTCCAGCAGGGTGAATGAGCCGTCGAGCGCTGAGTGGGTGCGGCTGTTCAGTGGCAGGATCTGGAGGCAGATGCCGGGGAGTTCGGCGCACGCCCGCAGATGGCGGAGCTGCTCCAGGTGTTCACTGTCGTCGAGCAGTTGCAGTGTCAGCACTGGCTCCCAGATGACGAAGCTGGTCGTTGGGGGCGAAGGGCGGCGCAGGATCTCCTGGCGCTGGAGTCGCGCCTCCGTCTGGTTCGCGATCTCCTCCTCGCTGAAGACCGGGACGCGGTTGCGGAAGACCGCTTCGGCGTACGGGGCCGTCTGGAGCAGCCCCGGCAGCACCTGGTTGTCGTACCAGGACAGGGCGAGCGCGTCATGCTCCAGATCCACGTACTGCTCGGCCCACGCCGGGATCAGGTCCACCTCCGGCAGGTTGCCCACCGCCATCTCCAGCGCGCCCTTCGTGCCGAGCAACTGGTCGAGGTGGCTTGCCAGATCGGGGAGGAGCGAGCGCCTGCCCTGTTCGATGGAGGCGATCGTGTCGACCTGATGGCCCACACGGTCCGCGAGTTGGGCTTGGGTCAGGCCGTTCGCGATGCGGTACAGGCCGACGAGCTTGCCCACGAGTTTCATTGCCGACGCGTTCTTGCGCTGCCGCTTCCTGGGGTGCATATGAACCGAACTCCCACCGTTGTGCGTACGTCACGCGCGCACGGCCCGTACAACGAAGGAGTACGGGTGCGCATACTGTGGCAGCGTAGTCACAGAGTGTGACTCTCGTCTCATGGATGAGACGATGCAACTCTCGTTGCTGCGCGAGCGGTTCTGTCGGCGGGAGCGCCGATCGGTCCCCGCAGCCCGGGAGTTCGTGCGAGCCGCCGTGGCCGACTGGGGGTTCGGCGCGCGGTTGGACGACGTACTGCTGTGTGTGAGCGAGCTGGCCACCAATGCGCTGGTGCACGGAGTGTCCCCCGGGCGTGGGTACTTGGTGCGGTTGCTGCTGCGGGAGGGCGGGGCGGCCCTGCGGGTGGAAGTGCATGACAGCGGGGGCGGGGAGCCTGCGGTGCGGGAGCCGGGGGCCGGACTGGCGGGGGAGTCGGGGCGGGGGCTGCTGATCGTCGCGGCGGTGGCCGACCGGTGGGGAGTGGGGGAGCGGGACCCGGGCAAGGTCGTGTGGTGCGAGTTCGGGGCGTGTGGGGAGGGGCCCGGTCCGGACAGCGGAACGTTCGGGGCAGCCGCATACAGTGAGGCGTGACCAGCATCGATGAACCCATGACGGAATCCGGGCGGACGCGGGAGTGGGGGCGGAAGGTTCCGCTCGGCGTGAGGAACTTCCGTGACGCCGGGGGCATGGGCGCGTTGTCCACGGGCGTGCTGTTCCGTTCCGCCGCGCTGCACGCTCTCGCCCCGGAGGACGAGGGCGCTCTGCGGCGGCTGGGGCTGCGGACGATCGTGGACCTGCGCAGCGACCCGGAGGTGGCGGAGCGGCCGGACGCCGTCGAAGTGGTGCGTGGGGGGTACGCGAGGTACCTGCACGTACCCGTCTTCGAGGAGCGGCGTTGGCCTGCGGACCAGAGCGAGCTCTATCCGCTGATGGCCGAGCGCGCCGGTAGGGCGGTGGTGGCGGTGGTGCGGCGGCTGCTCGCGGGCGACGGTGCCCCGGTTCTGGTCCACTGCGCCTCGGGCAAGGACCGGACGGGAGTCGTCGTCGCGGTCGTGCAGACCCTGATGGGCGCCTCCGAGGAGGACGTTCTCCAGGACTTCCTGCGCTCGAACACGGAACTCGGCCTGGTCGCAGGCCCTCCGGCCGCCGGGGTGACGGTGGCCCATGGATCCCTGCCCGTGGCCGCCGGGCATCTGGAACGGGCCATGCTGTGGATCCGGAGCCATCACGGTTCGGTCCACCGGTACCTCGTCGCCCATGGTCTGGGGGACTCGGAGCTGTCCGCCGTGCGTTCGTTTCCCGGCCCTACAGCTTCTTGCCGCACAGGACGCGCTCGTTCTTCAACTTGTCGGAGTCGATGAGCGGATTCTCGGTGAATACGGCGTCGGCCTTGTAGTCGCACGGATCGCTGAAGCCGCCCAGGATCTGGTCCTTGAGGATCTCGACGATCTTGTGGGTGGCGCCGCCCTTCCGGCCCTTGGTCCGGCACGCGGCCTCCGTGACCGCGTTCCCCTCCTTCGGGTCGCTGTGCACGCAGTCGCCGATCTCGATCCTGGGGCCGCCGCCTCCGCCCGGGTCGCCGGGGTGCGGCGGCTTCAGGTTGCGCATGCAGGCGTACCCCTCGCCGGTCGGCCGCGTGTGCTCCAGCGTGGCGAGGCTGACCGGTACGTCGATCACGAAGTCGGTGTTCCGGGCGCAGACCGTCTCCGAGAAGGGGAAGGCACCGCCGCTCTCCAGCCGGAGGGTGACCTGTGCGGTGGCCTCGGGGGCGTCGCACGGGACCTCACGGTACGCTTCCGACCCCTTGCCCTCGGGGGCCGCGCACTCCTCGTCGTCGAGGTACAGCGTGCCGTAGGACGGGTTCACGCTGGGGCTGGGGGTCGGGGTGCCGGACTCCCCGCCCGTGGCGTCGTGGTACCCGGTGGCCTTACCACAGCCGGTGAGAAGTGCCAGCGACACGGTCACCACCGCGGCTGCCGCGATCGAAGTGGCCTTCGTGGCGCGCCTATGGCGCGACGCCACCGGTCCGTTGTTCGTTCCTGTATGCACGCCGTCCCCCTCGGGTCTCGATCCTCGGATCTTAGGAGGATCTACTGCCCTTGGGGAGCGGTGAGTTGTCGGTCCGGCCCTACGATTTTCGGCCCGGTGTGCGAGGGCTGCTCAGGAGGTGAGCGGCTGAACCGCAGGCGAGCGGCAGCACAGCAGGTGAGTGCCTGCCCAGTAGGCGAGTTGCCTGCTCAGTAGGTGAGGGCGGCAGCCATGTCGCTCTGCCAGTAGGTGACGAAGCCGTTGTTGCCCCAGACGGTCTCGGCCGGGAGCTTCAGTTCCGCCGGGGAGCCCGTGGAGCCCGAGTTGCTCTTCCCGGTGAAGTACACCGTCAGGTGCGTGCTCTTGTTCAGGTCGGTGCCGTCGGACTCACCGAACAGCCCGATGGAGGCGTAGGCGGACTGGCCCGGCTCAAGGGCGACCACGGCCTGCGGGATGCTGTCGCGCAGGACCGGGAAGGCGGCCTGGGCGTCGTCGAAGCGGAGAGCCGGCGCGTGGTACGCGTAGCAGGGGCGGTTGCCCGTGTTGGTCGCGGTGAGCAGCAGGTGGTTGATGGGGCGGCTCACCTTGCTGACGGTGACCTTGGTGTTGTCGCCGGTGCAGGTGACGGGGGTGCCGTTGGTGTTGCCCTTGTTGCCGCTGCTCGTGCCGCCGTTGCTCGTTCCGCTGCCGGAGTTGGAGCCGGAGCCGGAGCCCTTGGAGGTGCCGGCGGCGTTCTCGGCGGGGGCGTTGGGCTTGCCGCCCGCGTCCTTCGCGTCGTCGTCGGCGGTCTTGCCGGTGTCCGTGCCGGTCGTCGAGGACTGCTGGTCGCTGCTGCTCGCCGCCGGAGCGGCGGCGCCCGCCTTTTCGGCCGCGGCGTCGTCGTCGCCGGTGCAGGCGGTGAGGGACAGGGCGGCCAGGAGCGCGGTGGCGGCGAGGGCGGTGGTGCGGAAGCGGTTGCTGCGCATGGTGAAGGTACTCCCCGTAAGAGTTGGTTCGAGCAGAGTCGAGTGGAGGTCTGTATGTGCGCTGAGGCCGTGTGCGGTGTTGTGGTGGGCCGCTCAGTGACGGCAGCTCAGGTACACCACGATCGCGGTCGTCACGATCAATACGCCGATGGCCACGGCATCGATGGGTTCGATGCGGAAGGGGGTTCGCATTGCGTCGTCCCGGTGGTTTCTGCGGTGTGGTCACAGATTGCGGGACGTCGGATTCCGGCCGCAACGCCGAACGGGCCATTGGGGAAGCTGGAATGCCTGCGCGTACGCTGACCTGGGCAGATTCCACGTCCCTGGAACGGCGTTCCGGGACGGACGAGGAGGGGGAAGGCCGCAGTGGCGACGCCGGAGGCCGAGGATTTCGCGGCCCTGCTGAAGGAACTGAAGGGACGGTCGGGGCTCAGCTACGGGGTGCTCGCCGGAAGACTGCACGTCAGCACGTCGACGCTGCACCGGTACTGCAACGGGGATGCCGTTCCCAACGATTACGCGCCGGTGGAGCGGCTGGGGCGTCTGTGCGGGGCGAAGCCGGACGAACTGGTGGAGCTGCACCGGCGGTGGATCGTCGCCGATGCGGCGAGACGGCGCCCGGCACCGGCGGCCGAGTCCGCGTCCGCTCCTGCCACCGCCTCCGCCTCAGACTCCGGGACGGCTTTTGCTGTCGCTCCCGATCCGGCTTCTGCTTCCGGGGCCGCTTCCCGGACTGCTTCCGGGTCCGTTTCCGCGCCGGGGACCGTTCCGGAGCATGACGCTCCGGTGGTCGGTGGTGCGGCTTCGGCCGAGGGGGCCGACGCGGAGCCCGCCGAGAGCGGTGACCGGGACGGCGCCAGTGCGGGGGATGACGGGAACGACATGGTCGCGACCGGGGCCGGGGCTGCGACCGGTACCGGCACGGCGGCCCGGTCCCGGCGGTTCCGGTCCTCGCCGCGCATGCGCGTCCTGCTCGCCGCGGCGGCCGTGGTCGCGCTCACCGTGCCGACCACGATCGTCGTCAGCAAGCTCGCCGGGACGGGCGACAGCGCGTTGAGCAACGTCCCCATGGTGGACGGGGTGGAGAACGACATGTCCGCGCCGCCCGCGGCGGAGGACGGGGAAGGGACGACCGCATCGCCGGGTACGCCGAGTGCGTCCGCCACGTTCGGGGCCACGCGGACCCCGTCCCTGAAGCCCGGGGGCGGGTCTTCCGGCTCCGCGTCGGCCGGGAGCGGCAGGGGGGCCGGGGCCGGTGGTACGCGGACGGGCGGGGGCCTGCCCGTGAGCGCCACGATCAGCTCGTACAACTGGGCGGCCCCCTGTGGGCAGTACTACGTTCTGGACCGGGAGCCGGAGAACGTGCCCCCGCCTCCCTCGCCGCAGGACACCCGCGGCTGGGCGAGGGCGCTCGGCGGAGTGGACGGCGGGCACATGCAGCTCGAACTGACCCTGCAGGGGAAGTCGGGCGACGCGGTCGTGCTGCACGACCTGCATGTGCGGCAGGTCGCCAGGAAGGCTCCGCTGCCGTGGTCGGCGTACTCGATGGGGGAGGGGTGCGGGAGCGGCATCACCCCGCAGACCTTCGACGTCGATCTCGACGACGGCCGGCCGGTGCTCAGGCCGGTCGCGGGGGAAAAGGCCGGCAAGCCGGTGCCGCCGAAGGACTTCCCCTTCCGTGTGACGTCCACCGACGTGGAGGTCTTCGACCTCGACGTCCATGTCGAGGCGCACGACGTCAGCTGGTACCTGGAGCTGGACTGGAGCAGCGGCGGCCGCAAGGGGACCCTGCGCATCGACGACGGCGGGAAGCCGTTCCGTACGAGCGCCATCGAGACCCGGCCGCTGTACAAATACCAGTACGACACGGTCCAGTGGGCGACCGAATGAACCACCGCGGCCGCCCACCGGGCTGGTGGGCGGCCGCGAGGCGGTCCGCTCAGCCGTACTGAGAATCGCGCCAGAAGTACTCGAAGACGCTCGGAAGCACTCGGAAACGCGTCGGAAGTACCCGGAGATGCCGCGAGCGACGGGTCAGTACTCGGAGACGCGTCAGAGGCGCTCGGGGGTCCTGATGCCGAGCAGTTCCATGCCCTGACGCAGGGTGCCGGCGGTGAGGTCCGAGAGGAAGAGGCGGTTCTCGGCCACGTCCTGCGGGACGTCGGACTTCAGCACCGGGCACTGGTCGTAGAACGTCGTGAACAGCGACGACAGCTGGTAGAGGTACGCGGCCAGGCGGTGCGGCTCGTACGCTGCGGCGACCTCGGCCACGACCTCGCCGAACTGGTCCAGGTGCAGGCCCAGCGCGCGCTCGGCCGGGGCCAGCTCCAGCTCCGGGTGCGGCTGCGGATTCAGCTCGCCCGCCTTGCGCTTGATGGAGCAGGAACGGGCGTGCGCGTACTGGATGTACACGCTGGTGTCGCCGTTCAGCGACACCATCTGGTCGAGGTCGAACTTGTAGTCGCGGGCGGCCGACGTGGACAGGTCCGCGTACTTCACCGCGCCGATGCCGACCTGCGCGGCACGTTCCGCGATCTCCTCCTCGGTGAGGTCCTGGGCCTTCTCGCGCACGACGGCCGACGCCCGGTCGATCGCCTCGTCCAGCAGGTCCGCCAGCCGTACCGTCTCGCCCTCACGGGTCTTGAACGGCTTGCCGTCCTTGCCGAGCACCGTGCCGAAGGCGAGGTGCACGGCCTTGACGTCCTCGTTCAGCCAGCCCGCCCGGCGGGCCGTCTCGAAGACCATCTTGAAGTGCAGGGCCTGCCGCGCGTCCACCACGTACAGCAGGGTGGACGCCTTGAGGTTCTGGACCCGGTCGCGGATCGCGGAGAGGTCGGTCGCCGCGTAGCCGAAGCCGCCGTTGGACTTCTGCACGATCAGCGGCACCGGCTCGCCGTCGGTGCCCTTCACGTCGTCGAAGAACACGCAGAGCGCGCCCTCGGAGCGGACGGCGACGCCCGACTCCTCCAGCAGGCGGCAGGTCTCCGCCAGCATGTCGTTGTAGCCGGACTCACCGACGATGTCGGTGTCGCGGATCTCCATGTCGAGCTTGTTGAAGACCGAGTAGAAGTAGATCTTCGACTCGTCGACGAAGCGCTGCCACATGGCGAGGGTCTCCTCGTCACCGGCCTGGAGCGCGACGACGCGGTCCCGGGAGCGGGCCTTGAACTTCTCGTCGGAGTCGAAGAGCGCGCGGGACGCCTTGTAGAGGCGGTTCAGGGAGGACATGGCGGCCTCGCCGTCGCCCTCGCCGCCTTCGTGGTTCAGCTCGCCGGGGTGCTCGATCAGGTACTGGATGAGCATGCCGAACTGGGTGCCCCAGTCACCGATGTGGTGCCTGCGGACCACGGTCTCGCCCGTGAACTCCAGGATCTGCGCCATCGCGTCACCGATCACCGCGGAGCGGAGGTGACCGACGTGCATCTCCTTGGCCACGTTCGGCTGGGCGTAGTCGATGACGGTGGTGCCCGCGGCGCTGTTGTACGGGACGCCGAGGCGGCCCTCGTCGTCCGCGTCGCGCGCGGCGAGGGTCTCGATGATCGCCCGGTCGCTGAGCGTGATGTTGAGGAAACCGGGGCCGGACACCTCGATCTCCTTGACCGGGCCGCCCGCCGGGACGGCCGCGGTGACCTGGGCGGCCAGCTCGCGCGGGTTGCCCTTGAGCTTCTTGGCCAGGGCGAGGATGCCGTTGGCCTGGAAGTCGGCCCGGTCGCTTCGTCGCAGCAGCGGGTCCGCGGTGCCGATGTTCGGCAGTGCTGCCGTCAGGGCATCCGCGAGCTGCTGCCGGAGCGTGGAAGCGAGGGAATTGACCGAGGCCATGGGCTTGGATGCCGTTTCCGTAGGGGTACAGGGGCACAGTGACGCGGCACGATGGCTGCGAAGTATCACACCAGTATTCCACGGTGGGTAAACCCGTTTTCCGGTGTCGCGGCCGGGCGTCGTCGCCCGTTCGGCATCGGTCACCGGTCCGGCGCCGGTCGGGCCCCGGTCGGACACTGGACAGAGCCGTCCTCCGGCACCGGTCGGGCGCCGGGCAGGTCCGTGTTCCGGCTCGGGGCCGGGCGTCGGCAAAAGCCGTTTTCGTGCTACCGGTGGGACCTGGGAGAATGGTGGACGTCCCGTACCGGTTCGACAGGGATTCCGGTCCCCGATCGGTCCCGTCCGTGCCGACCGGTTCCGAATGGCTCCGGCCAGTACTGGCAGGTCACGGGTACTGACAGGTCGCTGGTACCGACAGGTCGCTGGTACCGACCGGCCCCGGCAGACCTCGGCAAGTCCCGACAGGTCCCTTACAAGGGTCCCCGACAGGTTCCACAGAGGGTTTTGTCCCTACGAGTCCCACAAGAGAGAAGGACGTGCAGACCGTGGCTCAGAGTCAGAGCAGCACCGAGGCCGACTGGGTCTCCCGCTTCGCGGACGATGTCATCGCCGAATCGGAGCGTCGTGCGCCTGGCAAACCGGTCGTCGTCGCGTCCGGTCTCTCCCCGTCGGGCCCGATCCACCTGGGCAACCTCCGCGAGGTCATGACCCCGCACCTGGTCGCCGACGAGATCCGCCGCCGCGGGTACACCGTGCGGCACCTGATCTCCTGGGACGACTACGACCGCTACCGCAAGGTCCCGAACGGCGTCCCCGGCATCGACGAGTCCTGGGCGGAGCACATCGGCAAGCCGTTGACCTCGGTGCCCGCCCCGGCCGGGTCCGCATACCCGAACTGGGCCGAGCACTTCAAGGCCGCCATGACCGCCGCGCTGGGCGAGCTGGGCGTCGAGTTCGAGGGCATCAGCCAGACCGAGAAGTACACCTCGGGGGCGTACCGCGAGCAGATCCTGCACGCCATGAAGCACCGCGCCGCCATCGACGCCGTGCTCGACCGGTACCGGACGAAGAAGGACCCGGCGGACGCGGCGGCCAAGGGCGGCAAGGGCGGCAAGAAGCCGCAGCAGCAGAAGAAGGTCGACGAGGCGGAGCTGGCGGCCGAGGCGGGTTCCGGCGCGGCCAGCGAGGACGACGGCAGCGGTGGCTCGGCCGGCTACTTCCCGTACAAGCCCTACTGCGGCAACTGCGAGAAGGACCTCACGACCGTCACGTCGTACGACGACGACAGCACCGAGCTGAACTACACCTGCACGTCCTGCGGCTTCGCCGAGACCGTCCGGCTGAACGAGTTCAACCGCGGCAAACTGGTCTGGAAGGTCGACTGGCCGATGCGCTGGGCCTACGAGGGCGTGGTCTTCGAGCCGAGCGGCGTGGACCACTCCTCGCCGGGCTCGTCGTTCGTCGTCGGCGGCCAGATCGTCCGCGAGGTCTTCGGCGGAGCGCAGCCGATCGGCCCGATGTACGCCTTCGTCGGCATCTCCGGCATGGCGAAGATGTCCTCCAGCAAGGGTGGCGTGCCGACCCCGGCCGACGCGCTGAAGATCATGGAGGCGCCGCTGCTGCGCTGGCTGTACGCGCGCCGCAAGCCGAACCAGTCCTTCAAGATCGCCTTCGACCAGGAGATCCAGCGGCTCTACGACGAGTGGGACTCGCTGGTGCGCAAGGTGGCCGACGGCTCCGTGCTCCCCGCCGACGCCGCCGCGTACAGCCGGGCCGTGGGCACGGCCGCCGGTGAACTGCCGCGCACGCCGCGCCCGCTGCCGTACCGCACGCTCGCGTCGGTCGTCGACATCACGGGCGGGCACGACGAGCAGACGCTGCGCATCCTGAGCGAGCTGGACCCGGAGAACCCGCTGACCTCGCTGGACGAGGTCCGGCCGCGTCTCGACCGCGCCGAGAACTGGATCACCACGCAGGTCCCGGCCGAGGCCCGCACCATCGTCCGCGACGAGCCGGACAAGGAACTGCTCGGCTCGCTGGACGACCAGGGCCGGGAGTCGCTGCGGCTGCTCCTGGAGGGACTGGACTCGCACTGGTCGCTGGACGGTCTCACCACGCTCGTCTACGGCGTGCCGAAGGTGCTGGCCGGTCTGGAGCCGGACGCCAAGCCGACGCCCGAGCTGAAGGTCGCGCAGCGGTCGTTCTTCGCGCTCCTGTACCGGCTGCTGGTCAGCCGGGACACCGGGCCGCGGCTGCCCACGCTGCTGCTGGCCGTGGGCGCGGACCGGGTGCGCAGGCTGCTGGGCGCGTAACGGTTTCGGGGTATCGCTGAACGCGGATCGCCGGGTGCTGAGGATTCAGCCCCGGCGATCGGCGTTCACCCGGCCGATCCGTGAGAACCGAGCGATCGCCGGAGTACAGCGATCGCCGGAGTACGAGGCCGCCCGGTACGGGCGCACCTTCATCCGGTCGGCCGCTCAGAGCCCACGTCTCAGGTGTGCTCGGCATGCGCGTCAAGCGATGTGGTTCTCGGCCATCTCGTTGTCGAAGCGCTGCTTGAAGCCCGGCAGCATACGGCGGAGCAGGGCCGCGCCGCGGGGGTGATGGATGTTGTGCACGTCCGAGAGGTGTATGTCGAGGACCTCGGCACTGGGGTGGGCCTGGTGCGTGCGGGTGTACTCGGCGAAGACCTGGTACGCGACCGTCCCGAACTCGACCTCGGACTCAACCTCGGAGCCGGACTCGACCTCGGAGCCGGACTCGACCTCGGCCTCGGGCCCGGACCCGGTCTCAGGCCCGGACTCGACCTCGGGCCCGGATTCGGGTGCGGGTTCCTCCTGCTGCGCTTGGGCCGGTGCCTGCTGCTCTTCCGGGGCCGGTGCGGGCTGAGGAGCCTGCTGAGCTTGGTGGGTCTGCTGCGCGTGTTGAGCCTGCTGGGCCTGCTGAGCTCGCTGGGTCTGCGGGGCCTGCTGCGCGTGTTGGGCCTGCTCGTCGTGCTCGGCCTGCGGCATCGGCCGGGAGGCCGTGGTGCGCGGCTCGGGCACGACGCCGATCGTCCCCACGTTGCCCAGCGGACGGGTCCGGCCGCCGGGGCCGAGCGGGACCTGCACCGGCATGGGCTCCAGGCCCTCGACGTACGTCGGGTCGTATGCGCTTCGGTGCGCGTCGTTCGGCACCGGGGACGCCGCGAACCACGGGCTCTCGTGCGAGCCCGGGCCATCCTGGGGCCACTCGCCGGCCGTCGCATGGTCGCCGGGGCGAGCGTGCTGCGGTTGTTGCTGCTCGTACTGCTGCGGGTGCCCGGGCTGCTGCCCGTACGCCTGCTGTTGCTGTTGCTCCGGGTGCCCCTGGTGCCCCTGGTGCCCCTGTTGCTCTTGGTGCTGCTGAGGGGCGAGCGCCTGCGGGTGCGCCTGGGGCTGGGGCTGGGGCTGTGTCTGCGGCCCGGCGTGCGGCAGCTCGGGCAGGAACTCGTCCGGCCCGGCTGCGGACAGGGCGGGCGCCGGGGGCAGGAGCGCCGGTTCGATGCCCGCGGCGGCCAGCCCGGCCCCGGCGGTCTCGGCCAGCGGAACGCCGTACTTCGCCAGGCGCAGCGGCATCAGGGACTCGACGGGTGCCTTGCGGCGCCAGCTGCGGCCGAAGCGGGCCTGGAGCCGTGCCTGGTAGATCAGCCGGTCCTGTTCGAGCTTGATGACCTGTTCGTACGAGCGGAGCTCCCAGAGCTTCATCCGTCGCCACAGCCGGAACGTCGGCACCGGGGAGAGCAGCCAGCGGGTGAGGCGCACCCCCTCCATGTGCTTGTCCGCCGTGATGTCGGCGATCCGGCCCACGGCGTGCCGGGCGGCCTCGACGGCGACCACGAACAGCACCGGGATGACCGCGTGCATGCCGACGCCGAGCGGGTCGGGCCAGGCGGCGGCGCCGTTGAAGGCGATCGTCGCGGCGGTCAGCAGCCAGGCAGTCTGGCGCAGCAGCGGGAACGGGATGCGCAGCCAGGTCAGCAGGAGGTCCAGGGCGAGCAGCACACAGATGCCCGCGTCGATGCCGATCGGGAAGACCAGCGAGAAGTCGCCGAAGCCCTTCTGTACGGCCAGCTCGCGCACCGCCGCGTACGAACCCGCGAAGCCGATCCCGGCGATGAGCACCGCACCGGCGATCACGAGCCCGATGAGTACCCGGTGGGTACGTGTCAGCTGCATCGCGGCCACCCGCGTTCCCCTCCCTGCTCGTTTGTTGAGAGCGACAGCCTGGCACACGCGTGCGAGAGGGCGTGGGGCGGGCACCGCGGAGCGTGGTCAGGAGCCGGAGGTGGTTCCCGGTGCGCGACCTCGGTGTCGGCCCCGGTGCCGTGCCAGGGACCAGGCCTGTGAACGGGGCCGTTCAGCCCCGTGACCGGGGCCGTTTCCCCGTAAGCGAGACCGTCCCTCCTGTGGCCCGGCCGTGTTCGGGCGGGCCGTACGGCCGAGCGGTCCCCATGGCCGGCCGGACCTCATGGCCGGACCTCACGGCCGGGCGGATGGGAGCCGTGACGTACGCCCGCCCTCCGGCCGACTTCATCGACGCCTGGTTCTACTGGCTCCGCTGCTGCGGCTAGCGCTGCGGCCGGAAAGGTATGCCGGGAAGCTCGCGGCGTCCGGTGCGGTGCGTCGCAAGGCGGAGGTCGCCCTCGTACGGGACGTACTCGGGTGATGCGGCAACGCGGCGAAATGCCGCGCCGGGCGTCGCGAGCCGGTGAACCTTTCCGGTCATGGCACTAGCTCGGCTTCTTGGCCGTGTCCTTCTCGCCGGGCTCGACCGACTTCCCGGACCCCGGCTTCGCGTCCGGTTCACCGGACTTGTCCGGCGCGGTCGTTGCGTCCTGCTTCGCTTCAGCGGCGGCGACCGCCGCCACGGCCTCCTTGGCAGCCTTTTCGGCGCCCTTCAGGATGTCTTCGGCGGACGGCGTCTTCGAACCCGCGTAACCGGCACCGTTGTAGGTGAGGGTGACGACGACGTTCCCCGTACGCGCGACGACCGTCGCGTACTTGAAGTCCTCGCTCGTCTTGGTGAGGTCGTACGTGATCCTGGACGCCTGCTCGCCGATGCCGGTGACGGGCGCCTCGGCGACCTTCTTCGCACCCTCGGCCGCCTTGGCCTTGGCGATCTGCTTCGTGAAGTCCTGCTGCGCGCGCTCGGCGCCGCTGCCCAGGGTCTGGTCCGAGTCGAAGCGGGTGAAGCCGACGTCGAGCCAGCGGTACTGGGACCCCTTCACGCCCTTGTCGTCGAGACCGTTCCAGGAGCAGCCCGCGCGGTAGGAGATGTCGCTGGACTTGGCCGCCGAGCCGTTCTTGGGCTTCGCCTCGGGAACCAGCGAGGTGATCGTCTTCTTGCCGATCGACGTGCACGGTTCGGGCAGCTGGGCGAACTTCGCCGGTTCGACGGTCGGTTCCGACTTGGGCGCGTCCGATGCCGTGGACGACGACGGCGAACCAGAGTCCTTGGTGTCCTTGTCGTCGGAGTCCGACGAGCAGCCGGCGACGACGAGCATCACCGGAACGGCGGCGCAGGCGAGTATGCGGGTGAGTCGCGGGGCTGAACGGTGCATGGTTCCTTCACTCGGTGGCGCGGCGGGCAGGGGCCGCGCCGGGGTTCGGGCGCGGTCTGCCGGGTGGCCGTGCACGGTCGGTCGGCGGGTGCCGGGCGGGTGCCCGGCGGGTTCCGGAAGGCGTTCCGGACGGCCACCGTACGACGGACGGGGCTCGGGCGTGGCCCCGGACGGGGATCTCGGGAGTGCGGTCGGCGGCGTTGCGGGGCGCGGCGGGCGCGGCTACTCGCTGAACTTCTCGACCAGCTCCCGGGCCAGCGATCGGGCTCTGTCCTGCAGTTCCTTGCTGTCGGGGACCACGCTGGGGACGGTCGGCTGCTCGGTGTAGTCGACGGTCACGATGACGTTCGATGTGCGAAAGACCACGCTCACCACACGGTTCTGGGCGGTGGAACCGGCGCGGACGAGACGGTCGTCCAGGAACGCGCTGTCCCCGAGGCCGTCGAGGGTGCGCGGCAGCAGGCTGTCCTCCGTGCCGTCGCCGTTCTCGCCCTCGTCACCCGTGTCGGTCCCGTCACCGCTGCCGCCGCCGTCGTTTGTGGGGGACGAGCTGGTGTGCGGGACGGTGTCCGAAGGGGGCGGGGTCTGCTGCTCCGTGTCACCGGGCGTGGCGGACGGCGCGGTGAGGCCGGTGGCGGTCACCTTCTTCGCGTACACCTCGCGGGCGCGGTCGTCGTCGCTCACCGAGGGGTCGTAGGACACGACGCGCTCGAAGTCGACGGAGAGGGTGTGCGAGGAGCCGGGGGCCTCGGCCTTCCAGCGGCAGCCGACCCGGCGGTCCGTGTCGTACGTGACGTCGGCCGTGCCCTTGTACGCCTTCTTCTGCTGGTCCTCGGGCAGTTCGGCAGCGCCTGGGAGCAGGTTCTTCAGCGAGGACGAGGAGACGGCGCGGCAAGCGTCGAGAAGCGTGCGGTACTTGCCGGGGGCCGCCGTGGTGGCGGTCGCCTCGCCGGGCTTGCTGTCGGCGGCCGAGCCACCGGTTCCGGTGCCTGCACTGCAGCCGACGACAAGCGCTGCCAGCAGTGCGGTGCCGGGTACGTACGCCATTCGCCGCACGGTCCTGGGCTCCCTTCGCGCGAAAAACTGTTGCCGCTCTACGGCGGCCACTGGAGACAATGTGTATCGCACACGCCGCTGTGAACGCCGGTCGGGCGACTCATTTGCCGACCTTGGCGCCGGTTTTGCTCTTTCAGGCTTTTCGGGGGATTAGAGGAACTTATGTCGTATGTAGAGGTGCCGGGCGCCGAGGTCCCGATACGCATGTGGGCCGATCCCGCGTCGGTCGAGGACGTTGCGATGCGGCAGCTGCGCAACGTGGCCACCCTGCCCTGGATCAAGGGGCTCGCCGTCATGCCGGACGTCCATTTCGGCAAGGGTGCGACGGTCGGTTCGGTGATCGCGATGCACGGTGCGGTCTGTCCGGCGGCGGTGGGGGTGGACATCGGCTGCGGAATGTCCGCGGTGAAGACCTCCCTGACGGCCAATGACCTGCCCGGCGACCTGTCCCGGCTGCGTTCGAAGATCGAGTCGGCCATCCCCGTGGGGCGCGCGATGCATGACGACGCCGTGGCGCCCGACGGACTGTACGGCTTCCGCGCACCGGGCTGGGACGACTTCTGGGCGCGGTTCGACGGGGTCGCCGAAGCGGTCCGGTTCCGTCGGGAACGTGCCACGAAGCAGATGGGGACGCTTGGTTCGGGCAACCACTTCATCGAGTTCTGTCTGGACGAGTCGGGCTCGGTCTGGCTGATGCTGCACTCCGGCTCGCGGAACATCGGCAAGGAACTGGCCGACTTCCACATCGGGCAGGCGCAGAAGTTGCCGCACAACCAGGACCTGATCGACCGTGACCTGGCGGTGTTCATCGCCGACACCCCGCAGATGGCGGCCTACCGGAACGACCTGTTCTGGGCGCAGGAGTACGCGAAGCACAATCGCGCCATCATGATGGCGCTCTTCCAGAACGTGGTCCGCAAGGAATTCAAGAAGGCCAAGGTCACGTTCGAACCGGTCATCTCCTGCCACCACAACTACGTGGCGGAGGAGCGGTACGACGGCATGGACCTGCTGGTCACCCGAAAGGGCGCGATCCGCGCGGGCTCCGGCGACTACGGAATCATCCCGGGCTCGATGGGGACCGGTTCGTACATCGTGAAGGGCCTCGGGAACGAGAAGTCCTTCAACTCGGCCTCGCACGGCGCCGGCCGCAAGATGAGCCGGAACGCCGCGAAGCGACGCTTCTCGACGCGCGACCTGGAGGACCAGACGCGGGGCGTGGAGTGCCGCAAGGACTCCGGCGTCGTGGACGAGATCCCGGCGGCGTACAAGCCGATCGAGCAGGTCATCGAGCAGCAGCGGGACCTGGTCGAGGTCGTCGCAAAGCTCAAGCAGGTGGTGTGCGTGAAGGGCTGACCCCCGGACCGCACACCGAAGCCCGCCGCCACGGGGGAGCGGCGGGCTTCGGTATGTGCGGGTGGGGGTGTTGAACGTCGGGTCCCGGCGCGGGCGGCGTGCCGGAGCCCTTTGTCGTTCCGGCTGAGAGCCTGCCTGACCGTCGTTCGCAGTTCGGGCCGGAGACCGGCGCGGGCTCAGGCGGTGCGGTGGACCTTGGTGTTGGATGCCTGGGCGCGGGGGCGGACGACCAGGAGGTCGATGTTGACGTGGCTGGGGCGGGTGACGGCCCAGGTGATGGTGTCGGCCACGTCGTCGGCGGTGAGCGGGGCCTCGACGCCCGCGTACACCTTGTCCGCCTTCTCGGTGTCGCCGCGGAAACGGGTGGTGGCGAACTCCTCCGTCTTGACCATGCCGGGGGCCACCTCGATGACGCGGACCGGGGTGCCGACGATCTCCAGGCGGAGGGTCTCGGCCAGGACGTGTTCGCCGTGCTTGGCGGCCACGTAACCGCCGCCGCCCTCGTAGGTGGCGTGGCCCGCGGTGGAGGAGAGGATCACGATCGTGCCGTCGCCGCTCTCGGTGAGCGCGGGCAGCAGGGCCTGGGTGACGTTGAGCGTGCCGATGACGTTCGTCTCGTACATCTGGCGCCAGTCGGCAGGGTCGCCGGTTGCGACGGGGTCGGCGCCGAGCGCGCCGCCCGCGTTGTTGACGAGGACGGCGAGGCGGCGGAACGCGGTGGCGAACTCGTCCACCGCGGCACGGTCGGTGACGTCCAGGGCGTAGGCCGTCGCCTGGTGGCCCGCCGCGTTGATCTCGGCGGCGAGCGCCTCGATGCGGTCCTTGCGACGGGCGGTCAGAACCACGCGGTAGCCGGCGGCGGCCAGCTGCCGGGCGGTCGCGGCACCGATACCGCTGCTCGCTCCGGTGACGACGGCGATCGGGGTGGCGGCCATGACGGTCTCCTCGGGCAGCTGATCGGTACCGGGCCAGGATAGGCAGGCACCGGAGGCGGCGGTTGCGTGCGGTCGGTGGTCCTGCCTGGTCGGTGCTTGTGTCCGGCTGGTGGTCCTGCCCGGTCGGTGCTCGTACCCGGTCGGCCGTCTTGCCTGGTCGATGGTCCCTGTCGCGTGGGGTCAGTGGCTGCGGGGGGCGTACATGATCACGGCCATGCCGGCCAGACAGATCAGCGCGCCGATCACGTCCCACCGGTCGGGGCGGTAGCCGTCGGCGACCATGCCCCAGGCGATCGAGCCCGCCACGAAGACACCGCCGTACGCGGCGAGGATGCGGCCGAACTCTCCTTCCGGCTGGAGCGTGGCGGCGAAGCCGTAGGCGCCGAGCGCGATGACGCCCGCGCCGATCCAGATCCAGCCCCGGTGTTCGCGCACGCCTTGCCAGACCAGCCACGCACCGCCGATCTCGAAGAGCGCGGCGACGACGAACAGAACGACAGAACGGGCTAGGGACATGGACGTCAGCGTGTCACGAGGGAGGAGAAGGGGGCGAAGGGGGAGAGGGCGGCAGGGAGGCGCGCCGAACTAGTGGGTAAATATGGATATTTGCGGATAATCGGTATCTTCGGTGCATGGTGATGACACGTAAAGCCGCGCCCATGGTGTCCGGCATCGGTGTGGCCGTGGTCGTGGCTATGGCCGTGGCCGTGGTCCTGGGAACGGGGCGCGCAGCCGCGACCGGGCGCGCGGGTGCAGCGGTGGTGGATCCGGCGACGAAACCGTTGGGCGGGCCCATGGCTGGTGGTATCGCTCCCGAGGCGGACGTGTCGCACCACGGGCACGTCTCGCTGTGGGGTACGGGGCTCGGGGTCTGGGTGCAGAGCCGGAACCACGGGCCCTCCAACCTGGACGGCGTGACCCTGCGGGTACGCACATCCGTAGCACTCTCCGGGCGGCAGGAACTGTCGGAAGGCTGCCTCCAGGCCGACCGGCGGACCGTGCTGTGCCGGACGGCCGCGCTGCGGGCGGATGCCCGGGACGGACGACAGCTGGCCCTGGAACTCCAGCTGGCCGGGCGGCCGGACGAGGTCGTCGTGCGAATCGACACCCTGTGGAACGGAGGGGCGACCGACCGGAATCCGGAGAACGACGAGCACGAGGTGCTGACTCCGGCCACCGGGGACGAGTACGTGTTCTGATGCCTGGCCGGGGGCGGGCCGGGGCGAGGGAGGGGCGGGGCGGGAGTCGATGTCGGTGCGGGTGTGCATCGGTGCGGGTGTGTGCGGTGTTGGTGTCGTCGGGGGCGGGGCGGGGTCATCGGGTGAGTGCGGCCTGTAGCGCCGCGGGGTCGGGGCGCTCGCTCGCCCAGGCGATGTAGCCGTCGGGCCGGATGAGCAGGGTGGTGGTGCGGCCGTCCTTCCAGTGGGCGTGCGCCAGCGGGGTGGGTGTGGCCGGACTCGGGGTGTCGGCGGGCGTGACGAGGGCGAAGGTGCCGTCGCGGAGCAACTGGTGGAGGCGGCCCTCCCGCAGGCTCAGGTCGGGGGCCCGTCGGGCGGTCAGAGGGTGGGCCCCGCGCGGGGCGGTGTAGGAGATCGCGAGCCCGGACACCATGCCGATGACCTTGCCGGAGGCCGGCCGGACGTGGGACAGCACCGCCGTGGCGGCCGTCCGGGCCGCACGCTGGAGCGGGCCCTTCGCCATGGCGAGACGGATGAGTGCTCCGCTGGAGCGAAGCACCTGTGCGCCGACCGGGTGGCGTTCCTCGTGATAGCTGTCGAGGAGCGCCTCCGGGGAGGCCGTGTGGCCGCACAGGACCGCGGTGAGCTTCCAGGAGAGGTTGGCGGCGTCCTGCAGGCCCGTGTTCATGCCCTGACCGCCCGCGGGCGAGTGGACGTGGGCGGCGTCCCCGGCGAGGAAGACCCGGCCCGTGCGGTAGGCGGGTACCTGGCGTTCGTCGCTGTGGAAACGCGAGATCCAGCGCGCGTCGTGCATGCCGTGGTCGGTGCCGAGGGCGCGGCGAACGACCCCACGCAGTTCTTCCAGGTCTGCGGGTGCGCCGTCGGCGGGCTGGTGCCCGCGGTCCCAGCCCATCACGCGGAACCAGCCGTCGCCGAAGGGGGCGATGAAGGCGAAGGCGTCCCCGTCCCCGTCGACGGTCAGGACACCGGGAGGCTCCTCCGTGAGCCGGACGTCCGCGAGGACGAGCGACCGGATCACGGAAACGCCGGGGAACGGCAGGCCGAGCACCTCGCGGACCTGGCTGCGCACCCCGTCGGTGCCGACGAGATAGCGGGCGTCGATCGTGCTCGTGCCGCCGTCGGCCTCGCGCAGTTCGGCGGTGACCGTGTCAGACGCGGGGCTCTGGTGGAGCGAGGTCAGCCGCGTCTCGTGACGGAAGCGGACGCCCGCGGCACGGGCACGGCGCTCCAGCAGGCGTTCCACCTCGTACTGCGGGGTGATCAGCACGAAGGGGAAGCGCGTGCGCAGCCCGGAGAGATCGAGCGAGAGCCTGCTGAAGAAGCGCATGGAGGAGAGGGGCGTGCCCGCGCCGACGAGTTCGTCGGCCAGACCGCGGGCGTCGAGCAGTTCGAGCGTGCGGGCGTGCACGGCGAACGCCCGCGTCATGTTGCTGATCCCGTGCGGGCGGCGCTCCACGAGCGTGACGGAGAGGCCCTGGGCGGCCAGGTCGCCCGCGAGCAGCAGGCCGGTGGGGCCGGCACCCACCACGAGTACGTCGACAGTGTCGGGTGAGGTGCTCGGGGTGGTGGTCATGGCTGCCTCCTGGGCCCGGTCGTCAGCGGTCACCTTGATGCCAACGTGCGTTGGTCAACGCTTGTTGGCAACGGTAGTCCTGTCGAGGCTGGAGTGTCAACGCTTGTTGGCCTACAGTTGTTGGTGTGAACAGCAAGCCCACCGCCCCCCGCCGTTCGGACGCCACCAAGGCCGCGATCCTCGAAGCCGCGCGCGAGCGGTTCGCTGCCGACGGCTACGAGCGCGCCACCATCCGGGCCATCGCCCGCGACGCGAACATCGACCCGTCGATGGTGATGCGTTACTACGGGAACAAGGAGAGGCTGTTCGCGGCCGCCTCCGAGATCGATCTGCTCGTTCCGGAGCTGGGAGCGCTGCCGGGCAAGCACGTCGGCGCCGTGCTCGTGACGCATTTCCTGGACCGGTGGGAGGGCGATGACGTGCTCACTGCCCTGCTCAGGGTCGCCGTCACCAATGACGCGGGGGCCGAGCGGATGAGAGAGGTCTTCGCCGAGCAGATCGGCCCGATAGCCGCCGGCGTGTGCCCAGACCCGGCCGATGCCCCGCGCCGGGCGGCTCTCGCCGCCTCGCAGATCCTGGGCATGGCCCTCACGCGCTATGTCCTGCGGATCGAGCCCGCCGCCGCGATGTCGCGCGAAGAAGTGATCGCCTGGCTCGCGCCCACCATTCAGCGCTACCTGACCGCCGAGCAGCCGTAGGCCCCGTCGTCGAACTGCCGCCTGCCGTGCGACGCCTGCCGTGCGGCGCCTGTCGTGCGACGTCTGTCATGCACGCTCGCGGTGTCGTCGGAGTCGTCCTCGTGCGTCCGGCACGAGGACGATCCTCCGCCTCGATCGCCCCCACCGGCCGGACGCCGTACGGCCCGGCCTCCGGCCGAACGACGGCACTTCGACGACAGGTCCTGGGCCGCAAGGAGCCGAAGCGAGGAGCCGAGTGGCGAGGGCGGGGCAGAGGCAGGTCAGCGGCAGCGGGGATGTGCGGACGAGGCCGTCAGCCGGTGGTTCCGGGGGTTCCGGAGACCTCGGAGGGGGCCGGCGGCGCGCTGTCCTCGTCCTGCGGGGCGTCGTCCCCCGTGGCGCTTCTCAGGCCGTTCCCCCCGTCGGGTCCCGCGTCGTCCTCCCGGCCGTCGTCCGAGGTCGTGGACGGGAAGTCGCGGAGTGCCTTCGCGACGATCGCGTCGAGGTGGGAGTGATGGGCCCCTCGCCAGTAGACCCGGTCGCATTCCGTGCACTGCGCGAAGACGTCGTAGGAGCGTCGGGTGCCGTGTTCCAGCAGGTCGCTGACGGAGTCCTTGTCGGCCTGCTTCAGCGGTCCGTTGCAGGCCGTGCACCTGGTCCAGGGGGCCAGGCGCGGGGCGAACCGTTCCAGCACATCGCGCAGTTGGTCCTCCGGCCGGTCGCTGTACACGTACGCACCGGCCCAGATCTCCCGCCGGTGCAGGAGCCCGCGGTCCCGGGAGAGCAGTACGCGGCGCTCGTCCGCCGACCGGGCGGCCAGCGCGGCGTCGCCGATGTCCTCGCTCTCGTACGCGGTGTCGACCCCCAGCAGCCGCAGCCGCCGGGCGAGCGTGCCGAGGTGGACGTCGAGAAGGAAGCGCAGGGGCGCCCCGGGGACGCGCTGGGGGCGTTCCACGGCGCGTACCTGGACCGATTCGCCCGCGCCCGGGATGTGCGAGACGGACACCGGACGGCCGTCGACCAGGATCTGCCCGGCTTCGGTGAGCGGAATGCCGAGGGACTCCACGACATGGCCGAGGGTGGAGGAGCCGTCGGTGGTCACGGTCGAGCGTCCCCGGCGGCGATCAGGCGAGACGAAGGGGCGCAGCTCGGGGGCGACTTCGAATTGGATCTCGGGTCCGTTCACCTCGTCAGGATGTCATCGGACCCGGCACCACAGCCAGGGAATTCGGTGCCGGGATCCAGCCGGTGCCGTAACCGGTGACCGCCGTGGTCGCAGGGTGGCGGAACCGTATCGGGGGCAGGTTCTCGGGGTGCCGACGCGGCTGCGTGGGCGGGCCCGGTTGCCTACAGTGCCCCCATGACTTCGGCGACTGCGCATACGAATGCCCGTGTGAAGATCCTCGACCTCGGCCCCGACGACGTCCGGCTGCGTGACGACCTGCTTCCGGTCCTGCGTGAACTCCGGCCGCACCTCACCGTGGAACTCTTCCAGGAGGTGTACGAGAAGGGATACGCGCAGGGGCTGCGATTCAGCGCCGCCTATGACGACGAGGGCGTCTGCGTGGGCGCGGCCGGCTGGCGCGTCGTCGACAACACCAGCCTGATCCGCATGCTGTACGTCGACGATCTGGTCACCGCCGGGCACGCCCGCTCGACCGGTGTCGGCCGGGAGCTTCTCGCGTACCTCGAGGAGCGGGCGAAGGAGGCCGGTTGCCTGCACCTCAACCTCGACTCGGGCACGCACCGGACCGATGCTCACCGTTTCTACCTGCGGGAACGGCTGGACATCGTCGCGTTCCACTTCGACAAGGCGGTGGAGGCCGGCTGAGGCGTCGGGAGAAACAGGAGCCGACGGGCAGCCGGACGACGCTGTGTGGGCGGCTAGTGCCGCGGCAGGCAACGTTTGCCCGTCAAGGAGCGCGTCCGGTACGTGCTCTCGGTGTGCCGGCCGGAAGCCCTCGTACTGGATGTACTTGGGATTTCGGCCGGTGCGGCGAGAGGGCGTGCCGGGCGTCGCGACGGGGCGAACGTTGCCTGATGCGGCACTAGGACGTGTTTCGAAAGTCCCGTCCGGCCCGCGACGCCTGGCACGGCGCCTCGCCACGTCGTCCCTGGAGCGTCGGGACGGCGGCTTGGGCGAAGGCTGTCGGGGAGACGCCGACCGTCGCCGTGAAATCCCTGATCAGATGGGCCTGGTCGCTGTATCCGAGATCCAGCGCGAGTGCCGCCCAGTCCACGGCCGGGTCCGACTCGGCTCGTTCCAGCGCCTCGTGGATGCGGTAGCGGAGGATGACCCACTTGGGGCCGACGCCGACGTACGCGGCGAAGAGCCGTTGCAGCGAGCGCGGCGACACACCCTCGGCGCGGGCGAGTTCGTCGACCCGGCGCACCGTGCGATCCGTGCGCACCAGGTCGACCAGGGCCATCGCCCGGTCCGCCTGCGGGTCCGGTTCCGGGCCGAGCGCCAGCAGGTACGCGTCGAGCGCCGCGACCCGGGCGTCCTCGTCGGCGGGGTCCAGGACGGCCGACGGCGGGGCGGGCGGGACGAACACCTCGTCGACGGGGAGACGCCGCCCCGTCCAGTCGGAGGCCGGCCGGTCCGGTGCGAACGGGCGGAACCCGCCGGGCCTGAACTGCACGCCGCAGACCCGGCCCCGCCCCTCCAGCCTCTGTACGAAGAGGCCCGGAGGGATGCCGGAGACCTCGGCGTATCCGTTGCCGTGCGCCGGAGGTGCCGCGTAGCGCTGGAAGACCACGTTCACGGACGGGTGCGGCACCAGATGGGAGGCGTACGGCTTCGCCAGGTCCCAGTCGATGAGCCAGTAGTGCTCCAGGTACGGCCGCAGGTCGGGCGCGGGCTCGCGGCGCCGGAAACGTACCCGCGTGAAGAGTTCGGTGGCGTCGACGATGCCTCTGGTGTCGCGTCGAGGACCGGCCATGTCGACGATCCTACGGCCGCGGCGGGCCGGGGCCGCGGGTGTCGTGCTTTTTCAAGCGCCGGGCCGGGGCCGCGGGTGTCGTGCTTTTTCAAGCGCCGGGCCGTCGTGGCGTGCAGGCTCGGCGCATGAAGAAGATCAGCGAGTTGCTCGAAGCGGCCGCCGACCGGGCCGCTCCCGTGGTGGACGGAATCGATGACACAGCTCTCGGGGATCCCACGCCGTGTGCGGAGTACGACGTGCGGGCCTTGATCAACCACCTCTTCCAGGTCGTCGTCAATTTCCAGGTCCTGGCGGCCAAGGGGGAGACCGGCTTCGGCGAGGTGCCGGAGGCCGTGACGGGCGACTGGCGGGCCCGTTTCCGTGAGGAGACGGCGAAGCTGGCGACGGCGTGGGCCGCGCCCGGTGCCGAAGAAGGAACGACGGGGCGCATGCGGCTCCCGGCCAGGACCGTCGGGAACATGGTGCTGGGCGATCTGACCGTCCACGCCTGGGACCTGGCGCGGGCCACCGGCCAGGAGTTCGTCCCGGACGCGTCCGTGCTGGGCGAGATCGGCCCGGCACTGGCCGCGATGGCGCCGATGGCCCGGGAGGCGAAGGTGTTCGGCGAGCCGCACCCGGTACCGGAAGGGGTCGGTCCGTTCGAGCGGGTGCTGGCGCTGACCGGCCGGGACCCGGGGTGGACGCCGCCCGGCGCGTGACATCGGCACCGGCGGACAGCGCGGCGCGTGCTCGGCCGGTGAGTGCCGGCCGGGCGGGCGTACGGCCAGGCGCACGGGGGCGTGCCCGTCCGGCTGTCCGAGTGGTGTGCCCGGCAAGCGGGGCGCACGGGGGCGCGCCCCCTTCCGTGCGCCGGGCTGGTGCGCCGGAGCCGGGTGGCGTGTCAGGGGTGTGCCCGGTGGGGGCGCGGGCGACGCGGTCAACGGCTCCACACGTGCAGGGCGTCGCCGGTCTCCGAGACCGTGTACCAGGTGCCGTCGCCGAGGGCCGTGACACCGCCGGACACCGGGAACGGGTACGTGATCCGCGCGTTCAGCCGCATCCCCGCCGCGTCCGCGCTCACCAGCCAGTGGCGCTGCTCGCCGTACTCCCCGTCCCGTTCCGACGTTCCCGCGACGACGGTCTCCTCGTCGAGGAAGCCACCCGTGTAGTCCCAGAGGGCCACGTCGGCGTCGAGGTCGTCGGGATCGGCCTCCGGGTGACGGGGGACGCCGTCCAGGGCGTCGAGTTCGCAGAGCACGGAACCGTCCTCGGTACGGTGCACGGCGAGCGTCTCCTCGTAGTGGGTGACCGTCAGGAACCGGTCGCCCGAGGGGCTCACCGCCATCAGGATCCGCTCGTCGTTGCAGAACCGCTCGACGGAGAGCCGTTCCCCGTCCCACCGGCCCCACAGCATCGGCACGCCGTCCTGGCCCTCGCCGACGCACAGCCCCATACGAGCGGGGTCGGGGTGCGGGACGTGTTCCGAACCGACGGCCGCGGTCTCCGCGTCGACGCGGCCGAGCACCCGGCCGTCGGCGGCATCGACGACCAGCCACTCGTCCTGCGCCTCGGGATCGGGACCGGCCGCCGCGAGTGGACCGCGTATGTGGGCCCACACGAGCGTGCCGTCCGCCGAGAACACGGCGGAGCCCTGGTCCGCGTATCCGTGCGAATGGTCCGACACGTACTCGTCGTACGTGGTGTGGAGTGTGTGGCAGGCGCCGTCCCAGCAGCCGTGCAGGATCTCCCAGCGCACCTCGCCCGCCGGATCCACGGCGCGCAGGGCGTGCACCCCGGCGAAGACCGCGAGACCGCCGTCCGGCGCCACCGCGCAGGTGCCGTAGCGCCTTGGCCAGGGCGCGGGGAAACGGATCACGACGGCGCCCTCGGAGTCCGCACCGGCGGTGTCCGGACCGACAGGGCTGGGACGGGCGGAGCAGGGATCGACGGAGTTCGGACTGACCGAGTCGGGACGGGCGGTGTCCGGGGCGACGGCGACCAGCTCGGCGTCGCCCCGCTGGACGAGCAGGCGCTTGCCGGACCGATGCAGGAGCCGCGGGGCACCTGCCGCGTCCCGGCTGCGGCCGAGCGGCGCGGCCAGCGTGACGACAAGACGGGCGGCGACTTCGGCCATGGGACGGCCCCTTCGTGCGGCGGTGCTGTGGTGTGTCGGCAGGTCTGCGCACTGACGCCTGTGACGCGTCGTGGCATCGCTGCGTCGGTACGAGGAGAACCGTACGGCCGGGTACTGACATTCGGGGTTCGGTCGAGGCGTCAGACGCGGTAGGGGTACGCGTTCGGGACGACGGCGACCGGGCAGGGCGCGTAATGCAGCATCGCGTGGTTCACCGTGCCGAGGTGTTGTGCGTGCGGTGTGTGGTGTCCGCGCCGTCCGCCGGTCCGGCTCGCGCCGACGACCAGGAGTTCCGCGCCTTCGGCGGCCTCCAGCAGCTTCTGGTGCGTCGGCCCCGCCACCACCGACCGCTGGACGACGACACCGGAGGCGCCGTTCGGGTCCAGCTTCGCGAGCACGGCTTCCAGGTGTTCCTCGGCCTGCTGGCGGTGGGCGGCGGCGGGGGAGCCGTAGAGCAGCGGATGGCTCCTGACCTCATGGGCGGGGGCGCGCCAGGTCCGTACGGCGACCAGTTCGCCGTGCCGGGCCGCCGCATGGGCGAGTGCGAAGAAGGCGGCCGACGTCGGTTCCTCGGCGTCGCTGATCCCGACGACGACGCGACCGGGCCGCGGTGGTGTGTCCGGTGCTCGCGCCGGGACCACCACGACCGGGCAGTGGGACCGGTTGGCGAGCGCGAGACTGACGGACCCCAGGAGCATTTCGGCGATCCGGCCCCGGCCGCGGGAGCCGACGACCACCACGGCGGCCTCGTGGCTCTCCGCGACCAGCGCCGCCACCGGGTCCTCGGGCAGCACATCGGCCTCCACGTCCACCTCGGGGCCGAGCCGTCGCGCGCGTTCCTGGGCCTCGGAGACCAGATGCTCGGCCAGGATCTCGTCGGTGGGGCGCTCGGGGTCGGAGGCGGCATGTGTCCCTTCGTAGTGCTCCCACAGCGAGGCGTGCACGACGCGCATGGGGAGCCCCATGCACGCCGCTTCCGCCGCCGCCCAGTCGAGGGCGCGGAGACTGCCCTCGGATCCGTCCACTCCGACGACCACGGGGAGTCGCATCGATTCCACGGCCTTCCGTCCCTCTCTCGTCTCTCTCCGCCTCTTCTGTCTCTTTTTATCTATTTCTGTCTCTTTTGCTGCTGGTTCTGCTTCTACTGTTCTTCCGTTGCTTGTTTTCCGTCATCTGTTCGGTCTTCCGCTCGTTCCCGTCCGGTCGTTCGTCGGCGTGCCCGGTCCTACGGTTCGATCGTCAGCACCTGATTCGTCGGGCGCCGGGGCGTACGCGGTCCCGTGGGCCCGTATCCCAGACGGATGATCATCTGCGCGTGCCCGGTGCCGAAGACCGGGTCGCGCAGGATCCAGCGCAGGTCCGGCCACTCGATGGGTTGGGTCGAGAACGAGGTGGAGACGCCGTGGAGGGTGGCCAGGAGCAGGACCCGTTCCAGGGCCTGACCGGCGCGCAGCCAGTCGACGGAGTGGTCGCTCGACGTGGTCAGCAGGGCCAGCTGCGGCCGCTTCTCGAACGGCACACGGGCCCGGCCGGGCAGTGCGCCGGTACCCACGAAGTCGCGGGTGGTCGCCTGCTCCTGGGCGTCACGGGGGCCGAAGGCGTAGTCCGGGATCCCGTCGACGGGCGCCTCGGTCTTCGTGTTCCGGGTCCAGTGGTGCTGCTCCGCCTCCCGCCCGGGATCCCCGCGGTTGTACCCCTCGGCGTCCCGGATCAGCCCCAGCACGGTCTCCAGATGCGGCGAGGTCAGGAACGAGAAGTCGGCGCCCTCGGCGCGGGCCGCCGCGACGAGAAGCGCGCGGACGTCCTCCGGGACCAGCGCGTCGTCGAACGGGTAGCGGCTCGTGTGCCGCTGCTCGATCGCGGGATGGAGGGCGGCGAGTGCCTCGTCCTCGGTGGGCGCGCCCCCGGTCGGTGCCTCGCCCCCGGCCCGCGCCTCGTTCTCGGCCGTCGCCTCGCCCCCGGCCCGCGCTTCGTTCTCGTGGGCCGGTCGGGCGACAGCGCGGACGCCGAGTCGTACGGAGGCCAGCACGGCGGGCGCCGCTGGTTCGGGCAGCAGCGTGGTGACCGCTTCCAGGCCGTGGTGGGCGGCGGACACCCGCAGGTTGAGCAGGGCGGCGCCGCAGCCCACGTGCAGCGCGCGGGTCGCCGGGTCCTCCTCCGGCAGCGCGCGGTCGAGGTCCGCGAGGAGGGTGAGCGTGTGGCCTCCGCGCGTGTAGCGGAACTGCCAGGGCTGGGCGTTGTGCATGGACGGGGCGGCGATTGCATCGGCGACGAGGCCGGTCAGCGTCGCGTCGTCGAGTGACCTGGGCATCGTGACTCCCGGGTATCCGGAACGGTCGAGGGGTTCGGTCGGTGCTGTCGCGGTGTGGAGCGCTCATCGCGCGGTGGGGCGGATGACGGATGTGTTTTCGTCCACCCGTTCGCTCCCCTGTTCGCGCGGAGGCGGAGGCCTGTGTTCGCACGGAAGGCGGAGGCCTGACGTCCGGGTCGGAACGAGCGCTCTGCTCATCCGAGTTAATCTGTTACAGGTATTTTTCTGCCCTTCTGTTACGAACTCTCCCACGTCCCGGGCGATCCCACGCCTCGGGCGGCCCCGTGCCCGCTGCGGCGATCCCACGCCCGGCGGCCGGGCCCTTGCCCGCCGGGACGATCTGGTGCGTGCTTTGCCCGTACGGAGGTCGCGGGCCGGGCCGGATCCGTGGTGCCCCTGCGCCTGAACCGTGGTGCCATGGGAGGAGCCCCGGCGAAGCCCCCGGGCAGGACCGGCGAAAGGATCCCTGAGGAACCGGTGAAGGCACCCCCGGAAGCACCGGCCAAGGGACCGAAGAAGGGGGGGTGACCCAAGGGCTGACCGAGGACCGAGGGACTGACGAAGGGAACGTCCGCTCATGGCAGCCGCCCCGTCCCTGACACCGCCCATGCGCTCCGTACGGGCCGTCGTCCTCGACACCGACGGAGTGATCACCGACTCCGCCCGCAGCCACGCCGCAGCCTGGAAGAAGGCGTTCGACGCCGTCCTCTCCGGCATCGAGGGACAGCGGCCCTTCGACGCCGTGGACGACTACCTGCGCCATGTCGACGGCCGGTCGCGACGGGACGGCGCGGCTGCGTTCCTGGCCTCCCGGGGGCTGGACCTGCCCGAGGGGGACCCCGACGACCCGCCGGGCACCGGGACGGTGTGGGCGGTCGCCGCCCGCAAGGACGAACTGTTCACCCGGGCCCTGCGCACCGAACACGTCGACGTCTGGCCCGGCACGGTCCGGCTCCTCGGCGCGCTGCGCGACCGGGGGACGCCCTGCGCGGCCGTCTCCGCGTCCCGGCACGCGACCGAGCTGTTGACGAGGGCCGGGCTCATCGACCGGTTCGCCGCCGTGGTCGACGGGAACGAGGCGGGTCGGCTGCGGCTGCCGGGGAAGCCCGACCCGGCGCTCTTCGTGGAGGCGGCGCGGCGGCTGCGGGTCGCGGTCCGGGACACGGCGGTGGTGGAGGACGCACTGGCCGGTGTCGAGGCCGGGCGACGCGGCGGTTTCGGACTCGTGATCGGCGTGGACCGTACCGGTGGGCCCGACAGCGCCGCCGCGCTGCGCCGTCACGGCGCCGACCTCGTGGTGTCCGATCCCGGTGACCTGCTGACCACGGCAGCGACCGCGGGGGAAGCGACTGCCGGAGAAGGGGACGTGGCCGTCGGGGAAGCGGGTGCTGCGGCACCGGGCGCCGGGGAAGACCGATGAGCGATGCCTGGACCTGGTCGTACGAGAGATACGACCCGAGGGAGGAACGGCTCCGCGAGGCGCTGTGCACCCTCGGCAACGGCTACTTCGCCACCCGGGGCGCCGCGCCTGAGACGTCCGAGGGCCCCGCGCACTACCCCGGCACCTACGCGGCGGGCTGCTACAACCGGCTGAGCTCCTCGGTGCGGGGCCGCAGAGTGGAGAACGAGGACCTGGTCAACCTGCCGAACTGGCTGCCGCTGCGCTACCGCGTCCGCCCCGAGGACGCCGCGCCGGGGCCGTGGCTCACCCCGGACCACGAGCAGCTCGTGGAGCACGGTCAGTGGCTCGACCTGAGCGGGGGCACGCTGACGCGTCGGTCCGTGTACGAGGACGGGGCGGGACGACGCCTGTGCGTGGAACAGTGCCGACTGGTGCACATGGGGGACCCGCATCTCGCCGCGCTGCGCACGGTGTTCCGGGCCGAGGGGTGGGCGGGCGAGATCGAGGTGGAGTCGGGGATCGACGGCGACGTCCGCAACGCCGGGGTGGAGAGATACCGGGACCTGTCGAACCGGCACCTCACCGGCTGGGTGACCGGGACGCACGACGACGGCGTGGTCTCGCTGCGGTGCCGCACGGTGGAGTCGGACATCGGGATCGCGCTGGCGGCCCGCACCTGCGCCGGGCACGGGGCGGCTCACACCCCTGGTCCCGGCCCCGCGACCACGTCCCACCCCGGCCCCGACGCCAGGTCTGGCCCCGGCCCCGCGACCACGTCCGCCCCCGGTTCCGACGCCGCAAACGCCCCCGGCCTGGTAACGACCCCCGGCCCGGTAACCGCCCTCGCCCCCGTAACCGCCCTCGCCCCCGCGACCACCCCCGTCCCGCGGTTCCGGCAGACGCCTACGTCGGTCTTCCGGCGGCTGGTGCTGCCGCTCGACCCGGGGGCCGACACCGTCGTCGACAAGACGGTCGCCCTCCACACCACGCGCGACCCCGCGATCGGCGGCCCGCCGCGGGCGGCGTCGGCCGCCGTCCGTGCGGCTCCCGGCTTCCCGCGCCTGCTGGCGTCGCACCGACGGGCCTGGGCCGACCTGTGGCGGCAGGTCCGGCTGGAGGTTGCCGGCGAGTCGGGGCGCATTCTGCGGCTGCACCTCTTCCACGTATTGCAGACGCTCTCGCCGCACACCGCCGACCTCGACGTGGGGGTTCCGGCGCGAGGGCTGCACGGTGAGGCGTACCGGGGTCATGTCTTCTGGGACGAGCTGTTCGTCCTTCCGTTCCTGAACCTGCACCTCCCGGAGATCTCCCGAGGTCTCCTCGACTACCGCCATCGGCGGTTGCCCGCAGCGTGCCGGGCGGCACGCGAGGCGGGCAGGGCCGGGGCGATGTACCCCTGGCAGAGCGCCGACACGGGACGCGAGGAGACGCAGGAGCTCCACCTCAACCCGCACTCGGGGCGCTGGCTGCCCGACCGCTCCCGGCTCCAGCACCACGTCGGCTCGGCCGTCGCGTACAACGTGTGGCAGTACTGCCAGGCCACCGGGGACGTGGACTATCTGCACTCCAAGGGCGCGGAGATGCTGCTGCAGATCGCCAGGTTCTGGGCGGCGAGTGCCGCGTGGGACGGCTCCCTGGGCCGGTACCGCATCCGCGGTGTCGTCGGCCCGGACGAGTACCACGACGCCTATCCGGGGTCCGGGGCGGCCGGGCTCGACGACAACGCGTACACGAACGTGACGGCGGCCTGGGTCCTGTCGCGTGCGACGGAGCTGTACCGCGACCTCCCCGCGGGCATGCGGGGGCGGTTGCGTGACCGGTTCCGGCTCGAACCCGACGAACCGGAACGCTGGGAGGACATCTCCCATCGTCTGCATGTGCCGTATCACCGGGGCGTCATCAGCCAGTTCGTCGGTTACGGGGAGCTGGCCGAGCTCGACTGGGAGCGGTACCGGAATCGGTACGGGGACATCCGGCGGCTGGACCGGATCCTGGAGGCGGAGGGCGACACCGTCAACCGGTACCAGGCGTCCAAGCAGGCCGACGTGCTGATGCTCGGCTACCTCTTCTCGCCGCAGGAGCTCGCCGGCCTCTTCCAGCGGCTCGGGCACCCACTGGACGACGACGTCTGGCGGGCCACCGTCGACTACTACCTCGCGCGCACCAGCCACGGATCCACGCTCAGCTCGCTGGTGCACGCCTGGGTGCTGGCCCGGGTGTGCCGCGACGAGGCATGGGCGTACTGCCAGGAGGCACTGGTCGGGGACGTGGCCGACGTCCAGGGCGGCACCACCGAGGAGGGCATCCACCTGGGCGCGATGGCGGGCACCCTCGACTTCGTGCAGCGCGGAATGACCGGGCTCGAGACCCGTGACGACGCGTTATGGCTCGACCCGGCCGCGCTGCCCGAGCTCTCGGAGTTCGGGATGCGCATCCGCTTCCGCCGGCACTGGGACGTGGACCTGCGGTTCAGGGACGGACGCGTACGGATCGCCGTACCGGGCTCGCGGCATCCGGCGGTCCGGGTCGTTCTCGGCGGCCACACCCATGTGATCGCACCCGGCACGTCCCGACGGCTGGATCTGCCCCGGGATTCCCCGGCTCCCTCGGAGCCTCTGGCCTCCTCGGACTTCCGGACCGCCTAGCCGCCCGGCCCCGCGTGAGCGAGAAGCCTCGGGTCCGAGAAGCCTCGGGTCGGAGAAGCCTCGGGTCAGGGCCACACCAGGCAGTACGCCTGGTGCCCGGCGTCGTGCAGGCGGTGGCTGAAGTCCTGCCACTCGTGCAGCAGTCGATAGACGTTGAACGCGTCGCGCGGGCCGCCGCGATCGGGGACCGTGGACCAGATGAAGGCCGCGGCGCCGACGGACTCCTCGCCGACGCCGCGCAGCGGATCGACGACCGTCATCGGGAGCTTGACCACCGCGTAGTCGGGGTGGAGGACGACCAGTTCCAGCGGCGGGACCCGGTGCAGGGGTATGCCCTGGATGCCGGTGAGGACCATCGCCGCCACCGTCTCCGGCTTGATCTTGGTGAACATGCCGCCCATGCCCAGCTCGTCGCCGCCGAGCTCCTCGGGGCGCATCGAAATGGGCACGCGCGCCGCGGTCGCCCCGTCCGGGGCGCCGAAGTACTTGTACGTCACCCCCACCCGGCCACCACTCCCGCTCCCGGCCCCGCCGCCCTGTGCACCACCGGGCCGCGCGCTCCGGCGGCGCTCCCCATCACGCCGGTGCCGACCCCGTCGGGCAGGCTCGGGCCCCAGGCCGTCGGTCCCTTCGCCCACTCCGCCACCGCGATGCATATCTCATCCACCCGACTACTACTTAGGAGACACGGCCCCCGCCGTGCAACCCGATCATCGTGCCAGTGACCTCCCCCGCGGGCGTGTGGTGAAACACCTGTCCCGCAAGACCGTGCGTGCCTCTGACACCATGGCTTGTGTGAGCTTCCCCCATCACGCCCCAGTCTCGCAGACGCGAGGGGGCTGAGCCCTTCCCTCACACGAGGAGAACACGTTCACACGAGGAGAACACGTTCCCCGCTCGCCGCGGTCAGGATTTCCGGCCCGGCCCACCGACCCTCGAATCGCAGATCAGGACCAAAGTGGCGTATTCATATCAAGCCCCCGTTTCCCAGACGCTCTTCGACCGCGCGTCTCTCGTGACGCCCGGTGGCGTGAACTCTCCCGTGCGGGCCTTCCGGGCCGTGGGCGGTACGCCCCGCTTCATGGTGTCCGGTACCGGTCCGTACCTCACCGATGCCGATGGTCGTGAGTACGTCGACCTCGTGTGCTCGTGGGGGCCGATGATTCTCGGCCATTCCCACCCCGAGGTGATCGCCGCGGTGCAGGAGGCCGTCGCGCGCGGCACCTCGTTCGGGACGCCCGGTGAGGGAGAGGTCGCGCTCGCCGAGGAGATCGTGGCCCGGGTCGAGCCCGTGGAGCAGGTGCGGCTGGTGTCCTCCGGCACCGAGGCGACCATGTCCGCGATCCGTCTCGCCCGCGGCTTCACCGGCCGCGCCAAGGTGGTGAAGTTCGCGGGCTGCTACCACGGCCACGTCGACGCTCTGCTCGCCGCCGCCGGTTCCGGGGTCGCGACCTTCGGGCTTCCGGACACCCCGGGGGTCACCGGCGCGCAGGCGGGCGACACGATCGTGCTGCCGTACAACGACCTGGACGCCGTGCGGGCCGCGTTCGCCGCGCACCCCGGCGAGATCGCCTGCGTGATCACCGAGGCGTCGCCGGGCAACATGGGCGTCGTGCCGCCGGTGGACGGCTTCAACGCCGGGCTCAAGGAGATCTGCGCCGCCGACGGCGCCCTCTACATCTCCGACGAGGTCATGACCGGGTTCCGTACCTCGAAGGCGGGCTGGTTCGGGGTCGACGGGGTGCGCCCCGACCTGATGACCTTCGGCAAGGTGATGGGCGGCGGATTCCCGGCCGCGGCCTTCGGCGGCCGGGCGGACGTGATGGCGTACCTCGCCCCCGCCGGGCCCGTCTACCAGGCGGGCACCCTCTCCGGGAACCCGATCGCCACCGCCGCCGGGCTCGCCCAGCTGCGGCTGCTCGACGACGCGGCGTACGCGAAGGTGGACGCGGTCTCCGCGGAGATCCGCGGTCTGGTCGGCGACGCGCTGACCAAGGAGGGCGTGGCGCACACCGTGCAGTCCGCGAGCAACATGTTCTCCGTCTTCTTCACCGACCAGCCGGTGCGGAACTACGAGGACGCGAAGCGGCAGGAAGCTTTCCGCTTCACCGCCTTCTTCCACTCGCTGCTGTCGCAGGGCGTCTACCTGCCGCCGTCCGCCTTCGAGTCCTGGTTCGTCTCGACCGCCCACGACACACGGGCCGTCGAGCGCATCGCCGCCGCCCTGCCCGCCGCCGCCCGCGCGGCATCGGAGGCCACGGCATGAGCGAGAACGCGAGCCGCGAGGGCGGCAAGGACATCACCGTCGTCCACCTGATGCGGCACGGCGAGGTGCACAACCCGGAGGGCGTGCTCTACGGGCGCCGCCCCGGCTACCACCTCTCCGAGCTGGGCCGGGAGATGGCCGACCGGGTCGCCGGGCACCTGAAGGGCCGCGACATCACCCACGTCGTCGCCTCCCCGCTGGAGCGCGCCCAGGAGACGGCCGCGCCGATCGCCGCGTCGCACGGTCTGGAGATCGCCACCGACGAGCGGCTCATCGAGGCCGCCAACGTCTTCGAGGGCAAGACCTTCGGAGTCGGCGACGGGGCGCTGCGCAAGCCGGACAACTGGAAGCACCTGACGAACCCGTTCCGGCCGTCCTGGGGCGAGCCGTACATCGAACAGGTCGTACGGATGATGCGCGCCCTGGACGCCGCCCGGGACGCGGCGCGCGGCCACGAGGCGGTGTGCGTCAGCCACCAGCTGCCGATCTGGATCGTGCGGAGCTTCGTGGAGCGGCGGCGGCTGTGGCACGACCCGCGCAGGCGTCAGTGCACGCTCGCGTCGCTGACCAGCTTCACCTACCAGGGCGACAAGATCGTGTCGGTCGGGTACAGCGAGCCGGCCCGGGACCTGGTGCCGCCGCATCTGCGGGCCGGTGCGAAGCCGGTGAAGGGGAGGCCGAAGGCGTTCGGCGCCTGAGCCGGCGTCCGGGCGCGAGCTCGGGACGGCGTGGACGGGGCGAGTGCTGGACCGGTGGGTCCGGTGCCCGCCCCGTCCCGTTCGACGATGCCCGCGCTGCGCCCTGCCGTACGCGGGCGCTTCTCCGTCCTGCGACGCACCGCATCTGACGCCACGTCACGTGCTGATCCGTCACGGATGACGGGGCAGCTCATGGGTTGTATGTTCGATCACCTTCGTTCTCTGGTGCCGCAAAGAACTTTGTGCTAAATCGCGGAACCCTCGTGTTGTTTTCATCATCTAAGCCTTCGCCAGTTTGTATGGACTTGAGGCAAAACGACCGCAGATGGGGAACGCATGCGCGAGATCAGCCGAAGGGGTTTGCTCGGAGCCGGACTTGGGGCCGCGGCCGCCATCGGTCTGGCGGGATGCAGTTCCTCCGGGACGGAGCGGGCCGGGGCCACGGAGGGGAAGAGCACCGACGGGCGGGGGCGGGGGACCGGTCCCGCGAAGAAGGACGTCCGGCTGATCGGGGACGGTTCCACCGCGGACACCGGCAAGCAGCCGCACCAGCCCCCGGCGCCGGTCCCGCTCGAACCCGGACAGACGCCGCCGCAGTTCGTGATCTTTTCCTGGGACGGGGCGGGAGAGGTCGGCAACGGTCTCTTCCCGCGTTTTCTGGAACTCGCCAAGAAGCATGACGCGGCGATGACCTTCTTCCTCTCCGGTCTCTATCTGCTGCCCGAGTCGAAGAAGTCCAAGTACCGGCCGCCCAACAACCCGGTCGGCGCCTCCGACATCGGTTATCTCACCGATGACCACATCAAGGAGACGATGAAGTACGTCCGTCAGGCGTGGCTCGACGGACATGAGGTAGGCACCCATTTCAACGGGCATTTCTGTGGCGGTTCCGGATCGGTCGCGAACTGGACCTCCGCCCAGTGGCAGAGCGAAATCGATCAGGCGATCTCCTTCGTCACCGAATGGCGCACCAATACCGGCTGGACCGATCTCGATCCGCTGCCCTTCGACTACCGGAAGGAACTGGTCGGCGGTCGCACCCCCTGTCTGCTCGGTCAGGACAACCTGCTGCCCACGGCCAAGAAGCTCGGATGGCGCTACGACGCCAGCTCCCCCGGCGGGACGCAGGTGTGGCCGCAGAAGCGGCAGGGCGTCTGGGACCTGCCGCTCCAGGCCATGCCCTTCCCCGGGCACAGCTTCGAGGTCCTCTCGATGGACTACAACATCCTCGCCAACCAGTCGCAGAATTCGACCAAGGGGATGCCGTCCCGTTATCCGGGATGGCGCAAGCAGGCCACCGGGTCTTATCTCTCGGGATTCGACCGCGCGTACACGACCAATCGCGCTCCGTTCTACATCGGAAACCACTTCGAGGAGTGGAACGGCGGCATCTACATGGACGCGGTCGAGGAAACGCTCAAGAAGATCGCCGACAAGCCGGATGTGCGGCTGGTCTCCTTCAAGCAGTTCGTCGACTGGCTCGACGTACAGACCCCGGCCGTGCTCGACAAGCTCCGCACACTGGGTGTCGGACAGGCGCCCGAAGGCGGCTGGAACGCCTTCTTTAAACAAGCCTGACAAGGGGCGTTACGGGCACCGAGGGGGGTGCCCGAGATCGCCGGAACCGCCATGCGAAACTTTTCACATGAGCTATGGCCGGGCACCTCGACGCCGCTTCACCCTGCTCGCCGTCCCCGCGGCGGCTGTCGCACTCGCGCTCACGCTGACCGCGTGCGGTGGGAACGACGAAAAGGTCGGCGGTGGGGGCAGCACGAACTTCGTCACGGGCAGCGGCGGGATCTCCACCGTCGACAAGGGGGACCGCAAGCCCGCCCCGAAGCTCGACGGGGAGACCCTCGACGGCAAGCAGCTCGACGTCGCCGACTTCAAGGGCAAGGTCGTCGTGCTGAACGTATGGGGCTCCTGGTGCGGTCCCTGCCGGCTGGAGGCCCAGTACTTCTCCCGGGTGGCGAAGGAGACGAAGGACAAGGGCGTCGAGTTCGTCGGGATCAACACGCGGGACGCGCAGAAGGGCCCTGCGGTGAGCTTCGAGAAGGACTACGGCGTCCCGTACCCGAGCTTCTTCGACCCGACCGGCAAGCTGATGCTCCGCTTCCCCAAGGGCACGCTGAATCCGCAGGCCATCCCCTCGACCGTGGTCCTGGACCGGGACGGGAGGATCGCCGCCCGCTCCCTGGTCGCGCTCGACGCCGAGAAGCTGCACGAGATGATCGACCCGCTGATCGCGGAGAAGTGACTCCGTGCTCACCCTCGCCGCGCTTCCGGCGCAGAACGAGACCGTGATGAGCGGGGCGCTGATCGTCGCCCTGCCCATCGCGGTGCTCGGCGGGCTCGTCTCGTTCTTCTCGCCGTGCGTCCTGCCCCTGGTCCCCGGCTACCTCTCGTACGTCACCGGCGTCAGCGGCACCGACCTGGCTCAGGCCAGGCGGGGCCGCATGGTCGCGGGCGCCTCGCTGTTCGTGCTCGGCTTCACCGCCGTGTTCGTCTCCGGCGGCGCGCTCTTCGGCTTCTTCGGCCAGACCCTCCAGGAGTACAGCGAGGTCCTCTCCAAGATCCTCGGCGTGCTGATGATCCTGATGGGGATCTTCTTCATGGGACTGATGCCCTGGATGACCCAGCGCGAGTTCCGTATCCACAGACGGCCGGTGAGCGGACTGGCCGGGGCGCCCCTGCTGGGCGCCCTCTTCGGGATCGGCTGGACGCCCTGTCTCGGGCCCACGCTCAGCTCGGTGAGCATCCTCGCGATGGACCAGGGCACCGCCGGACGCGGGGCGCTCCTGACCGTCGCGTACTGCCTGGGGCTGGGCGTGCCCTTCGTGCTCGCCGCGGTCGCCTTCCGCAAGGCGCTCGGCGCGTTCGGCTGGGTCAAGCGCCACTACGCATGGGTCATGCGGATCGGCGGCGCGATGATGATCGTGACCGGTCTGCTCCTGCTGACCGGTCTGTGGGCCGACCTGATGCAGGTGATGCAGGGCTGGTCCGACGGCTTCACGGTGGGGATCTGAGGTTCCATGAGCAAGACCAAGACCGACGCGAGCAACGAGCACGAGGAGAAGGGGCGCGACGAGAACGCCTCCGGACTCGGCGCGGCCGGCTCCCGGCTCTCCACCGCACCCCGGGAGGAGAGCGCGGCAGCTCTGCCGGCCATGGGCGCCATCGGCTGGGCCCGCTGGTTCTGGCGCCAGCTCACCTCCATGCGGGTCGCGCTGATCCTGCTCTTCCTGCTGTCGCTCGGCGCCGTCCCCGGCTCGCTGATCCCGCAGAACAGCGTGGACGAACTGAAGGTGCAGGCCTTCAAGGAGGCCCACACCACCCTCACGCCGATCTACGAGAAGCTCCAGTTCTTCGACGTCTACAGCTCGGTGTGGTTCTCCGCGATCTACATCCTGCTGTTCATCTCGCTCATCGGCTGCATCGTGCCGCGCACCGGCCAGTTCATCGGCCAGCTGCGCAGCCGTCCGCCGGGCGCCCCCAAGCGCCTGACCCGGCTGCCCGCGTACACCACCTGGCGCACCGAGGCCGAGCCCGAGCAGGTCCGCGAGGCCGCGCTCGCCACGCTGCGCGGGCGCCGCTTCCGGGCCCACGTGGTGGGGGAGGCGGTCGCCGCGGAGAAGGGGTACCTGCGCGAGGCCGGGAACCTGCTCTTCCACGTCTCCCTGATCGTGATGCTGGTGGCGTTCGGCTACGGCCAGCTCTTCAAGTCCGAGGGCGCCAAGCTGATCGTCGAGGGCGACGGCTTCTCCAACACGCTGACCCAGTACGACGACTTCAAGTCCGGGTCGTTGTTCGACTACGACGGGCTCGCCCCGTTCAGCTTCAAGCTCGACGACTTCGTCGGCACGTACGAGCGCAGCGGCCCGCAGAAGGGTACGGCTCGGACCTTCGAGGCCCGTGTGACGTACGAGAAGGGCGCGTACGGCAAGCCGCGGAAGACCGTCATCAGGGTCAACGAGCCGCTCGTCGTCGACGGCACCAAGGTCTATCTGAACGCGCACGGCTACGCGCCGGTCGTCTCCGTCAAGGACGCCTCCGGCAAGGAGGTCTACCGGAACGCCGTGCCGCTGCTGCCGAGGGACAACAACATCACCTCGACCGGCGCGATCAAGGTGCTGGACGGCTACCGGGACAAGAGCGGCAAGAAGACCCAGCTGGGCTTCCAGGCGTTCTTCGTGCCGACCTTCGCGGGTAGCGGCAAGGGCACGATGTTCTCCCAGTTCCCGGCGGCGGACATGCCCGTGCTCGCGCTCAACGCCTACCACGGCTACCTCGGAACCGACTCCGGACTGGCGCAGAACGTGTACCAGCTGGACAAGAAGAAGATGAAGCCGTTCAAGGACGGCGAGAACGGCGACCTCAAGCAGCTCCTCGCGGTCGGCGACACGATGAAGCTGCCCGACGGCAAGGCCTCGATCACCTTCGTGGGCGTCGAGGAGTGGGCCAGCTTCCAGATCTCCGAGCAGCCCGCCAGCGGCTGGGCCCTCGGCGGTTCGGCCGCCGCGATCGCCGGGCTCGCCGCCTCGCTGTTCATCCAGCGGCGACGGGTCTGGGTGCGGGCCGTGCGCGGCGCCGACGGTGTCACCGTCGTCGAGATGGGCGGCCTCGGCCGCAGCGAGTCCGCCAGGCTCCCCGAGGAACTGGCCGATCTCGCCCTCACGCTCCACGACCGGGCGCCCACCGCGCCCGACCCGGCGCCCACCGGTTCCGACGGCGACGCGCCCGACCCGGACACGGACGAGGGGCGGCCCGGCGGGCCGGGCCCCGACTCCGTCGAAGAATCCTCCGAAGAACCTGCCGAAGGGGCTGGGAAGTGAATCTCGCCGCCGCAACCAACGAGAGCCTGGCGAACACCAGCAATGTGCTGATCTATTCGTCGATGGCCGTCTACACCCTGGCCTTCTTCGCGCACATCGCGGAATGGGTGTTCGGCAGCCGCAGCAAGGTCGGCCGCACCGCCGCCGCCCTGACCGGGACGGAGGCCGCGGCCGAGGGCGCCGGTGCCGCGACGGGGGCGCGGGTCGCCCAGCAGGGCGGCGGCACCGCCGTGCTCGACCGCCCGAAGATCGTCACGCGTGCCGCCGCGGGCTCCCGGGACGTCCCGGACGGACCCGGCGCGGCCGGCGGCACGTTCAAGGGCGACCTGTACGGGCGCGTTGCGATCTCCCTGACCGTCGTCGCCTTCCTCGTCCAGGCGGGCGGCGTCGTCGCCCGCGCGATGTCCGTGCAGCGCGCCCCCTGGGGCAACATGTACGAGTTCTCCATCACCTTCTCCACGGTGGCGGTCGGCACGTACCTGGTCCTCCTCGCGCTGGGGAAGAACGTCCGCTGGATGGGGCTGCTCCTGGTCACCACCGTCCTGCTGGACCTCGGCGTCGCGACCACGCTGCTCTACACGGCCAGCGACCAGCTGGTGCCCGCGCTGCACTCGTACTGGCTGTGGATCCACGTCTCCACCGCCATCCTCTGCGGTGCCGTCTTCTACATCGGCGCGGTCGCCACCCTGCTCTACCTCTTCCGCGACAGCTACGAGGCCAAGCTGGCGGCCGGCGGGAAGCCGGGGGCCTTCGCCCGGTCCGTGCTCTCCCGGCTGCCGGCCGCCGGTTCGCTCGACAAGTTCTCGTACCGCATCAACGCCGCGGTGTTTCCGCTGTGGACGTTCACGATCATCGCGGGCGCCATCTGGGCCGGTGACGCGTGGGGCCGCTACTGGGGCTGGGACCCCAAGGAGGTCTGGTCCTTCATCACCTGGGTCGCGTACGCCAGCTACCTGCACGCCCGCGCCACGGCCGGGTGGAAGGGCCGCAAGGCCGCCTACCTGGCACTCCTCGCCTTCGGCTGCTGGCTGTTCAACTACTACGGCGTGAACATCTTCGTCAACGGCAAGCACTCCTACGCGGGCGTCTGACGACCGCACCCGCGCGAGCGTCCGAGGACCGGCCCCTGTCGTCCCCCCGCACGGGAACGACAGGGGCCGGTCCTCGTTCGTGCACGGGTGCGGATCGCGCGTCCTCGGGCCACGCTGGAGCCATGACCGATGCGACCCCCGTCATCGAGCACGGCACCAGCGAGACCCACGGCGATCGGCACGTCCTGCATTTCCTGCTGCGGCTGCCCCACCCCGTCCCCAAGGTGTGGACGGCCGTCGCCAGCGCCGAGGGGCTGCCCGGCTGGCTGGCCGCCGCCGACACGTTCGAACCACGTGTCGGCGGGGCGATCACGCTGCGCTGGCTGAACACCGGCCCCGACGGGAACGCCACCGTCGCCTCGGGCACCGTCACCGCCTGGGACGTCGAGCGGGTCGCCGAATACACCCTCGAAGGACCACACGGCCGCATCCGCTTCCACCTGGAACCGCCGCGCGGCGACCATGTGCTGCTGCGCTTCACCAACGAGATCCGGGGCGACGACGCGCTGCGCCTGGACTGCCTCGCCGGCTGGCACGACCACTTCCGCTACCTCGTGGACGCGCTGGACGGCTGCCCCGCCGACTGGTCGAGATGGACACCGGTGCGCTGGGCCGGACTGCGCGAGGAGTACGCGGCCAGGGAGTGAGGGGGCGTGGGCGGCGGGGCCGCGTCGTGCGGGCCCGACGCGGCGTACGCCCGTACGGGCTCACGGCCCCGAGGACGGAGGCAGGCAGCTCGGGCCCGGAGGCGTCCGCTCCGGCCAGGCGATCGCCACGAACCGCTGACGGGCGTCCTCCGGCGCCAGCTCCACCACCGGCACCGCCTTGTTGTACGGGTTCCCGTGGTTGTCCAGGCAGATCCAGCCGCCGGCCCCCGGCACCCGCAACGACCCCTTCACCCGCGGCCACTGCTCGCCCACGTCTGCGGGCCGGGGCAGCAGCTTGCCCTCCGGGGTCGCCTGCCGGATGCCGCGCACCGCCAGCGACAGCGCGTCGTACGCGACGATGACCTGCCCGTCCGTCAGGTCCTGGTGCCCGGTCGGCCCGATCGGGCCCACGGGCCTGCGCGCCACCGCGGCCAGCAGGTCCAGGAAGCTCCGGTAGTCCGCCGGGGAGCCGCCCGTCGGCGACTTCCCCTTTCCCTTCTGCTCCGTGGTCGTCCAGGTGTCCGGATGCGCCAGGGACGCGTAGCGCACCGTCACCCCGCGGCGCAGCGCGCCCCGGTCGAGCTTCTTGTCGCTGCCGAGGTACGAGCCCTCGTCGCCGGTCAGGATCGTGAACGGGCGCCTCTGGCAGCCCCGGGACCCGAGCGCGTTGATGAACTGCCGCAGCTGGGTGTGGCGTCCGGCGAAGAACACCGTGTCCGCGTCCGTGTCGCAGATCAGGTGCGTGATCTGCTGGAACGTGTTGGCCGTGGTGCCCTCGTCGTTCGGGTCGCTGCGCGAGGTGAACAGCTGCGGCTCGTAGCGGGTGCCCTTCACCAGCGAGGTGAACGCCGCCCGCAGCGTGTCCGTGTAGTGGTCCCCGGTCCGGGTGTCCTGCACCAGCAGCGCCTTGTCGGCCTTCACCTGCCCGAAGTGCGCCAGCGCCCGCGCCTCGTCGCGGTTGGTCGGCGAGACCCGCGCCAGGCCCGGGAACGGGTCGCCGTCCGGACCGTTGGCGATGTCGTCCGCGGTGATCGTGGTGCCGACGACCGCGATGTGCGCGGCGGTCAGCTCCTTGACCGCGTTCCTGACCTGGGTGCTGCTGGTCGCCACCCCCGACACGGCGCGCAGGTGGTCCGGCGCCCCGGTCATCGCCTTCAGCCGCTCCACCGTCGGCCGCCACAGCAGGTTGTTGTTCCCGGTGTTGGCGAGCACCAGCCGGATCCCCGGCACCTGGCCGTTCGACAGGTGGTTGGCCCGGTACTGCGCGGCGAAGGCGCCCTGCAGCTCGCGCTGCATCTTCGTCTGCATCGCCTCGTCCTTCGACGTGAGCGGCAGCAGCAGGGCGACCGTCGCGTACCGGCCGGGCTTCAGCGTGGCGTTCTCCCGGGCGATGGCCCTGGCGACCTCGGTGAGCTTCGGCCGTCCGAAGTCGTAGCCGTCACCGGAGACCCCCACGCACTCGTCGCTGCCCGGCGGGCGCTCGACGCCCGGCACGCAGGCGCGGTTCTCGGGGGCGGTGAGCCGGCCGATGCCGTACCAGCCCGACGTGACGACCAGGGCGCCCGCCACCACCGAGGTGACGACCTTCTGCCGCGCCGTGTACCAGAGGCGGTACCGCAGTGGATTACGCATCCGAGCCACCCTCCCCGCGTCGCGTGCCGCTCGTGCCCGTCCTGCCGCCCGCTCCGCCCGTCGCCCCCGGCGGCATGGACAACGGCCGCCAGGCCCTGATGTCCCGGGGCCAGTGCGTCGCCGCGTCCCACAGCACGCTGTTGCCCGACGGATGGACGCCGGACAGCTGCCGCAGTTCGTGCGCCATCTTCTCGACCACCTCGTCGTCCGGCAGGACCAGCGGATCGGACAGCAGCCACACCGCGTGCAGCAGCCTGCGCAGCCGCAACTGGAGCTCCACGGCCCGCTCGCCCAGCCCCGCGAGCCCCGTCTCCCCGTCCGGCAGCGTGTCGGTCGCCTCCCGGCCGAGGGCCACCGCCCGCCGCGGGTCGGGACCGGGACGGCCGGGCGTCCGCAGGTACGGCGCCGAGGCCGAGGCGATGAACCGCAGTGAGTCGAGCCAGTCCGTCACCTCCGCGTCGGCGAACCGCTCCCGCAGATGCGTCACACAGTCCCTGGTCCTGCCCAGCACCAGCTCCTGGTGCAGCCGGTGCCGGACGCTCGGCAGCCGGCCCCCGGGCGCGTAGGCCGTACGCAGCGTCTCGTGCACCGCGCGCCACACCGCGTAGTACGGATGGTCGTCGTCCTGGAAGCGCAGCCGGTGCAGCAGCAGCGCCCGCAGCAGCGGATCGGAGACGAAGAACTCGGGGCCGACCGGCCAGCCCTGCGCCCGCAGCGCGTCACGCACCCGCAACGCCACGTCGCCCTCCAGCGACCGGTCGCGCAGCCGGGCCGTGGCCAGCAGCCGCGCCGACTCCTCGCCGTGCGCGGCGGCCAGCACGCACAGCATGTCGAGCTGCTGTCCGGGCACCAGCCGCGCCAGCAGTTCGTCCGCCACCCGCACCGGGGGCCGGTCCTCGCGCAGTTCCACGGTGTGGTCCAGCAGCGCCCCCGGCACCAGGTCCGCACCCGCGGCCCGGTCCGGCCGCCCCGTTCCCGCCCCCGCCGCCGCCCGCGCCAGTGCCTCGCCCGTCGCCTGCGCCAGCAGCGCCACGCCCAGCGGGCGCCCGCGCGTCAGCCGGTGCACCCCGCGCGCCAGCCCGGCCGGGGCGCGGCCCGCCGGATCCTGCCGGTCGAACGCCGCCTGCACGTCCGCCGGGGCCAGCGCCGTCAGCTCCACGGCCAGGATCCCCGAGGTCACCTCCGAACCGCGCGCCCAGTGCGAACCGTGTGCCACCTCGGGCAGCCGCCTGCGCGTCGCATGGCTCAGCCCCTCGTGGTCGTGGGTCCGGGAGGTGGCGAACACGGCGATCCGGTCCCGCACCCCGGCGGCCCGCCGCCGCAGCAGCGGCTCGACCAGCCGGCGGCCCAGCTCGGTGTGCGCGTTGTCCAGCAGCAGCACCGGACGCCCCCGCCTGGCGCCGCGCGCCAGGCCCTCGTACGCCCGGACCAGATCCGTGACCAGCGCCAGCACCAGATGGTCCTCGGCCCGGCGGCGCAGATCACCGCCGCGTTCGAAGTCGACCGCCAGTTGCCGCAGCCCGATCCGGCCGTTGCCGCCCGCGTGCGGATAACTCCCGTACCAGTCCGCGGTGCGCCGCTGGAACCGGCCGAACGACTCCTCCAGCACCGTCTCGACCGTGGCCTCCGCGACCAGCCCGGCCAGCGGGGCCACGGCGTCGAAGGCGCCGGCGGCCAGCTTCGTCAGCACCTTGGTCACCCAGCCCGTCGCCGCGTCGCCCCGGGTGTCGACGGTCGCCAGCACCGGGCCCAGCGCCTGGAGGTCCCGCTGCGCCCGTGTCTCGTCCTCCCGCGTCCAGGAGATCGAGGCGACCGCCACCAGCCCCAGGCTCAGCCGGGGGAACGGCACCGGCCGCGCGGCCCGCACCCGCGCCGTCAACTGGGCGGCGAGCTCCGGCAGCGCACCGGTGACCGGGGTCCAGCCCGGCCCCGGGTCCGCGGGCGGCACGACCGCCTCGCAGTCGACCAGGGCGACCGGGGTGATCTCCCGGTACAGCCTGCGCAACTGCTTCAGTACGGCCGTCTTGCCCATGCCGCGCCCGCCGGTGAGCACGGCGACCGGTGGATCGTCGCGGTGCTCGTAGGCGACCCGGGCGGAGCCGTACGGGGCGAGACCGGTCAGGCGCGCGGCGAGTCCGTCGGCGCCGAGGAGCGCCTCACGTCCGTACAGCTCTCTGTCCACAGCACCCCCAGCGCCGTCGCCCGCTCCGATCTGTCACACCGTCAACAACAGGGTATCGGGAGGGTGTTGGGGCGAGGAGAGAATTTTCGAAGGATCGGCGAGTCCGGTGTGCGAAGTGACCGGCACGTGAAGGGGCCGGGCGCGCGAAGGGGCCGGGCATGGGCCCTGGGGCCCTGGGGCCCTGGGGCCCTGGCGGACGGAACGGCGACGGCCACCGCGTGCCGGGTGGCACACGGTGGCCGTCATGGTCGGTCGGACCGCGGGCGGCGGTCCCTGCGCGGTCAGGACGCGGGCGGCGTCGAACCCTCGGGCCCGGTCTCGTTCTCGCGGCGCTTCAGCTCCTCCTCGCGGCGGCGCAGATCCGCCTCCCAGTCCTTGAGGAGCGACTCGTCCTTCTTGTTCTCCTCGCGCAGCGTCTTCAGGAACTCCGGATTGTCGTCCGGGGCCACCCACTGCGTGCGGTGGTTGCGGTGCCATTCGGACGGCGTGCGGCCCCCGGCGGGCACCGCACGCATCTTGCCCGCGGCCAGCCACACGATCGGGCCCACGATCCAGAACAGCAGGATGATGAAGATCCAGGCGATCTTCGGCAGATGCTTGGCCTCGTCCTCGGGGGTGTTCAGGCAGTCGATGAACGCGTAGATCGTCAGAGCCAGAGGCAGGAGATACATCAAGGCCCGGAACATGGCGGAAGGTCCCCCTGAGGAGAGTTGGCGGGGCTTGTCCGCCCCGGTGTGGGCCCAGGGTAACCGGTGCCGCCGACAGCCCGGCGTGGAGCCGGGCATCCCCACCGGGCGCCGCGCGCCCGCCGGGAACCGGGCCACCCCCGGTGGTCGGCCGCGGTGATGACAAACTGGACGGCATGGCTTATGACGATCTTCGTTCCCTGCTCCGGGCGCTGGAGCGCGAGGGCGACCTCAAGCGCATCAAGGCCGAGGTCGACCCCTACCTGGAGGTCGGCGAGATCGTCGACCGGGTGAACAAGGCCGGCGGTCCGGCCCTGCTCTTCGAGAACGTCAAGGGGTCCTCGATGCCCCTGGCCATGAACGTCTTCGGGACCGACCGGCGGCTGCTCAAGGCGCTCGGGCTGAAGTCGTACGCGGACATCGGCGACAAGATCGGCGGACTGCTCAAGCCGGAGCTGCCGCACGGCTTCGTCGGGGTGCGCGAGGCGTTCGGGAAGCTCGGCTCGATGGTGCACCTGCCGCCGAAGAAGGTGAAGGCGGAGAGCGCCCCGGTCCAGGAAGTGGTGCTGACCGGCGACGACGTGGACCTGGACCGGTTGCCCGCGCTCTTCACCTGGCCCGGGGACGGCGGCTCGTTCTTCAACCTGGGGCTCACCCACACCAAGGACCCGGAGAGCGGCGTCCGGAACCTGGGCCTCTACCGGCTCCAGCGGCACGACCGGCGCACCATCGGGATGCACTGGCAGATCCACAAGGACAGCCGCAACCACTACCAGGTCGCCGCCCGGCGCGGGGAGCGGCTGCCGGTCGCGATCGCGTTCGGGGCGCCGCCCGCGGTGACGTACGCCTCCACCGCCCCGCTGCCGGGGGACATCGACGAGTACCTCTTCGCCGGGTTCCTCCAGGGCAAGCGGATCGAGATGGTCGACTGCAAGACCGTGCCGCTCCAGGTCCCGGCGCAGGCGGAGGTCGTCCTGGAGGGCTGGCTGGAGCCCGGGAAGATGCTGCCCGAGGGGCCGTTCGGCGACCACACCGGCTTCTACACCCCGCAGGAGCCGTTCCCCGCGCTGACCATCGACTGCGTGACCATGCGGGCGCGTCCGCTGCTCCAGTCGATCGTGGTGGGCCGGCCGCCGACCGAGGACGGGCCGCTGGGGCGGGCCACCGAGCGGTTCTTCCTGCCGCTCCTCAAGATCATCGTGCCGGACATCGTGGACTACCACCTGCCGGAGGCGGGCGGGTTCCACAACTGCGCGATCGTCTCGATCGACAAGAAGTACCCGAAGCACGCCCAGAAGGTGATGAGCGCCATCTGGGGGGCGCACATGATGTCGCTGACCAAGCTGATCGTGGTCGTGGACTCCGACTGCGACGTCCATGATCTGCACGAGGTGGCGTGGCGGGCGCTGGGCAACACGGACTACGCGCGCGACCTGACCGTCACCGAGGGGCCGGTCGACCACCTCGACCACGCCTCCTACCAGCAGTTCTGGGGTGGCAAGGCGGGCATCGACGCGACCCGGAAGTGGCCCGAGGAGGGATACACCCGGGACGGGGGCTGGCCGGAGATGGTCGAGTCGGACCCCGGGACGGCGGCGAAGGTCGACCGCCGGTGGAAGGAATACGGACTGTGAGCGCCGCCGACGCAGCACTGGGCTCGGAGCCCGTACGGCCGAACAACAGCAAGGTCAAGGCGTTCCTGCGGCTCGTGATGATCGAGCACTCGGTCTTCGCGCTGCCCTTCGCGTACATCGCCGCGCTGACCGCGATGTTCCGGGCCGACAGGACGGTCCACTGGGTCGAGCTGCTGCTCGTCACCGTCGCGATGGTGGGGCTGCGGACGTTCGCCATGGCCTGCAACCGGATCATCGACCGGGAGATCGACGCCCGCAATCCGCGCACCGCGAACCGGGAACTGGTCACCGGCGCGGTGTCCGTGCGCTCGGCGTGGACGGGGGCACTCGTCGCCCTCGTGGTCTTCCTGGGCGCCGCCGCCCTGCTGAACCCGCTCTGCCTGGCGCTGGCGCCGGTGGCCGTCGTGCCGATGGTGGTGTACCCGTACGGCAAGCGGTTCACCACCTACCCGCACGCCATCCTCGGCATCGCGCAGGCCATAGGACCGATCGGCGCCTGGCTGGCGGTGACCGGAAGCTGGTCGTGGGAGGCGGTGATCCTCGGTCTCGCGGTCGGGATCTGGATCGGCGGTTTCGACCTGATCTTCGCCTGCCAGGACGTGCAGGCGGACCGGGCGCACGGGGTGCGGTCGGTGCCGGCCCGGTTCGGGATCCCGGCGGCGCTGTGGGGGGCGCGGGTCTCCCACGTGGTGACGACGGTGCTGCTGGTCTGGTTCGGCCTGGCCACCGAGGCGGGGGTGCTGTACTGGATCGGCATGGCGGTCGTCGCCGTCGCCTTCGTGTACGAGCACCGGGTGGTGCGTCCGCACGACCTGTCCCGGCTGAACCGGGCGTTCTTCTCCGTCAACGGCTTCATCGGAATAGCGCTGTTCGTGTGCGCCCTGCTGGACCTGGTGGTGCGCGGCCTGACGGTGTAGGCGGGGCGCCGAGCGGGTCGGGACACGGTCGGGTACGGAGCGGAGCGCCGGGCCGTCCCCCCGGTCGGTGCGCCGAGGACCGACACGTCCGTGCTTCCCGCCGCCGCGGCTCGAAAGGGCCGCGGCGCGCGGCAGCGGGCCTCCTCGCGTCACTGGCCGGGCGCGCGCGGGCGCGCCCCCCGGTCGGGGCCTCGGGCCCGGTCCCCGGTCAGGGCAGGAACGGGGTGGCCGTCGGGTCGCCCCCGCGGCCGGTACCGGCGGTGCGGCCGGCGCGGCGGCGGAAGACGAACGCCGCCACCACGCCCGCCGCCAGCCCGAACAGGTGGCCCTGCCAGCTGACCGAGGTGTTGGTGGGGGATATCCCCAGCAGGATCGACGAGCCCCATATCGCGCCGATCAGCAGGCCGATCCCGATGTCGAGCGGTCTGCGGTCGACGAAGCCGCGGACCAGCAGATAGCCGAAGAGGCCGAAGACGAGCCCGGAGGCGCCCGCCGTGTTGGAGTGGGCGGGGGAGACCAGCCAGACGCCGAGGCCGTCCACCACGATGATCAGCGCGGCGACGGCCGCGAAACGGCGGATGCCGCCCAGTGCGGCCAGGAAGCCGAAGACCAGCAGCGGCACGGTGTTGGACGCGACGTGGCCGAAGCCGAAGTGGATGAAGGCCGCGGGCACGATGTCCAGCAGTTCGGCGGGCCGGCGTGGCTCGATCCCGTACGTGTCCAGCGCGTGGCCCGTCGACACGTCGACGGCTTCGAGCACCCAGAGGAGCGCCACCCACCCCAGCATCAGCTTGGCCGCGGCCTTCGCCCGGTCGGCCCGGCCCCACGTCGGCGTCCGGCCCGGGCCGGCACTGCGATTCGGCCATGCGGTCATCGTGGTCCCCTGCGTCCGGTGTCGTCGCTGATTCGGTCCGTCCTTCAGCCGTCTTCCGCCAGTCAGAACGCCCGACGCCCCTTGCTCGGTTCCGGCGTCGTGCGGCCGGATAGGCTCGGGGGCGTGGAATCCGGGAATTCAGTGAGTCAGCAGCGGCGGCAGCCTTGGATCGTGGGGGTTTCCGGCGCTTCGGGCACTCCTTTCGCCGCCGCCGTGCTGCGCGGTCTGCTGGCCGCGGGCGAGAACGTGGATCTGGTGGTGAGCCGGGCGTCGCGGCTGACGCTGCTGGACGAGACCGGGATCGCGTTCCGCGACGCGCACTGGCGCGAGGATCTGCGGACCTGGCTGGCCCGCGGGGCGGACGGGAAGCCGCACACCTTCGACGTGGGCGAGGCGGAGATCGAGCGGGTACGGCACTGGGCGGCCGGTGACCTCGGCGCGGGGCCGTCCTCGGGGTCGTACCCGGCGAAGGGGATGCTCATCGTGCCGGCCTCGACGGCGTGCGTGGCCGGGGTGGCGCTCGGGCTGTCGAAGGATCTGCTCCAGCGGGCCGCGAGCGTGACGCTCAAGGAGCGGCGCAAGCTGGTCGTCGCCGTGCGGGAGACCCCGTTGAACGGGCAGACGCTGAAGCACCTGGTGAGCCTGGACGAGGCGGGCGCCGTGGTGCTGCCCGCCTCTCCGGGCTTCTACGCGGGGGCGACGCACATCCAGGATCTGGTGGACTTCGTCGCGGGGCGGGTACTGGACGCGGCGGGGGTGCCGCACGACCTGTACCGCCGGTGGGAGGGAGAACTCGGTGGTGGCTCCCGCGGCGTGTAGGACCGGCCCGCGGAGCCCGGCGAGTGCGAGTACGGGGCCGTCGGGCCCGTGGTCAGCGCTTCTTCGGGGCGCGCGCGATACGGGCGCGGTCGATGCGACGCGCGGCGGCGGGTTGGTGGGCACGCGAGCGGTTGGCCAGGTCCTGCAGCTCGCGCATACGGGCGTAGGCCATCTCGATCGAGTACACGGTGTTCTCACTCCTGAAGATTCGAAAGCGTTTTTTGGATGTACGAGAAGTTTTGCAGGCGATGAAGCCTGCATGCCTTAGATTCTACACGTAAACTCGCGATACTGCTGAACAATGGAAGGTTTCAGTCACATGGACGCGGTGGACAGGCAGCTCATCCAGGCACTGAGGGAGAACGGCAGGGCCTCGTACGCCGAGCTGGGGCGGCTGGTGGGGCTCTCCGGGCCCAGCGTCACCGACCGCATCAACCGGCTGGAATCCGCCGGGGTCATCACCGGGTACCGCGCCACCGTCGACGCCGCGGCCCTGGGGCTCGGTGTCACGGCCCTGATCGGCATCTCGCTCTCCGACGCGGCCGATCACGAGGACGTGGCGCGCCGGCTGAAGGACCTCGCGGAGATCGAGGACGCGTGGTTCATCGCGGGCGACGACTCGTACATGCTCAAGGTGCGGGTCGGTGACGTGGACGGGCTGGAGCGGACCATCCGCCGGCTCAGCGGCACGAAGGGTGTCTCGCGCACCCGTACCACGATCGTGCTCTCCACCAAGTGGGAGAACCGGGTCGGGGAGCTCCCCGAAGAGGTGTAGGCGTAACGTGGTGGAACCCCCCGGGCGCCCGGGGGGTTCGCCCGGTACCGCCGGGAAGGCCCCGGTGCCGCCGGGGAGGGGTTCCCGGTGTCGCCGGGAACAGGCACAGCACGTCGACAACTGGGAGGCAGCCGCATGGACGTCGGGCTCAAGCGCGAACTGGAGGAGAAGGTCCGCGCGGGGGAGCGGCTGACCCGTGAGGACGGCATCGCCCTCTACGAGTCGGACGACCTGGCCTGGCTCGGCGGCCTCGCCCACGAGGTGCGCACCCGCAAGAACGGTGACGTGGTCCACTTCAACGTCAACCGGCACCTGAACATGACCAATGTGTGCACGGCCTCGTGCGCCTACTGCTCGTTCCAGCGCAAGCCGGGCGAGAAGGACGCGTACACCATGCGTATCGAGGAGGCGGTCCGGCTCGCGAAGGCGATGGAGGGCGAGAACCTCACCGAGCTGCACATCGTCAACGGGCTGCACCCCACCCTGCCGTGGCGCTACTACCCGCGCTCGCTCGGCGCACTGAAGGAGGCCCTGCCGCAGGTCTCCCTCAAGGCGTTCACCGCCACCGAGATCCACCACTTCGAGACCATCTCCAAGCTCTCCGCCTCCGAGATCCTCGACGAGCTGATCGAGGCCGGTCTGGAGTCGCTGACCGGCGGTGGCGCGGAGATCTTCGACTGGGAGGTCCGGCAGCACATCGTGGACCACGACACCCACTGGGAGGACTGGTCGCGCATCCACCGCCTGGCGCACGAGAAGGGGCTCAAGACCCCGGCGACCATGCTCTACGGGCACATCGAGGAGCCCCGGCACCGCGTCGACCACGTGCTGCGGCTGCGTGAGCTCCAGGACGAGACCGGCGGCTTCCAGGTCTTCATCCCGCTGCGCTACCAGCACGACTTCGTGGACATGAAGGACGGCAAGATCCGCAACAAGCTCCAGGCGCGCACAACGATGGCGACCGGTGCCGAGGCGCTGAAGACCTTCGCGGTCTCGCGGCTCCTGTTCGACAACGTTCCGCACGTCAAGGTCTTCTGGGTGATGCACGGCGTGCAGACCGCCCAGCTCGCGCTCCAGCACGGCGCGGACGACATGGACGGCTCGGTCGTCGAGTACAAGATCACGCACGATGCGGACAACTACGGAACCCCGAACAAGCTCAGCCGCGAGGACCTGCTCGACCTGATCCGCGACGCGGGCTTCCGGCCCGTCGAGCGCAATACCCGGTACGAGATCATCCGCGAGTACCCGGGCCCGGACGCCGAGCGGCGCGAGTCGCCGCAGCCGATGCGCGTCTGACGGCCCCGGTGCCCCTTCCGGCGCACCAGTTCCGATGAGCGGTGCGAGAGCCCCGGCCGACCGGCCGGGGCTCTCTCGCGCACCGGGCGGGGCCGTCGCGCGCAGACGCGGTTTGAGGCCGGCGCGACGTAATGACTAGTCTTCGCTCATGGCACTTACCTTCGTGCTGGATCCCCAGGTCGACGGCACTCTGCGGGACGGCATCACCGAGCTCTGGACCGACGTCTCCAACGCGGGCGGTGCGGTGGGCTTCGTGCCTCCCGTCTCCGCCGCCGATATCCGGCCGGAGCTGGCCAAGCACCTCGCCGCGGCGGCCGAGGGGCGCACCCGGCTGCTGGTCGGCCGCGACGAGGGCGGTGCCGTGGCCGCCACGGCCTTCCTGTCGCTCAACACCCACCGCCTGATGGAGCACTGGCTCTGGCTCTACACGGTGATGGTCCACCCGCGTCACCAGGGCAAGGGGTACGGGCGCGACCTGATGGACGCCGCGGCCGAGGCCGCCCGCGGGACGGCGGGGATCGAGGCGATACGGCTCACCTGCCGCGGCGGCACCGGCGTCGACCGGTTCTACGCCTCCTGTGGATACAAGGAGGTCGGACGGGTGCCGGACGCGATCCGGGTCGCCGACGGGGACGACCGCGACGAGATCTTCATGCTGCTGCCGCTGGCCTGAAGGATGCGGGCCGCGCCGCCCCGCGCGGCCTCGGAACGGGGCCCCGCCCCTTTTGGCGCGGCCCTCCGAAGTGCTCGATTCCGGGGCATGCTTCACTGGTCGGGCAGGATTGCAGGACCGTCGTACGTCGAGAAAGGGGCCAACTGTGTCCGCTGCCAGGCCGAGCGCGACCATTCGGTACACCGTGATGCGCCTCAGCATCTTCGTCGGCTGCTTCGTCGTCGCAGCCGTGGCCGTCCACTTCGGCCTGGTTCCCTCCGGGGCGCGCGACTCCAACTTCTTCTGGGTGATCCTCCTCGCGCTGGTCCTGTCCGCGCCGCTCAGCTACGTGCTGCTGCGCAAGCAGCGTGACGAGATGTCCGCCCAGATCGCGCCCAGGATCGAGCGGGCCAAGCAGCGCCTCGAGGAGAACCGCACCCGCGAGGACCACGTCGCCCCGTGAGAGCCGCGGTGAGGACCGCGGGACCGTGACGAGTGCCGCGTGGACCACGTCCGCCCGCGAGGGCCGGGGCCGTGACGATGCGCTTGGAGCGGCGTGAGTCCGTCCGCGCGGGCCGCGTAAGGTTCCTCACACCTTTTACGGAACCCCGGTGCCGGAGCAGTTGCTCCGGCACCGGGGTTCCGTCGTTCCCGCCTGCGTGCGCCGGGTGTTCGCGTGCGCGGGTGGGACCCCGCTCCCGTGCCCGCACCCAAAGAAGACCTTTGAGGTCCTCAAAGTTCAAGTGTTAACGTGATTGGCATGAAGACAGCTGTGCGCCCTCACGAAGCCGCGAGCGTCCCGCTCGTGGCGCGCCTGCATGTCGATCTCTGCCGCTGCATGTCCGCGGTCTGTCGGCCGCGCATGAACGCGGTCCGTCGCGGCCTCTGAACAGCGTTCGAACCGGCACCATGCAGCGGCGCCGCCCCGACGCGGGCGCCGCAACACCCCCGTCCCCGTACAACGTCCTCCCGCACGGCGTCCTCGTGCGCCCCGATGCGTCACATCTGGAGTGTGTCCGTGTCCGCGACCCCCGCGTCCACCGCCGCCACCGACAGCCCGTCAGGCTCCGGTTCCGGCTCCCGCATACCCAAGGTCCCGTTCTGGGCCCAGATAGTCGCCGGTCTCGTCCTCGGTGTCGTCCTCGGGTGGATCGCCCGCAGCTACGACATCGACTGGCTCCACACCACGCTCGACAAGGTCGGCCACATCTTCGTCCAGCTGCTGAAGCTGGCTGTCGCACCGCTCGTGTTCTTCGCGATCCTGGTGTCGATCACCAACCTGCGCAAGGTCAACAACGCCGCCCGGCTGGCCACCCGCACCCTGCTCTGGTTCATGATCACCTCGCTGATCGCGGTCGCCATCGGTCTCGCGATCGGCCTGGTGACCAACCCGGGTGCCGGGACCGGCCTCACGCCGAAGGACGGCAAGCTGCCGCAGCACGCCGGGTCCTGGCTCGACTTCCTCACCGGCATCATCCCGAACGACGTGATCACCCCGTTCACCGAACTGAACGTGCTCCAGATCGTGTTCATGGCCGCCGTCGCCGGTATCGCCGCGCTCAAGCTCGGTGAGAAGGCCCAGCCGATCCTCACGCTCAGCGAGTCCGTCCTGGAACTCCTCCAGAAGGCGCTGTGGTGGGTCATCCGGCTGGCCCCGATCGGCACCGTCGGCCTCATCGGCTACGCGATCGCCGACTACGGCTGGGACCTGATCGGCAAGTACGCGACGTTCACCGCCGATGTCTACATCGGCTGCGCCCTGGTGCTGTTCGGGGTGTACCCGCTGCTGCTCGCCACGGTCGCCAAGCTCAGCCCGATCCAGTTCTTCAAGGGCGCCTGGCCGGCGATCCAGCTGGCCTTCGTCTCCCGCTCCTCGGTCGGCACGATGCCGGTCACCCAGAAGGTCACCGAGCGCCTCGGCGTCCCGAAGGAGTACGCGTCCTTCTCGGTCCCGTTCGGCGCGACCACCAAGATGGACGGCTGCGCCGCGATCTACCCCGCGCTCGCGGCGATCTTCATCGCGCAGATCTTCGACGTGCAGCTGAACGTCGGTGACTACGTCCTGATCGCGTTCGTCTCGGTGATCGGTTCGGCGGCCACCGCCGGTCTCACCGGCGCGACGGTCATGCTGACCCTGACGCTGTCGACGCTGGGCCTCCCGCTGGAGGGCGTCGGTCTGCTCATGGCGATCGACCCGATCCTGGACATGATGCGGACGGCCACGAACGTGGCCGGTCAGGCGCTGGTCCCGGTGATCGTCTCGGCGCGCGAGAAGATCCTCGACCACGAGGCGTACGCCACGGCTTCGTCCTCCCCGGTCGACGGCTCCGACGGCTCCGGTGACTCCGAGGCGCGTGACGCCGAGCCGCGGCGCGTGCCGGTCACCGCATAGCCGACGGCGGCCCGCCGCGCGTGGGCCCTCCTGCGGGCCGCGGGCCCCTCCCCCGGTCGGGGGAGGGGCCCACGGCCCGTTTTGGGGCGGTACGGCGGTCCGGGGAGGGGTGCGGCGGTCAGGGCCGCTGGAAGACGACCTCCGGGTTGGCGGGCGTGGGGCCGCCCAGCAGCGGCTGGTGCCGGCCCTTCAGGTGCAGGTCGAGGAAGGCCGCGACGTAGTCACGGGTGATCCGGACCGAGCGGTCCCCGGAGAGCGGGGCGTCGGGATCCGCGGGCAGGCCGAACTGTTCGGCGAGGGCCGGGAGGTCCGTGAAGGTGAAGTGCCCGGAGCCCTTCACGCTCAGCCAGCGCTTCCAGCCGTCCAGTCGCGGCCAGCCCTCGTCCCAGGACGTGTCGCCGCCCCCGGGGCGGTGGATGCCGTCGGTGCCGAGCATCATGAACGGCTTCCCGCCGATGCCCTCGGCGGGGATCCGCTCCTGGAACCCGCCGTCCATGTTGACCCCGGCGTCGAAGCGGCCGTCGGAAAGCAGGGCGGAGGCCGCCGCGCTCCCGCCGATGGAGTGGCCGGCGACGGCGACCCGCGAGGCGTCGATCATGCGGGCGTGGCGCCAGGCGGGCCGGTTGCCGGTCAGCCGGTCGAGCACGAAGGAGAAGTCGGCGGCCCGCCCGGTGGAGACGGCGGTCAGCAGTTCCCGCTGGGCCTCTTCGGTCGGCGCGGCTTCGAGCCGGTCGCAGGCCACGCAGGTGAGCGTCCGGCCGTCGGGGAGGGAGATGCCGGTCGATTCGTAGGCGTGGTCGATGGTCGCCACGACGTAGCCCCGGCCGGCCAGGTCCGTGGCGAGCGCGGTCAGGGTGGCCCGCGGGGTGCCGAAGCCGGGGGAGAGCAGCACCAGCGGGAACCGGCCCCGCGCGGCCGGTGCGTCGGTGCGGGCGTGGGTGCCGAGGCGGGCGACGGTGGAGGCCGGGATGACGTCCTCCAGCCCGCGTGCCGCCAGCATCAGCCGGGCCTCCTCGGTGGTCATGTACGGCGCGGGGCCGCGGCCACCGGGGCGGGCGGGATGGTACATCGTCACCATCAGTTCCCTGGGGCCGGCCTCCGGCACCCACGGGTCGGTGCGGGAGCGGTCGGTGAGGTGCAGCACCTCGGTCCCGACGGCGTACGGGCCCGTGGGGCGGGGCAGTTGGGGCGCGCGGGCGGCCGCGGTGGCGGACGGGGAGTCCGGTGCGGCGGGGGTCGCGACGGCGGTGGCGGGCGCGGCGAGCAGCGCGGCCACGGCGAGAGCCACGGCAAGGGTCCGCCGCCGGAATGAGGTCGTCAACATGCGTCCACACGCTAGGCGGGCCGGTGCCGTCGGCGGATCGCCCCGGGGCCTGATTCCGTGTGGCACCAGGGCGTGATCCCGTCTGCAACCAGGGGATGACGGTCCGGCCCGGAAAGGGCGTCCCACCCTGAGGGTGACGCTCCGACCTCGGGATGACGGCCGTTTCGGCCACGCGGCCGAAGGGCGCCGTCGCGTAGGGCGGGGGCCCGCCCCGCGCCGTACCCTTGCCAGGGGGAGTGGCGCAGCGGGGCGGGAGGAAGTCGACGTGGGTGCGGTGAAGGGCAGGCGGATGCCGCGCGCCGTGCGGGAGCGGCAGATGCTGGACGCCGCCGTGCGGACCTTCGGGCAACGCGGATACCGCGCCGCCTCGATGGACGAGATCGCCGAACTGGCCGGGGTCTCCAAGCCGTTGGTCTACCTGTACCTCAACTCCAAGGAGGAGCTGTTCACCGCCTGCATACGACGCGAGGCGAAGGCGCTCGTCGACGCGGTGCGGGCGGGGGTGGAGCCGGGACTGCCGGCCGACCGGCAACTGTGGGCGGGGCTGTGCGCGTTCTTCACGCACACGGCGGGGCACCCGGACGGCTGGGCGGTGCTCCACCGCCAGGCGCGGACGCACGGGGAGCCGTTCGCCGCGGAGGTGACGGCGATGCGGGACGAGATCGTCGCGTTCGTGACGGGGCTGATCGCGGTGGCGGCCCGCGAGACGCATCGCGATCCGGAGTTCCCCGACCGGGACGTGGCGGGGCTGGCGCGGGCGCTCGTGGGGGCCGCGGAGTCGCTCGCCGACTGGGCGAACGAGAGCCCCGACGTCTCGGCGAAGGAGGCCGCGGCCACCCTGATGAACTTCGCCTGGGCCGGGCTGGAGAACCTCATGGGAGGCCGTCCGTGGCAGGCGCCGGAGCAGGAGGCGGACCGGGCGGGCCGTCGGTCGTCGCGGTGAGGTGGACACGGCCCGCGCCGCGCAGCTGGAAGCCGGTGGCGTCGGCCGCGTAGGTGACCGTGGCGGGCAGCGGCACGGGGGCCCTGAAGTCGGCCCGCACCCGTCGGATCGTGCCGGACGCCGGTGCCTCGGCCAGGCAGCGGGCCACGGTCCACATGCCGTGGGCGATGGGCCGGGGAAAGCCGAGGAGCCGGGCCGTCAGCGGGTACAGGTGGATGGGGTTCCGGTCGCCCGACACGGCGCCGTAGCGGCGTCCGAGATCGGCGGGGAGCCGCCACTCGGCGACGACGGAAGGGCCGGGGGCGGCGGGGGCGCCCGGGGCATCGGCGATGCCGGTGACGTCGGGGACGGCCGCGGTGGGCCCGCTGGATGTGGCCCGTGCGCCTGCTGTGCCTGTCGTGCCTGCCGTGCCTGCCGTGTCCGGCGCGTCCGGCGCGTCCGTCGCGTTCCTCGCGGGGCGTGAGCTCGTGTCGTGGCTGGTGTTCGCAGCGTGGCGGGTGTTCGTGGAGTGGCGCGAGAGGTAACCGCTGCGGGACTCCCAGATCATCTCGCCCGCGAGGCGCGCCTCGGTGACCATCGTGACCTCCGTGCCGCGCCGGTGCGGGGACAGACCGTCGGCGTACACCGTGAGTTCGAGCGGATCGGCCGGGTGCGGCGGCCGGTGGCAGGTGATCTCGATCCAGGTGTGCACGAGTCCCACGACCGGCAGCGGGAACCGCCGGGCGGTCATCAGCCGCAGGGCCAGGGGGAAGCCGAGCACGTGCGGGTAGGTGAGGGGCAGTTCGTCGGTGTCGGGGAACCCGCAGACCCGGCGGTACGCGGCGAGCGGGCCGGGGGCGACGGGCGCGGGAGGGCGGACGGCCCGGTCGGCGGGCAGTGCCGCGCCGGGCCCGCCGCCGCCCCTCTTGAACGGGGAGGTGAGAGCCGCCCGCAGAAGAGTCATGAAACTCCTTGCCCCGCCGTGTATTTACTCCGAAGTAAGATTACTCATGAGTCAGGAACCGGTCGATACCGCGAGGCCGAATTCCGTGGGCCGCCGCTGCGGGTCCCAGGGCCCACTTTGGGCCCTGGGCTGGGCCCGGTGGGTCTACTGCGGAACCAGGACTTCCGGCACGCTTGCCTCGTTCCACCGGATCGACGCCACCCCCCACGTCCGGATCCCGACTCGGAGGAAGTCCCCGTATGCGCACGCGCTCGACACGTATCGCCCTGCTGGGCCTGATGGCCCTGATCGCGGGCCTGTTCACCGCGACACCCGCGGCGGCGGCCCCCAACTTCAAGGCACCGTTCCCCTGTGGTCAGACCTGGACCTACGGCCACCACTCGGCGGAGGTCAGGCAGGCCCTCGACTTCATACGCAGCGACGGCGGCGCCACGGCCGGCACCCCCGTCCTCGCCTCGTCCGGCGGGACCGCCTACCGCTACTCCCAGCCCGACGGGGCGGGCAACTACATCGCCATCGACCACGGCGGCGGCTGGAAGACCTACTACTTCCACCTCGCCTCGTACTCCGTCGCCGACGGCGCCTCCGTGTCGCAGGGCCAGCAGATCGGCGTCACCGGTTCCACCGGCAACAGCAGCGGCGCCCACATCCACTACGAGCAGCTCTACAACGGTGTCGGGCAGACCATCGCGATCAACGGCCGTTCCCTGGCCCCCTACCCCGGCTCGTACAACAGCAAGTACCTGACCAGCGACAACGGCTGCGGGGGCGGGGGCACCGGCAAGTACTGGGTGGACACCTTCGCCAACGCCACGGGCTACGCGGCCCCCAACACGGCCGACGCGCAGGGCGTCCTCAACGCGGGCACGAACTACGTCTACTGCAAGGCGTGGGGAGCCCAGGTCGGTTCGGGCTCCAGCTACAACCACTGGTGGCTGAAGACCGACCTGGACACGGTGTACGCGGGCAAGAACGGGCGCGGCGCGTACGTCTCGGCGTACTACCTGTCGCGCTGGGGCAATGACGAGGCCCGCGACAACAACGGCACGGTGATCCCGGACTGCTGAGGGCCGTACGCGCATCCGCCCGGCCCACGCGAGGCGTCCCGGGCGGACAAGGGTCCAAGGGGCGTCCCGGGCAGCCGGGACGCCCCGACGTCCGGAGGTCCCGAGGCCGGGTCGTCCCGAACCCCGTTCGTCCCCCAACCCCCGGCGTAGGCTCGGCACATGGGCGAAGAGGCGGACGGCCGCGGTGCCGGCTGGGCGGCGACGCGCGCGTGGGTCGAGAAGAGTCTCGCACCGGGTGAACGCATCGAAGCCGTCGAGCAGTTGCGCGGCGGCTGGACCTCGTGGATGCGCCGAGTGGACGTCTCCGGGCCACAGGGTGCGCGGGTGTTCGTGCTGCGGTCCTTCGTCAAGCCCTTCTACGTACGGCACGCCCCGGGGCTGCTCACCCGCGAGGCGGACGTCCTGCGGCTGCTGGCGGACGGCACCGGTGTCCCGGCCGCGCGGTTGGTGGCCGTCGACGCCCGGGCCGAGCACTGCGACCATCCCTCTCTGCTGATGACCCTGCTGCCCGGACGGGTACGGGTCGACGACGCCGGGGCGCCGGAGCGCATCGGGCTGCTTGCACGGCAGTTGGCCGACATCCACGCGGTACGGGTGACGCACGCGAACCGGCCGCGTACGTACCAGGCGTGGACCGCGCCGGGCCGGGTACAGGTGCCCGCCGCGACCGGGCGCGCGGGACTCTGGCGGCGGGCGGTCGACGTCATCCGCCGTGAGCCGCCGTCGTACGAGCCCCGGTTCCTGCACCGCGACTTCCACCCCGGCAACGTGCTCTTCGCCGAATCCGGGGCGGGCGTCCGGGTCAGCGGGGTCGTCGACTGGGTCGAGACCTCGTGGGGCCCCGCCGACCTGGACGTGGCCCACTGTTCGACGGCCCTCGCCCTGCTGCACGGCGTATCGACCGGTATGGGCTTCGCCGGTCAATACACGTGTGCGGGCGGGCGGTTGGCGGACGACGACGCGGACCACCTCTACTGGCGGCTGCTGGATGCGCTCGCCTACGCGCCGGACGCGGAGAAGGTCGCGGTCCCGTGGCGGGAACTCGGACGGACCGACCTCACCCCCGACGTGCTCGCGGCCCGCCTGGAAGACTACGTCGACTGCCTGTTCGACCGCTTCGGCTGATCCGTACGGCCCGCGTGCCGGCTCGCCGGCCGTCGCGCCGGGTCGGGCACCCCTGCACGCGGGCCCGGACAACACGTGGGAGTGGTACGGAGCGTACGTGACCCACCCCTCAACTCAGCTATTCCACAAGGCAGTCGATTGACCATGTGATTGCCTCCCGGCTGACCGCGGGGAGAGCGGAAGTCCCTTGTCACCGGGCTGGTCAACGGCAGCCCGGCGAGTACCCGCGAGTGTCGTACGCAAGGTAAAAGACGGCGCGTACGTCGGTAAAGGGCCGGTCATGTCGGTATAGGTATACGCGTCTTTCTCGAGAGGACGGACCGAGTCCCGTGCGGACCGGGTGCCGCCGTTGCCTGCCCGACGCAGGGGCGCGGCGTCCCCGTATCTGCCGCACCGGCCGGTCGCCGAACCATCCACATCCGTGAGCCCGGTCCGGCTTTCCGTGTCCCGGCAGCTCCCGGTCCGCCATGTCACGCCGCCGAAGTCCCGTCACTCCGGTCCGGCGACGCCCGGAATCCGGGCGTCGCCGGACGGGATCACCAGATCTCCGACCCGCTTCGCGGCCGCGCGGCGGCTCCCCGACCCATGAACCAACGAAGCATCACCAAGGAGAAGTTGTGCGATACGGAAGTGTGCTGAGGCAGGAAGTCCGGTCCCCGGGGACGACTCCGCTCATCGGCATCTACGACATGTACTCGGCGTCCGTCGTGGCCCGGCACTACGAAGGTTTCTTCGTGTCCGGGTTCGGCTTCGCCGCCTCCCACTACGGGCTTCCCGACATCGGTTTCATCGCCTGGCCGGACATGGTGGCCTTCGTGGAACGGCTGCGGCTGGCCTTTCCCTCCCACCATCTGCTGGTCGACATCGACGACGGCTACGTGGACCCGGAGGTCGCCTGCCACGTGGTGCAGCGGTTGGAGAAGATCGGCGCCTCCGGCGTCATCCTGGAGGACCAGAAGCGCCCCCGCCGGTGCGGTCACGCGGACGGCAAGCAGGTGCTGCCGCTGGAGGAGTACCTGGAGAAGCTCGATCTCGTGCTGAAGAGCCGCCAGGACCTGGTGGTCGTGGCCCGTACGGACGCCACGGAAGAGGACGAGATCCTGCGCAGGGCGGAGGCGCTGGCCAGGACGGACGCCGACGTCGTCCTGGTCGACGGGGTCCGCAGCATCGAGTGGATCAAGCGCATCCGCAGGGTGATCGGTGACAAGCCGCTGCTGTTCAACCAGATCGCGGGTGGCAAGTCGCCCCGGCTCTCGCTCACCGAACTGACCGAGCTGGACTGCCAGGTGGCCATCTACAGCACCCCCTGCCTGTTCGCCGCGCACTCCGCGATCGACACCGCGCTGACGGACCTCAAGCGGGCCGACGGGCGGCTCCCCGAGTTCGACCCCGTCGAGGGGATCGGGGTGCGGCGGTCGACGGAGCTGCTGGAGCGGAACATCAGCAGGCACCACGCAGCCCCGGCCCCCGACTCCCTCGCCGTCCCCGTCCACGAGCCCGCGGTCGCCTGACGAGGGCGTTCGACACAGATGACACGGGAGGCGGTGTTCCGGGCCCGGACGGCCGCACGGCTTCACGGCCCCGGACTGCCGAGGGCCACCGCCTCCCGGACCGTACGCCGGGGCCCCGTGGCGCATCCCGCGCCCCTCGTGGCCCCGGCGTGTCCGAACCCCGAGGACCCACGGGCCCCAGAGGGCCCCGCGGAATCAGAGGACCCCGAAGAAAGAGGAACCGGATCATGGCAGTCGACTCATCCAAGGCACGCGCGGTCCTGGTGACCGCCCTCGGCGTGCTCTGCCAGGGCCAGTTGGCCGCCGGGCACGCCTGGGCCGACGCCCCGGACGGCGGCATGGAGACGCACCACGGGCCCTCCTTGATCACCATCGACAACTCCAACGCCGATTCCTGGCTCGAAGTCGACCGCACGGCCAATGTTCTGGCCCCCCTGAGCAAGGGCACGGCGGGCAGCGACCACGACGGCGGCGGGGGAGCGATCGACCAGAACGTGTCCGCCTCACAGGGGGTGGGAGTCCAGGCCGCACCGGACGAGCAGGCGGACGAGGAGGAGGAAGAGGACGCGGCACCCAGGAACCCGGCGCCCGAGAGCGCGGCGACCGGAGGGGACGACGACGAGGGCGACGCGGACACCGAACGCGATGCCCGCGCCGGCGGGGCCGTAGCGCCAGGGCCGTGACGTCGGGGTCGTGATGCCGGGGCCGTGACGTCGTCGGATGCCCGCCGTTCCGCCGGGCCCTGACGGGTGCGGCTCGGAGGCGCAGGGCCTCCACCAGCCGGCGGCGGGCGGTCCGGGCGTCGATGGGAGCCCGGTCCCAGCACGGGAGCGGTGCCGGCGGCCTCGTGCTCGGTGTCTCTTCCTTGGTCGTCAATCGCGCCGGGGCCGTACCGACACGGCTTCAGCGGCGGGTCGTGCGTCAGCGAGCCACCGGGAGTTCGACGCGCACGGTGAGTCCGCCCCGGGGGTGCGCGGCCGCGGTGACTGTGCCGTGGTGGGCCGAGGTGATCGAGCGGACGATGGCCAGGCCGAGACCGTGGCCCGAGCGGTCACTGCCGACCCGCGGCCGCGCCCGGTAGAAGGGCTCGAAGAGCCGGCCCACCACGGCCTCGTCCACCTGTGGGCCGGTGTTCTCGACCTCCAGAACCACCGTCGTGTCCCGTTCCCGGAAGACGGCGAGGTGGACGGAGCCGTTGTCGGGAGTGTTGTGGTCGAGGGCGTTGTCGAGGAGGTTGAGGACCAGTTGCCGCAGCAGGGTGGCGTTTCCGGCGATCTCGCAGGCCGCGTGGGCCGCGCAGTCGTCTTCGCTGTCCACGTCGAGGCGAATGCCGAGCTCCGTCGCCCGCTCGGAGCGCTCGGCCGCGGCCCGATCCGTCAGCTCGGCAAGGTCCACCGGGTCGGGGTCGAAGGGAGCGTGGTCGGCGCCCGCCAGGTCGAGCAGGGCGCGGACCACGCTGATGTTGCGCTCGTTGGTCTCCCGCAGCACGAGGGCGAGTTCGGCGAACTCCGCACCGCTGGGGTTGTCACCGGCGATCTGGAGGGCGGCCCGTGTGGTGGCCAGCGGGGTGAGCAGCTCGTGCGAGGCGTTGGCGGCGAATCGCTGGTGCGCGGCGAATGATTCCTCGAGGCGGGCCAGCATCGTGTCGAAGGTGTCGGCCAGTTGCTTGAGCTCGTCCTCGGGGCCGTCGGCGTTGATGCGGTCCTGCAGGTTGCCGTCCGCCGCCTTCGCCGCGGCTTCGCCGATGGTGTGCAGGGGGGTGAGCAGCCGTTTGGAGAGCAGCCAGCCTGCGCCGAGGCCGACCGTCATCACCAGGAGCACACCGCCGGCGGACACCAGCAGGACCGTGTTCCAGACGTCCTCCTTGCTGGAGACGTCGCCGAGGGTCCTGGTCTTCGTGCCCGGCTTGAGGCCGGGTCCGGGGCTGGGGGTGGGCCAGGGCTGCGGGCTCGGCCCTGGCGGCAGCCTGACCGCGGGTTCGGTGGCCGTGGAGCCGGGCGGGACGATCACGGTCGTACTGAAGTCGTACGTGGGCAGGTAGCGCATCCCGGTGTAGATGATGACGACCATCAGCGCGGCACATCCCCCGAGCGCGGTTCCGAAGCCGAGGAAGAGCCGGGCATGGATGCTCAGGGTCCGGGGCCGAGTGCGGAAGCGGTACTTCACTCGGTCCCCAGGTAGTAGCCGGCGCTGATCGCGGTGTGTACCAGCCGGGGTTCGCCGAGTTTCTTGCGCAGGGTGTGCACCACCAGGCGCACGGCGTTGGTGAAGGGATCGGCGTACGCGTCCCAAGCTTTGTCCAGGAGGTACTCGGCGCTCAGCACTCCGCCGTCGGCGCGCATCAGCAGCTCCAGGACCGCGATTTCCTTGGGGGTGAGGCGGACCTCGGCGCCCGCGCGGGTGACCCGGCGGCGGTGGGTGTCCAGGCGCAGGTCGGCGAAGGTGAGGACGGGGGCGTGCGTCATGGGGCTGCGGCGGTACAGGGCACGCAGCCGGGCGATGAGTTCGGGGAAGTCGAAGGGCTTGGCGAGATAGTCGTCGGCGCCCAGGCCCAGGCCCTCGACCTTGTCGCCCAGGCGTGCGGCGGCGGTCAGCATCAGGATCCGGCAGCCGACGTCCATGGCGACGATCCGGCGGCACACCTCGTCGCCGTGCACGCCGGGCAGATCGCGATCCAGGACGACCACGTCGTAGTCGTAGACGGTGACCCGCTCCAGGGCGCTCGCCCCGTCATGTACGACGTCGACCGCGATGGCCTCCCGGCGCAGTCCTATTGCCAGGATCTGCGCCATGTTCTGCTCATCCTCGACCACCAGCACCCGCACGCGCGACAACCTTTTCTTTTCATGAATTCAGCACGGTGCCTTTTGGTGCGCCGCCACTGATAGCGGTCCTGTACCGGGTCCGTCCTATCAAACAGTGGATTTGATTCGTGTATGAGAGGGCCGGGCGTCTCATACACCCCTCAAAACACCTCCTTCCTAGCGTGGTGTTCATGAATCTGTTCAAGAGAGCCTGGTGGCGGCTGCGGGCCCATCCGGGCAAGACGGTGATGCTCGTCGGCCTGTTCTTCGTCATCTGCACCCTGGTCCTGTCCGGGTTCCTGATCCGGTCCGCCGCGGCCCGCGCCGCCGACTCGGCCAAGGGCAGCGTGGGCGTAGTGGCCACGATGCAGCTGGACGTGAACGCGCTGATCAACTCGGGCGGGGCGACGGAGAGCAACGGTGGTCAGCCCGGCATCATCGGTGCGAAGGGCGACCTGCACAGCAAGCTCGTGGACAAGATCTGCAAGTCGTCGGTCGTGGCGCAGTGCAACTACACCGTGGACGGTGCCGCGGCCCCCACCGGCCAGGTCAAGCTCCACCAGCCGGTTCCGGCGCCGGTCGGGCAGGACACCACGGGCACGGACCTCTTCAAGGCGTCCGGTGTCCGGGACCTGGACTCGGTCAAGGAGTTCCACAATGGCGACTCGGAGATCATCTCTGGTTCGGGGCTCAAGCGGGACAGCAAGAGCGACATGGCGGTCATCGAAGAGCGGGTCGCCAAGGACAACCACCTCGGGGTCGGCGACAAGATCAAGCTCAGGGTGGGTGAGATCGACCCCCAGAAGGGCGGCATGAGCACCAAGGAGGTCGAGTTCACCGTCGGCGGCATCTACAAGAACAGCATCGCCGACGTGGGCTCGTACGTACCGGCGCTGGCCGACCCCTCGAACCAGATCTACGTCACTCCGGAGGGTGCGACACGCCTGCTGGGCAAGGAACCGACCGCCGACGGAGCAGCTCTCAGGGAAGCCACTTTCACCCTGCGCAATCCGGACGACCTGGACGAGCTGAAGGACGATGCGAAGGCGGCCGGCGCCGACCTCACGATCTTCCCGCTGTCCGTCAACGACAAGCAGTACAAGACCCTGGTCGGCCCGATCAACAAGACGGCGGACTTCGCCTCCCTCACGGTCTGGTTGGTCGCGGTCGCGGGCACCGTCATCCTCGCCCTGATCATCGCCTCGAACATGCGCGAGCGCCGTAAGGAGATGGGCATTCTGCTCTCGTTGGGCGAAAAGAAGCCCAAGCTGCTCAGCCAGCACCTGGTGGAAGTGGTCGCCTGCGCGACACTGGCGATCGGCTTCGCCGCCACCGGCAGCCAGTTCATCGCCCAGGGCATCGGCGACCAACTGCTCTCCAGCCAGGTCTCCTCCGCCGAGGACTCCTCCGCCGACCAGGGCCCCCAGCAGGACCTCTCCGACCCCAACGGGCTCCAGAAGGAGGAGGCCCCGCAGGCCAAGCCCATCGACTCGATGGACGTCGAGCTCGGCGCGGGCGACATCGGCGCGGTCGGCGCCACCGGGCTCGGCATCGCAGCCCTGGCCACCATCGTCCCCGGCACCCGCATCCTCCGCCTCAACCCGCGCGACATCCTCACGAAGGGCGACTGACGTGACCACACCGATCCTTCAGCTCTCCGGAGTCAGCCGCACCTACCAGTCCGGTAACAGCCGCCGCACTGTCCTCAAAGACCTCAGCTACTCGTTCGAACAGGGCCGGATGTACTCCGTCATCGGCCCCTCCGGCAGCGGTAAGACAACCCTTCTCTCGCTCGCCAGCGGCCTCGACTCGCCCACCAAGGGCAGCGTCCACTTCAGGGGCGAGGATGTTGCCGGGATCGGCCTCGGCCGCTACCGCAACCGCCATGTGGCCACGGTCTTCCAGTCGTTGAACCTGCTCACCTACATGACCGCCGTCCAGAACATCACCTCCGCCATGGAGATCACCGGCGCGAAGGGCGTCAACAAGAAGAAACGCGCCACCGAACTCCTCGGACTGCTCGGCGTCGAACAGGCCGACCAGCACCGCCGCACACTGGAGCTGTCCGGCGGCCAGCAACAGCGCGTCGCCATCGCCCGTGCTCTCGCCTGCGAGGTCGACATCCTCTTCGCCGACGAGCCCACCGGCAGCCTCGACCAGGTCACCGCCGACGGGATCATCGAGGTGTTCCGCAAGCTGGCGCACGACGAAGGCAAGTGCGTCATCCTGGTGACCCACTCCCGCGAGGTCGCGGATGCCTCCGACGAGGTGATCCAACTGAAGCGGGGCAAGCTTATGACGATCTGAGCCGACCCATCGGTCTGCCGGTGGGCCGGAGAGCATCAGGCTGCGGCCTGCGGCCTGCGGCCGGGGGCGGCGGACGAGGAGGACGCGGGATGAGTGGGCGTGCGGTGGAGGCGGGCCGTTCCGGGGGCCGGTTCATTCTGCACCGGTTCAACGGGGACGAGGTGTACCGCATCGCGTCCGCCGACATCTGGGTCTCCGCGGCGGAGGGGAGCGAGGGCCCGGTCACGCTCTGGTTCGAGGTCCTGGCGGATTCCGACGGCGCCCGGCGGTGCGAGGACACGGCCGACCTGGGGACGGCCCCCTCGGCGGAGGTCGGCGTCGAGCTGCCCGGCTTCGACGTGGATGCCCTGGTGGGGCGGGAGTTGGTGTTGCCGGGGGTGCGGAGCCACGACGAGGACTCGTGCATGTCGCTGCTGTACTACTGCGAGCACCAGCCGTTGCGCGACAACCGGATCACTGCCGTCTCCCGCGACGGGGACCGGTTCTGGCTGCGGTGGACGGCGGTGACGGAGGACGTGAACCACTACGACGGGAGCAAGCCCCCGACCCGGGTCGAGATCGAGGGCGCGTTCCTGTTCAAGAGGGCCTCCGGCTGATCCGGCCGTGACCGCGATCCGGCCCCGCCGCCCGTGCCGACGGGGCCGGGGCGTATGTCGGAAGACGCAGGCGGGCGGGGGGCGTGGCTGCCGTCGCTGTCGCTGTCGCGCCCGAGGCGCCGACGGCGAGCGCTGCCGCGGCCCCGGCCGTGATCACCGCAGCTCTGCGGTACTCGCTCGGCTTCCGGTCGCACATGTCGGTTCCTCCTGAAGGCGTGATCGTTCCGGTGCGGACGCTCGGAGCGGGAGCGGGAGCGGGAGCGGGAACGGGAGCGGGTCGGTCGGCCCGGCCCGGTGGGTGCGGGCCGGGCCGGCGGCGCGGTGGTCGTACTGCCGGGAACGGGTCGGCGTTCGCCGGGTACGGCGAGGGGTTCCGGCGTCCGGGACATGCCCGGGACGGGGTGCGCGGCCACGGCCGCCCACCGGCCCTGTCGGCCGCGCGGCCCTTGTGCGATGGCGCGTCAGGCACGACGATGGCCCCCGCACAAGGATGTGACGGTGTGTCAGATTCCTGCGGTCCACGGAAGGAGGCCGTTCGGTGCCGATCACGACCACCGGGCCGCTGTCGTACGGAATGCAGCTCCCGATCCAGTCGCAGAGCGCGATCTTCGCGGAGGGGTGGGAGGCGGCGGCGACCCCCGCCGACCTCGCCGAGATCGCCCGCACCGCCGACCGCACCGGCTTCGCCTATCTGGCGAGCTGTGACCACGTGGCGATCCCGCGACGGCTCGCCGATGCCATGGGGACCGTCTGGTACGACCCGGTCGCCACCCTCGCCTTTCTCGCCGGGATCACCGAGCGGGTGCTGCTGATGAGCCATGTGGCCGTCGTCGCTCTGCGGCATCCGCTGGTCACCGCCAAGCAGTACGCCACCCTCGACCACCTCTGCGGCGGCCGGCTGGTCCTCGGGGTCGGGGCGGGGCACGTGCCGGAGGAGTTCCAGGCACTGGGCGCGGACTTCGAGGGGCGGGGCGGGCTGCTCGACGAGACCGTCGACGCGCTCAGGGCTGCGCTCGGGCCGGAGGAGTACCCGGAGTTCGCGGGGGAGCGCTACGCCTTCTCCGGGCTGGGCCAGCTGCCGCGTCCGGCACAGGGGCGGGTGCCCGTCTGGGTGGGCGGCTCCTCGCCCGCCGCCGTGCGCCGGGCGGCGGTGCGGGGCGACGGCTGGCTGCCGCAGGGTGATCCCCGGGACCGGCTGCCCGCGCAGATCGCCCGGCTGAAGGAGCTGCGCGAGGCCGCGGGGATCGAGGAGCCGATCGTCGTCGGGGCGATCACCGAGCCGCTGTACGTCGGCGATCCGGGGTGGCCCGTCGGGCGGCGCACCCTCACCGGGAAGCCGCAGGCCCTCGCCGAGTCGCTGCGCGCGTACGCGGCCATGGGCGTCCACCAGATCCAGGTGCGGTTCCGCAGCCGGAGCCGCGACGAACTGACCGACCAGATGGCGGCGTTCGCCGCCGAGGTCGCACCCCACCTCGACCGGTAGCGCGACAGGCAGGAGGAATCGGACATGGGCAAGCTGGACGGGCGGACCGTGCTGATCAGCGGCGCGGCACGCGGGCAGGGCGAACAGGAGGCTCGGCTGTTCGTCGCGGAGGGCGCGCGGGTGGTGATCGGCGACGTGCTCGACGAGCAGGGCGAGGCGCTGGCCGGGGAGCTGCGCGAGAAGCACGGGAAGGACGCCGCGCGGTTCGTCCACCTGGACGTGGGCGTGGAGGACGAGTGGCGGGCCGCCGTCGCCGCCGCGAAGGACGTGTACGGGAGGATCGACGGGCTGGTCAACAACGCGGGCATCCTCAGGTTCAACGAACTGGTGAGCACACCGCTGGAGGAGTTCCAGCAGGTCGTCCAGGTCAACCAGATCGGGGCGTTCCTCGGGATCAAGCACGTCGTGCCCGAGATCGAGGCCGCGGGCGGCGGGACCGTCGTCAACACCGCGTCGTACACAGGACTCACCGGCATGGCGTTCGTGGGCGCCTACGCCGCCACCAAGCACGCGGTCCTCGGGCTGACCCGGGTGGCGGCGATGGAGCTGGCCGCCAAGAACATACGGGTCAACGCCGTCTGCCCCGGCGCCGTGGACACCGCCATGACCAACCCGGCGGCCCTGGACCCGGACGCCGACCCGGAGGAGACCGCGGCGGCGGTGGCCGAGCTGTACCGGAAGCTGGTGCCGATGGGGCGGATCGGCAGGCCGCAGGAGGTGGCGGCGCTGGCACTCTTCCTGACCTCGGACGACTCCTCGTACATCACCGGGCAGCCGTTCGTCATCGACGGCGGGTGGCTGGCGGGCGTCAGCCCCTTCTGAGCGGACCCCGAAGAAGGTATCTGACGGTGCATCAGGTATTGACGGGTCCCGGGGGGCGGTGGAACAGTCGGACGCATCACGATCTGACGGTGCGTCAGAAAAGTCAGGGCGACTGAGGACGGTGAACCCCCTTGGAATTCGGGCTCTTTGTACAGGGGTACGTGCCCGCCGCGCGGGCCAGGACCGACCCCGAGGCAGAGCACAAGGCGCTGATCGAGGAGACCGAGTACGTCATCCAGGCGGACAAGTCCGGCTTCAAGTACGCCTGGGCCTCCGAGCACCACTTCCTGGAGGAGTACTCGCACCTCTCGGCCAACGACGTGTACCTGGGCTACCTCGCGCACGCCACCGACCGCATCCACCTCGGCTCCGGCATCTTCAACCCGCTCGCCCCCGTCAACCACCCGGTCAAGGTGGCGGAGAAGGTCGCCATGCTCGACCACCTGTCCGAGGGGCGCTTCGAGTTCGGTTCCGGACGCGGGGCGGGCAGCCACGAGATCCTGGGCTTCATGCCGGGCGTCACCGACATGAACCACACCAAGGAACTCTGGGAGGAGACCATCGCGGAGTTCCCCAAGATGTGGCTCCAGGACGAGTACGCCGGCTTCCAGGGCAAGCACTGGTCGCTGCCGCCGCGCAAGATCCTGCCCAAGCCGTACGGGAAATCGCACCCGGCGATGTGGTACGCGGCCGGGTCGCCGTCCTCCTACGCCATGGCGGGCAAGAAGGGGCTCGGCGTGCTGGGCTTCAGCGTGCAGAAGGTCTCCGACATGGAGTGGGTGGTCGAGTCCTACAAGACGGCCGTCAAGGAGGCCGAGCCCTTCGGGGACTTCGTCAACGACAACGTCATGGTCACTTCCACGGCCATCTGCGCCGAGACGCACGCCAAGGCCGTCGAGATCGCGGTGGGCGGCGGGCTCAACTACCTCCAGTCGCTGCTGTTCCGCTACCACGACACCTTCCCCCGGCCCGAGGGCATTCCGGAGTGGCCCGAGCTGCTGCCGGAGTACACCGAGGAGATCATCGAGCTGCTGATCGCCGAGGAGCTGATGATCTGCGGCGACCCGGACGAGGTGCTGCGCCAGTGCAAGCGGTGGGAGCAGGCGGGCGCGGACCAGCTGAGCTTCGGGCTGCCGATCGGGATCGGTCGCGAGGACACGCTGAACTCGATCCGGCTGATCGGTGAGCACGTGATCCCGAAGATCGACACGGACCCGGTGCACCGGACCTCACGGTTCCGGGCCGCGGGGCGCGCGTAGCGCGTGTGGCGTGCGGTGCGGGGCGGTGCGGGTGCGTGTCGCCTGCGGCGGGGCTGCTCCCCCGCCCGCCCCTTCCCGTAACCGGGGGTTCTGCCCCCGGACCCCCGCTCCTCAATCGCCGGAGGGGCTGAAAGGGCTCCTCGGATGGGCTGAGGCCCTTGGAGGGGCTGAAAGGGGTCCTCGGACGGGCTGAGGGGCCCCTGGAGGGGCTGAGAGGGGCCCCGCCGAAAGCCGCGGCGTCTTCCCGGACCGCCGCTCCGTGGAGCCGGGGTGTGCGCCGCGGCCGTGCACACCCCGGCTGCACATCCACCGCCGCACGTCCACCACAGAAGGGAACCCGGCATGCTCGACCACCTCATCCGCGGAGCGACCGTCGTGGACGGCACCGGCGGCCCCTCGTACCGCGCCGACGTCGGCATCCGCGACGGCCGCATCGCCGTCGTCGCCGAACCGGACACCCTCACCGAGGAGGCCGTCACCAGCGAGGACGCCACCGGACTCGTCCTCGCCCCCGGTTTCGTCGACCCGCACACCCACTACGACGCCCAGCTGTTCTGGGACCCGTACGCCACCCCGTCCATGAACCACGGCGTCACCACCGTCGTCGGCGGCAACTGCGGGTTCACCCTCGCCCCGCTCCACCCCGGGCGCCCGGAGGACGCCGACTACACCCGCCGCATGATGGCGCGGGTGGAGGGCATGGCCCTGGCGGCGCTGGAGGAGGGCGTCGACTGGTCCTGGTCCAGCTTCCGCGAATACCTCGACGCACTCGAAGGACGGATCGCCGTCAACGCCGGGTTCATGGTCGGCCACTGCGCCCTGCGCAGGCACGTCATGGGCGCCGACGCGATCGGCGGACAGCCCACGCCCGAGCAGCTCGACGCCATGCTCGCGCTGCTCCACGACGCCATGGACGCCGGGGCCTGGGGGCTGTCCACCACCCAGTCCTCCACCCACTCCGACGGCGACGGGAAGCCCGTCGCCTCCCGGCACGCCCTCCCCGAGGAACTCCTCTCCCTCGCCCGCGCGGTCGGCGAGCACGAGGGCACCCAGCTCGAAGCGATCGTGGCGGGCTGCCTCGACCAGTTCTCCGACGAGGAGATCGACCTCCTCGTCGACCTGACGGCTGCCGCCGGGCGCCCGCTGAACTGGAACGTCCTCACCATCGACGCCGCCGTCCCCGAACGCGTGCCCCGCCAGCTCGTCCCCAGCGAACGCGCCCGCCGGGCCGGGGGCCGGATCGTCGCGCTCACCATGCCGATCCTCACGCCCATGAACATGTCGCTCGGCACGTTCTGCGCCCTCAACCTCATACCCGGCTGGGGCGAGATCCTCGCCCTGCCCGTCCCCGAACGCGTCGAGCGGCTCCGCGACCCCGCCACCCGCGCCGAGATGCTGCGCCGCGCCGACAGCAAGGAGGCCGGCGTCTTCCGGCGCCTCGCCGACTTCGGCCGGTACGTCATCGGGGACACCTACAGCGCCGCCAACGAAGGGCTGACCGGCCGGGTCGTCGGCGACATCGCCGCCGAACGCGGTCAGGACCCCTTCCACTGCCTGGTCGAGATCTGCGCCGAGGACGACCTGCGCACCGTGCTGTGGCCGATGCCCACGGACAACGACCCCGCCTCCTGGGAGCTGCGGCGGCAGACCTGGGAGCACGAGGACGTCCTGCTCGGCGGCTCCGACGCGGGCGCCCACCTGGACCGCATGTGCGGCGCCCCGTACACCACCCGGTTCCTCGGGGACTGCCTGCGCCGACGCGGGCTCGTGCCCCTGGAACAGGCGGTCAGGATGCTCACGGACGACCCGGCCCGGCTGTTCGGACTGCGCGAGCGGGGGCGGATCGAGGAGGGCTTCCACGCCGATCTCGTCCTCTTCGACCCCGAACGCGTCGACGCCGGACCCGCCACCCTCGTCCACGACCTGCCCGGCGACAGCCCCCGCCTCGACTCCAGGGCCATCGGCATCGTGTCGGTCCGCGTCAACGGGGTCGAGACCCTGCGCGACGACAAGGTGACCGGCGCGGTCCCCGGCACGGTGCTCCGCTCCGGCCGCGACACCCGGACGGTGAGCACCGCATGAGCGACGGAAACCGGACGGAGTGGCGCCTCTTCATCGGCGGCCGGTGGACCGAACCGGACCACGGACACTACGAGATCGTGAACCCGGCCACCGAGGAGGTCGTCGGCCTCGCTCCCGAGGCGAGCCGCGAGCAGGTGCACGCGGCCGCCGCCGCCGCGCGCGAGGCGCTGGACGGCTGGTCGCGCACCCGCCCCGAGGAGCGGGCCGCGATCCTGGACCGGGCCGCCGACCTGATGCTGCGCGACCTCCCGGCCCACGCCGCGCTCGCCCAGGCGGAGAGCGGCGCCACGACGGGAACCGCCCGGGGCATGCAGGTCGCCGTCGGCGCCGCCCGCTTCCGCCGGTACGCCAGGGGCGCCCTGGAACCGGCCGAGGAGCCGGTCGCGCCGCAGATCAACGAGGCCGGGCCGATGGGCCGGGCCGGCGTCTTCGGAGCGCTCGCGGTGCGTCAGCCGGTGGGCGTCGTCACCTGTATCACCTCGTACAACAACCCCTGGGCCAACCCGGCCGGGAAGATCGCTCCCGCGCTGGCCATGGGCAACACGGTCGTCGTGAAACCCGCGCCGCAGGACCCGCTCTCCGTCTACCGGATGACCGAGGCACTGGAGGCGGCGGGTGTCCCGGCGGGCGTCGTCAACGTCGTCACCGGTTCCGGCCCCGAGGCGGGCGAGGCCGCCGTCGACGCTCCGGACGTCGACATGGTCAGCTTCACCGGTTCCACCGCCGTCGGCCGGCGCATCGGCGAGGTCTGCGGGCGCGCCATGAAGCGGCAGCTGATGGAACTGGGCGGGAAGGGGGCCGCCGTCGTGCTGGACGACGCCGACCTCGACTCCGCCGCGGCGGGCATCGGCACCGCCTTCTCCTTCTACAGCGGCCAGATCTGCACCGCGCCGACCCGGGTGCTCGTCCAGCGCGGCGTCCACGACGCTCTGCTCGGCAGGCTCGCCGCATACGCGGACCGGCTGACGGTGGGCGATCCCACGGATCGGGGCACGGTCGTCGGCCCGGTCATCTCCGCCGCCCACCGCGACCGCGTCGAGTCGTACGTCGAACTCGGCCGCAAGGAGGGCGCGCGCATCGTCACCGGGGGCGAGCGGCCCTCCGGCCGCGGATTCGAGCGGGGCTTCTACGTCGCCCCCACCCTCCTCGCCGACTGCACAAACGACATGCGTGTCGTCCGTGAGGAGATCTTCGGTCCGGTCGTCGTGGTCGTTCCCTTCGACGACGAGGAGGAGGGCATCGCGCTGGCCAACGACAGCGACTACGGACTGATCGACTACGTCTGGTCCTCGGACGTGGCCCGAGCCTTCCGGATCGCCCGTCGGCTGCGCGCCGGAGGGGTCGGAGTGAACACCGTCGGACGGAACATGGAGGCCCCGTTCGGGGGGTTCAAGAAGAGCGGGGTGGGCCGCGACGTCGGCTCGTACGCACTGCACGCGTACAGCGAACTCCAGGCGATCGTCTGGCCCGGGTGAGGCCCCGTACCGCCATGGGTGTCCGCTGAGCGGACACCCATGGGAAATTTTTGAATGCACACAAAACGGACAGTACTGCGATTCCCGTACGGCGCTGCAAGTCGAGTCGACCTTCACATTGGATGCCGTTATGGGGTGTGAGCCTTCGATTGAGGTCAACTTCACCCATCTGTAACGAGAAATTCAAGGGCGAGGTGACGGAGTCTCATCATCCGGATGTGGAAATCGCAGGGCTTAACGTCCTTTCCATGACACAGCTGGACGTGCGGCCACGGGCCGGAGACACGGTACGGGGAGCCGCCCCGGCGGACGGCGGTGCGCGCGGCGACGGAGTACGCGGCAAGGGCCTGGGCGGGAACTCCGTCGGCCTGATGGGAAGCGCCGTCATCGGCGTCTCCACCGTCGCGCCCGTCTACTGCCTCACCTCCACCCTCGGTTCCACCGCGGGCGAGGTCGGGGTGCAGATGCCTGCCGTCTTCCTGGCCGGTTTCCTGCCGATGCTGCTCGTCGCCTTCGCGTACCGCGAGCTGAACAAGGCCGTGCCCGACTGCGGGACCTCCTTCACCTGGACGGTGAAGGCGTTCGGCCCGCGCGTCGGCTGGATGTGCGGCTGGGGCCTCGTCATCGCGACGATCATCGTCCTGTCCAACCTGGCGGGCGTCGCGACCTCGTACTTCTGGCTCCTCGCGGGCGAGGTCACGGGCAACTCCTCGATCGCCGCCCTGGACGACAGCAAGCCCGTCCACATCCTCACCTGTCTGACCCTGATCGCGGTCGCCACAGCGATCAGCTACCGGGGCATGACCGCCACCAAGGGCGTCCAGTACACCCTGGTCGGCCTCCAACTCGTCGTTCTCGCGGTGTTCGTGGCGATGGCGGTGCAGAAGGCGGGCAGCGGCGAGTTCGCCACCTCGCTGGACTTCTCGTGGTCCTGGCTGAACCCGTTCGCGGTGCAGTCCTTCGCGGCGTTCACGGCGGGACTGTCGCTGTCGATCTTCATGTTCTGGGGCTGGGACGCCTGTCTGACCGCCAACGAGGAGACCGTCGGCAGTGAGAAGACCCCCGGCCGCGCCGCCCTCATCGCGATGGTCGTGCTCGTCGGCTCCTACCTGGCGACGGGTGTCGCCGCCCAGATGGCCGTCGGTTCCGGCAGTTCCGGGCTGGGCCTGGCCAACCCGGACACCTCCGACAACGTCTTCGCGGCGCTCGCCGGTCCGGTGATGGGCCCCGGCCTCGGGATCCTGCTGTTCGTCGCCGTCCTGGCCTCCGCCGCCGCGAGCCTCCAGACCACCTTCATCCCGGTGGCCCGTACGGTCCTGGCGATGTCCACGTACGAGGCCCTGCCCGCCTCGTACGCCCGCGTCCACCCCCGCTTCCGGACCCCGGGCAGGGCCACCGTCACGGCGGGCGTGGCGACCGGCATCTTCTACACGGTCATGACCCTGGTCAGCGAGCACGTCCTGGTCGACACGATCTACGCGCTCGGCCTCATGATCTGCTTCTACTACGCGCTGACGGCCTTCGCCTGTGCCTGGTACTTCCGCGCCGACCTGACCCGCTCCTTCCGCGACCTGGCCTTCAAGGGCCTGTTCCCGGTCGTCGGCGGCATCCTGCTCAGCGCGGTCTTCGTCAAGACCCTGTGCGACATGTGGAACCCGGCGTACGGCTCCGGCTCGTCCGTCCTCGGGGTCGGCTCGGTGTTCGTGATCGGCGTCGGACTGCTGCTGCTCGGCCTGGTGCTGATGCTCGTGATGCAGCGCCGCAGCCCGGCCTTCTTCCGTGGCGAGGTGCTGACCAAGGAGACCCCGGCGCTCGTCGTGGCGGACTGAGGTCCCCGGCCGGGAGCGTGCCTGGGCCGTCGTCATCCGGCCCGGCGCTGCTCGTGCCGGCGTCCCCGGCCGACCTTTCCGGGGCGGTGTTTCCCGGGCCGGCGTTCCCGGAGCCGGCCGTTCCTGGGGACGTCTCACCCGGCGTGCTCGATGACGTCCTCCACGACGTGCTTGTCCAGGGCGGCCCGCACCAGGGCCGCCGCGAGCACCGCGGTCCCGTCCTCGGGCCCGGTCCCGGTGGCGTCCCGCGACGCCTGCCCGCCCCGGCGGCCCCGCCCGGCCCGCCCGCCGTGCTCCGCCTCCTCGGCCAGCCGCGCGAGCTGTGCCGGTGAGGTGGGGAGCCCGAGCTTCTCGGCGCCCTGGAGGGCCTTCCCGTCCACGAAGGGCGCCGTCTCCGGCCATACGGCCTGCACCTCGCGCAGGAAGATGTCCGCCCCGGACGGGCCGATGCCCGGGGTCCGGCGCAGCCCGGCCCGCAGCACGTCCAGATCCCCGTCGGCCTCCGCGCGCAGCCGCCGCAGATCACCCCCGTAGTCGTGGAGCAGGCGCTCCGCGCCCTCGCCGAGCTGGGTGGCGGTCCGCTCGTCGTAGCGCCGGTAGCCGCCCTCGCCCAGCGCGTCGACCCTTTCCTGCCAGGTCGCGTCCCGCATCCGGTCCGGGGAGCGCAGGCCGTGGGCGAACAGCGCGCGGGCCGCCGCCACCGCCACCGACGCCCGGATGCGGGCGCTGAGCAGATCGCTGAGCACCAGGAGCTGGTACAGCGGCTGCGGGGTGTTGCGCAGCCGGATGCCGGCCTCGGCCGCGTAGGTGGTCCCGTGGCGGTCGAGCAGGACTTCCACGGTCTCGCGGGCGGTCGGGGTGTCGCGCGCGGTCACGGGGCCCCGCCTCCTTCCTCGGCGGCGACCTGCGCCAGGGTGCGGCCGGTGCGGGCGGAGCGGGCCAGGTACGGGTCGGGGGCGTCCGGTCCGTCGTGCGTGGCCTGCCCGTCCCTGGCCTTGATCAGCAGCCACACCTCCTCGCCCGGAACGTCGTGCCCGCTGCCGCCCTTGAAACGGGTCAGGGCGAACTCGCCGTGCAGCTTGATGCCGTCCAGCCAGAAGGTGGCGTGCCCGTCCTGCAGCGCCTGCTCGAACGGCACGGGGGTGCCCCAGCGGTCGTGGCTGAGCGGGTGGTAGATGCCCTGGTCCCAGACGATCACCGTGCCGCCGCCGTACCGGCCCTTCGTGATGACGCCCTCGAAGGTGCGGTACTCCAGCGGATGGTCCTGGGTGGCGACGGCCAGCCGCCGCTCGCGCGGATTCTCCGAGGGGCCGCGGGGCACCGCCCACGACTTCAGCACGCCGCCGACCTCCAGCCGGAAGTCGAAGTGCATGCGCCGCGCCTGGTGGATCTGCACGACGAAACAGGGCGCGGACGCCGCCGACGCCCCGGAATGCCATGCTGCCCGCCGCGCCGCTCCGGCGCGTCGTGCGTCGCCCCCGGAGCGTCCGTCGGGGGGCCGGAGCCGTTCGTCTCCCGCGCCGGTCGTGTTCATCCCGACACCTCCTCCGGAAGCCCCCGGTGCCCCTTCTTCCACTGTGACCCTCCTGGCGGCGAGGCGCACCGGATGCGGGAAGCAGCGCACACCGGGCGTGGGAAGCGGAGCGCAGCCGGGCGCCGGAAGTGGCGCACCAGGCACGGGTAGCGAGGCGCACGGATACAGGAAAACTTACGACCTCGTTCACGATTGGCAGCGGCGTCGCGGTGTCTGGGACCTCCGCCTCCGGCGTTGTCGTCAGTTGCCGACGCTCCTTCCCCGAGCTCTCAGCTGCTTTCGAGCAGGGGAGACCCCATCCGACTCCCTCCTCCGCCTTGGATTCGAAGGCCCCAGACGCCGCTCCTTCCCCCACTGCCAATCGTGGACGAGGTCGTTAGGGTAGGCACACCTAAATTCCTCTAGGGTGTCCCTCATGGACCGCTGGGATCTGGTGGGGGTCGCCCTCGCCTCCGCGCTCGTTCTGGTCGCACTGTTCACCATGGTCGTCGTCGGGGCCCTCCTGGTGGCCCGTGACGCCCTGCTCGCGGACTATCCACCGGCGATCCGGGAGCGGTACGGCAGTCAGAGCGAGCGCGGAAGGCGCGTCGCCGCCGCGGCCGGGTTGCTGAACGCGCTGGTGTTCGTCGCGGTGCCCGTGGGCGGCGTGCTCGCGCTGCGCGACCGGGCGGACGGCCCGCTGGGCTTCTGGCCGCCCTTCGCCCTGGGTGCGTTCTGCTTCCTCGCCCTCGTGCTCTTCGACCTGCTGGTCCTGGACTGGTGGCTGTTCTGCCTGGTGCAGCCGCGCTTCATGGTGCTGCCCGGCACCGAAGGCATGCCCCAGTACCGCGACTTCGCCTTCCACGTACGCGTCCTCGCCCCCCGGCCGGTGCCATGGCCGCTGCTCGCGGTTCCCGGCTACGGGGCGGGCGTGGGGGCGGTCACCTGCCTCGTCGAGGCCGTGATGGGCTGAAGGGCCGTCATGAGCCGACGGAGGCGCTCGGTTTCGCGCGGCGTACGGCATACGTTGGGGCCGTCACCGGACCGACCACGACGGAGGTGCCCTTTCCCATGCGGATCGCCACGACGATCTTTCTCACCGATGAGACGATCACGCCGCTGAGGCTCGCCCGTGAGCTCGAACAGCGCGCCTTCTCCGGGCTCTACCTGCCCGAGCACACCCACATCCCGGTGAGCAGGGAGACCCCCGCCCCCATGGGCGGCGAACTCCCGTCCGAGTACGGCCGCACCCTGGACCCCTTCGTCGCCCTCGCCCAGGCCGCCGCCGTCACCGAACACCTCGACCTCGGCACCGGCATCACGCTCGTCGCCCAGCACGACCCGATCGACCTGGCGAAGCGGATCGCCACCCTCGACCACCTCTCCGGCGGCCGGTTCACGTTGGGCGTCGGCTACGGCTGGAACGTCGAGGAGGCCGCCGACCACGGAGTGGACTGGCCGGCCCGCCGCGCGCTCACCCATGACCGCCTGGCCCTGATGCACGCTCTGTGGGAGGACGAACCGACCGCATACGAGGGCGAGTTCGGCTCGGTCCGGGCCAGTCACGCGTACCCCAAGCCGGTGCAGCGTCCGCGCGGCCCCGTGAACGGCCCCCGCACCCTGTTCGGCGGCGCGGCGGGCCCGAAGCTGTTCGACCACATCGCTCGGCACGCCGACGGCTGGCTCCCGATCGGCGGAGGCGGCCTCACGGAGTCGCTGCCGAAGCTGCGCACCGCCTGGGAGGCGGCCGGCCGCGACCCGAAGCAGCTCCATGTGGTCCCGTACGCGGTGGTCCCGAACCGGGGGAAGCTGGCGCACTACGCGGACCTCGGCATCGAGGAGGTCGTGCTGCAACTTCCGCCCGCGGGGGAGGCGGAGGTGCTCCGGGCGCTGGACGCGTACGCGGAGTTCCTGTGACCGCGCCCGTACTCGTATCCGTATCCGCGCCCGTACGCGTGTCCATGCGCATGTCCGTTTGACGGCCCGGGTCCGTCCCTGTTCGGGCCGCTTCTCGTGGTGATCCGCTTCCCGGCCCCGGTCGCAGCCACCGTCCCCTGTCGGGCGGCGGCGACCGGGGCCGGTCCGCGTCACAGCACGAGCAGGGCCCGTACGGGGACGGCGGTGCCCGCCAGGGGGCGCACCGCCATCCGCATCAACGCGAGGGCGTTGTCGTCCCCCGCGATGCGGTTGACGCTCAGCTCGCCGCAGGACAGGCACTCGTGGATGAGCGCCCACTCCCCGTCCGGGCGGACGGACAGGCTCAGCGCCGCCATCCTGCCGCGGCACTCCGACGCCCGGTCGCCCGGTATCCGACGGTCGACGTGCAGGCTGGTCAGGCAGTGCGGGCAGTGGTTGCGGTGGGCGGTGCCCGGTGCGCTCAGCGGCACGTCGAGTCGGCAGCCGACGCAGCGGAACGCGTCGCCCCGGGCGCCGTCCGGGCCGTGCAGGACGTCCTTGCGGCGCTGCGGCCGGTGATGGGCCGATCGACGCGGTCTACGTCGTGGCATGGCGGGACCTCCGTCCTCTCCTCGGTAGCGGCCGGGCGGTCACAGGTCGCCGAACGCTTCGAGCGGGAAGGGCGGTTGGGCCAGCGGGCGCACGGCCATCCGCATCAGGATGAGCTGGTTGTCGTCCCCGCAGACCGGGTTGGAGGTCAGCTCGTCGCAGCGGGTGCAGCGGTGGATGACCATCCAGTCGCCGGTGCGCAGTACCGCGATGGAGATCGGGGTCATGCGGCCCCCGCAGTCGGACGGTCCGCCCTCGACGTGGTCGAGGGAGTGCTGCGAGTGCAGGCAGCTGGGGCAGTGGTTGCGGCGGCTGCCGTCCGGGGCGAGCGTGGCGATGGTCAGCCCGCACCACAGGCAGGTGAAGGTGCCGGTTCTCAGGACGGCACCGGCGCCGTGACCGTGCGCGACGGGCGTGGACGAGGAGGAGTCGGAAGACGTGGAAGACGTGGAAGACGTGGACGAGCGGTGGCGGGGATGCTTGGTGGACACCCGGTGTTCTCCTTGCCGAAGAGGATGAGCAATGCAGCAGGGAAGGACCGAGTCGCCCTCGCGGGGCATGGAACCGGAGAACCACGACATCCGCACGGCAGGACGTGTCGGCGCACGGAAGAGAAGCGGAACCGTGCAGAGGCGAAACCGTGCAGAGGCGAAACCGTGCAGAGGCGAAGCCACGTATCCGGGATCGCGTGCCGACGTCACCGCGTGTCAGCGGGGCCTCGTGCCGAGGACCTCGCGTCAGCGGGACCGTGTGTCAGGCCGTGTGTCAGTGGGATGCCGCGAGGTGCCGCGGGAATGCGGGCACGCGCGGGTCCGGTCGCCCCGACGCACTGGGGGCGCGACGAGGGAGGCTCGGAACCACTGGCCGGGGCATACATCAACTACTTTCCGGGGCAAGCGCCCACAGGTCATCCACGGTCGACACCGTGGCCGGGTCCGAGCACGGTAACAACGCCTCCGGTTCCCGAGCCACCGGTTTTACGGTGTGCCCTGCCGGGTGCTTCACGGCGCCGGGCCCCGGCGCCCACCCCCGTCGGGTGCCCGCCCGGTCGGGCACCCGCCCCGCCGAGGCACTGGTCCGGGGCGCGGCTCTCGCTCGTATGCTCGGTCCATGACCGATCCCCAGAGCGGACGCCCGACCACCAACGCCATGCGGCGCGCCCTGAAACGTGCCCGTGACGGCGTCGCCCTCGACGTCGCCGAGGCCGCGGTGCTGCTCCAGGCTCGGGGCGACGACCTGACGGATCTGGCCGCGTCGGCGGCCCGGGTGCGCGACGCCGGTCTCGAAGCCGCCGGACGGCCCGGGGTCATCACGTACTCGCGCAAGGTCTTCATCCCGCTGACCCGGCTCTGCCGCGACAGGTGCCACTACTGCACGTTCGTCACCGTCCCCGGCAAGCTCCGGCGTGCCGGCCACGGGATGTTCCTGTCGCCCGACGAGGTGCTGGCCATCGCCCGTGAGGGCGCGGCCCTGGGCTGCAAGGAAGCGCTGTTCACGCTGGGCGACCGGCCCGAGGACCGCTGGCCCGAGGCCCGGGAGTGGCTGGAGGCCGAGGGATACGACGACACCCTCGCCTACGTACGTGCCATGGCGATCCGGGTCCTGGAGGAGACCGGCCTCCTGCCGCACCTCAACCCCGGCGTGCTGACCTGGACCGACCTCCAGCGTCTCAAGCCGGTCGCCCCCTCCATGGGCATGATGCTGGAGACGACCGCGACCCGCCTGTGGTCCGAACCGGGCGGCCCGCACCACGGCTCCCCGGACAAGGAACCCGCCGTACGCCTGCGCGTCCTGGAGGACGCGGGCCGCTCCAACGTCCCGTTCACCACCGGCGTCCTGATCGGCATCGGCGAGACGTACGAGGAACGCGCCGACGCCCTCTTCGAGCTCCGCCGGACCGCCCGCGCCTACCACGGCATCCAGGAAGTCATCCTCCAGAACTTCCGCGCCAAGCCGGACACGGCGATGCGCGGCATGCCCGACGCCGAGCTGGAGGAACTCGCCGCGGCCATCGCCGTCGCCCGGCACATCCTCGGCCCGTCCGCCCGCATCCAGGCCCCGCCCAATCTCGTCGACGCCGAGTACGCGCTGCTCATCGGCGCGGGCATCGACGACTGGGGCGGCGTCTCCCCGCTCACCCCCGACCACGTCAACCCCGAACGCCCCTGGCCGCACATCGACGAACTCGCGGCCAGGACTGCCGAGTCGGGCTTCACGCTGCGCGAACGTCTCACCATCTACCCGGAGTTCGTCCGGCGCGGCGAACCCTGGCTCGACCCGCGCCTGCTCCCGCACGTCCGCGCCCTCGCCGACCCGGAGACAGGGCTGGCGAAGGAGGGCGCGATCCCGTCCGGTCTGCCCTGGCAGGAACCCGACGAGGAGTTCGGCGCCTCCGGCCGCACCGACCTGCACCGCACCATCGACACCGAGGGCCGTACCGGCGACCGCCGCGAGGACTTCGACGAGGTGTACGGGGACTGGGGCGCGCTGCGCGAGGCCGCCGCCCCCGGCATGGTCCCGTCCCGCATCGACACCGACGTGCGCGAGGCGCTGAGCCAGGCCGCCGCCGACCCGACGAGGCTCACCGACGACCAGGCGCTCGCCCTGTTCCACGCCGACGGCCCGGCCCTCGACGAACTGTGCCGGATCGCGGACACCCTGCGCCGGGACGTCGTCGGCGACGACGTCACGTACATCGTCACCAGGAACATCAACTTCACCAACGTCTGCTACACCGGCTGCCGTTTCTGCGCCTTCGCGCAGCGGCGCACCGACGCCGACGCGTACACCCTCTCCCTGGACCAGGTCGCGGACCGGGCCGCGCAGGCGTGGGACGTCGGCGCCGTCGAGGTCTGCATGCAGGGCGGCATCCATCCCGACCTGCCCGGCACCGCGTACTTCGACATCGCCCGCGCGGTGCGGGAACGCGTCCCCGGCATGCACGTGCACGCCTTCTCCCCGATGGAGGTCGTCAACGGGGCCACCCGCACCGGCATGTCCATCCGCGACTGGCTGATCGCCGCGAAGGAGGCCGGGCTCGGATCGATCCCCGGCACCGCGGCCGAGATCCTGGACGACGAGGTCCGTTGGGTCCTCACCAAGGGCAAGCTGCCCACCGCCACCTGGCTGGAGGTCATCCGTACCGCCCACGAGGTGGGCCTGCGCTCCTCCTCCACCATGATGTACGGGCACGTCGACCAGCCCCGGCACTGGCTCGGCCACCTGCGGACACTCGCCGAACTCCAGCAGGAGACCGGCGGGTTCACCGAATTCGTCACCCTCCCGTTCATCCACACCAACGCCCCGGTCTACCTGGCGGGCATCGCCCGCCCCGGCCCCACCGACCGCGACAACCGGGCCGTCACCGCCATGGCCCGGCTGCTGCTCCACCCGCACATCACCAACATCCAGACCAGCTGGGTGAAGCTGGGCGCGGAGGGCGCGGCGGAGATGCTGCGCTCCGGCGCGAACGACCTGGGCGGCACGCTGATGGAGGAAACCATCTCCCGCATGGCCGGGTCGAGTTACGGCTCGTACCGGTCGATCCAGGACCTGGTCGCCATCGCCGAACTGGCCGGCCGCCCGGCGAAGCCGCGTACGACGCTCTACGGCGAGGTGCCCGAGGAACGGGTGGCGGCGGCCGCCGCGTCCGACGGCCACCTCCCGGAACTGCTGCCCGTGCTGCCGGACTGAGCCGTGTGCCTTCGGCCCGGCCCGGCCCGGAGGCCATCGGACGGGACGAGCCCCTGACAGGCCGATACGAGCGCCTGTCCGGCCGACACAAGCACCCCGTCGGCCCCATCGGCGCCGGAGGTCCCGTCAGCCCTTGAGGTCCCGGGGCCGGGCCCGGGACAGGGCCTGCCGCAGCCGACCGGCCCCGGGCAGCCCGCTCGGGCCCGAGCCGTCCGGGTCCCTGCCCTCGGTGGTACGGCGCCGACTCGGCGAGGAACGCGGCCTGCTCGCGGCCAGTGCCCTGGTGTTCGCAGGGGCGGTCGTCCGCATGCTGGGAAAATGCTCCCGGACTGGGCTTCCTCGCCGGCCTCCGCGCCGGTCACGACGGGCGGCCCGCACGACGGCGGTGACCCGATCCGTACCCGCGCACGTACCTCGACGCCCGGCGGCGCATCCCGCGAACGCGGCCCGGCCGACATGTCCGAGAGGCTTCCGGGCAGCCGTCCGGCCGGTCAAAAACGACCTGCGGGACGTCCGTCCACATACCCACGCGTACCCAGATCGGCGCCCTCTACCGGCCGTTCCTGTTCGATTACAGTGCTGCGCAGTCACAGGCGGGCTGCCCGACGGGGAGGGGCGCGGTGAGCACAGGGACCACGGCTGTCTGGGGCCGTGCCGAGCAGCAGGACTTCCGCAGCCGGGTGCGTGGCGCGTTGTTGGGCGGGGCCATCGGGGACGCGCTGGGAGCCGGGGTCCACGGGCTCGCACTCGAAGAGATCCGGGCCGCCCACGGCACCGACGGCGTCACCGACTTCGAGCCCGCGCACGGCGGGCGAGGTACCGTCACCGCCGTCACTCAGCTCAGCCTGTTCACCGTCGACGGGCTGATCCGCGCCCAGGTGCGGCGCGACACGGGTGCCTGGCACCCGCCCACCGATGTGCACCGGGCCCATCTGCGGTGGGCGGCCACCCAGCACGACTGGGGGCCCGACGAGCGGCGCGAGGACAACGGCTGGCTCGCCCAGCAGGAGTGGCTGTACGCGCGGCGCGCCCCCGCCCGTACCTGCCTCAACGGCCTGGGCGACACCACCATGGGCACGCTCGACAAGCCCAAGAACCCCACCGCACGGGATTCGGCGGCCCTCACCCGGTCGGCGCCGTTCGGCCTGCTCGTCGGCTGGGAGTCCCAGCTCGTCCTCCAGTTGGCCGTCGAATGCGCCGCCCAGACCCACGGCCACCCGGCCGCCCTGCTCTCCGCGGGCGGTCTCGCCGTCATCATGCACGGACTGGCCCGGGGCGAGACCCTGGACGGTTCCGTGCAGCAAGCCCTGGCGCTGCTCACGGAGCGCCAGGGGCACGAACCCGTCACCGAGGCGCTGAAGCGGGCCCTCGGCACGGTGCGCCAGGGCATACCGGGCCCTGCGCTGATCGAGTCGCTGGGCGTCACGGACACCGCGGAGGACGTGCTGGCCGTCGCCGTGTACTGCGCCCTGGTCAGCGAGGACATACGGCACGGCCTGAGGCTGGCCGTCAACCACGGCGGCCCTTCCGCGGCCACGGGCTCCCTGTGCGGGGCGCTGCTCGGCGCGCTGCACGGCGAGACCGCGCTGCCGCCCGCCTGGCTCGCGGAACTTGAGGGGCGGCCCACCGTTCTGGAGCTGGCCGACGACTTCGCGATGGAGATGACCCAGGGGCCGGCTCTGCACAGCCCCTCCGCTGTCGCGCGCGGTTGGCTGAACCGCTACCCGCGCCTCTGACCCTCCGGCGGCCGGTCGGCCATCCGCGCGTGAACCGTTGCCCGTACGTCCGACCCGCCGACCGCGCGTGCGACGTGCCGCGGATCCGGTGGCGGTCCGGCCACGGGCGTCGTCCGTCGGCTGCCCACCACCGGCTACCGCATCAGCTCGCCCGCGTTGACCAGAAGCGACTGCCCGGTGATCGCTCTCGCCCGGTCCGAGGCCAGGAACGCGGCGGCCTCGGCGACGTCGCCGTCCGTGGCGAGGTCCGGCAGGGCCATGCGCCCGGTGAGCCGGCCGAGCACCTCGTCCTCGGGCACGCCCTCGGAGTGCGCCGTGAACCGTACGTACGCCTGCACCGGAGGGCCCCACATCCAGCCGGGCAGGACCGTGTTCACCCGGATCCGGTACGGGCCGAACTCCTGGGCCATGGAGTACATCGCCGAGGTCAGCGCCCCCTTCGAGGCCGCGTACGCCGCCTGTCGCACCTGGGTCGGGGCGGCCACCGACGACTGCGTGCCGATGAGGACCACCGAGCCGCCCCGCTCCTTGAGCCCGGGCAGGCAGGCGCGGGTCATCCGCAGCGTGCCGAGCAGGTTGACGTCGACCACCGATCGCCAGGCGGCGAAGTCGGCGTCCTCGACCCCGCCGAAGTGGTCGTCGCGCGCCGCCACGTGGATCACCGCGTCGAGCCGCCCGAACCGCTCCAGCGCCAGCCCGGCGAGCGCCTCGCACTGGGCCTCGTCCGTGATGTCGGTGGCCCGGTGGGCGGTACGGCGGCCCTCCGGGTCGATCTCCGCGGCCGACCTGGCGAGGTTCGCGCCGGTGCGCGCCCCGAGGACCGCGTTGCCGCCGTCCCGTACCACCGTCGCCGCGATTTGGTGTCCGAGCCCGGCGCCCACTCCGGACACGACGACGGTCTTCCCCGTGAGCGGCATCGTCGGCCTCCCGACTCTGGCGGATTATCTGACGGAACGTCAGAGTAGATCGCCGTAGCGGAGTACGGAAGGGACACGGAAGGGACAAGGAGGTGGGGACGGCATGAGCGATGGCATGAGTGGTGGCGTGAGTGGTGGCTTGGGCGATGGCGTCGTTGACGGCGTGGGCGACGGGGTGCGCAGCGACATCTACGCCGAACTGGCCGCGTCGGGACCGTACGGAGTCCGCCCGGGCCATGCGCTGATCACCCTGGTCGAGCCGCACCCGGGCCACGAGTACGCGTACAACCGCTGGTACGAGGACGATCACTACTACGCGGGTGCCATGGCGATGCCCTGGATGTTCGCGGGCCGCCGCTGGGTGGCCACCCGCGAACTGCGGGAAATGCGGTACCCGGAGAAGTCCGCCGTGGCCGAACCGGTCGGCGCGGGCTGCTACTTGTCGACGTACTGGGTGACGGAAGGGCGCTACGACGATCACATGCGCTGGACCGTCACGATCAACAAGCGGCTGAACCGGGACGGCCGGGTCCACCACGACCGTACGCACGTCTTCACGTCGTTCCAGGACCACGAGGCCACGGTCTACCGCGACGGCCCCGCGGGCCCGCGGGACTTCCACGCGCTCGACCACCCCTATCAGGGCCTGGTCCTCCAGGTGGTCGACGCCGAAGAGGCGGGGCGGCGGGCGGAGTTGCTGGAATGGCTGCGCTCGCGGCACCTGCCGGAGCGGCTGGCGGGTTCACCGGCTGCGATGGTGACCGTCTTCCGCCCCACCCCGCTGCCCGGCGACCGCATGGCCTATGTGAAACAGGTCGAGGGTGTCGACACCCGGCTGACCCTGCTGTGGTTCCTCCAGGAGGACCCGCGCGATTGCTGGGACGGACGCTTCTCCGGACTTGACGCGGCTGTCGCGGAAACCGGGCTGGGACGGGTGGAGTTGGTGGCGCCGTTCATCCCGACCGTGCCCGGGACGGACGCGTACGTCGATCAGCTGCGCTGACGGGCGGCCCGGCCGTGCACCGAGTCGAGCGGCCGTTGGGGCGGCCGGGGGCCCGGTGCGACGGGAAGTGTTGGTGGCCGTCGGGTGGCCGGCGGTCTTGGCACGGCCATCGGGGCGAGGCCCCGGTGGAGCGGTGAGCCCTCTCGGCCAGGACGGCGAACCAGTCGAGAGGGCTGCCGGCAGCACCGGAACCGGTGCTGCGACGCGGGCTCCGAACGGTATCGATCAGGCGTCGACGGCGCCCTTGCCGATGTCACGTACGAAGGCGTTCCACGCGGCGGGGACGAAGTTGATCGAAGGGCCCTCGGGAGCCTTCGAATCGCGTACGGCGACGGCCTGTACCAAAGGCGACCTGACTTCGACGCATGCGCCGTTGCCCCCGGAATACGATGACTTCGTCCACTTGTCCGTAGCACCCTGACGAATGGCCATTTTCACTCCGCTTCAGTTTCAGAGAGTCGTGTGGTCGTGCGAAAGACACCAACAACGTTTTCGGTCAACGTTTTTCGTTGGCGTGATCGACGCTACTCGGCAAGCTCCTGGAGCGAAGGGGGCGTTCACTCGACCTAGTGGTATGTACCAGCCAGGTCTTCCCTCGTGGGGTGGCGACGGTGTACCTTGCCGTCGCCGCTCCGAGAAATAGGTTCATTTCCAGCATCACGGACTTTTGGTTCTCCCGTCAGAGGTCGGTGCGCTGGGCGTATTCCTTCGCGATCTCACCGATGAAAATCCGGCTTTGTTCCACATTCAGCGACTGCGCCCGCAGGTGTTCGTACATGACGCTGTATCGCTGTACGTCGTGGGCCTTCTCCAGATACAGATCGCTGGTGACGCCCTCGATGTAGACGACGCTGGAATCCGCGGCGTCCGGGAATTCCAGAACGGCGTACTGCCCGTTGATACCGGGGTGGGCGCCCATGTCGAACGGCAGCACCTGCACGGTGACATGCGGCAGGTGCGACAGCTCGACCAGCTGTTCCAACTGCTCGATCATCACCTGCTTGCCGCCGACCATGCGGCGCAGCGCCGACTCGTCGATGACCGCCCACAGTCGCAGGGGCTGCTCGGGCGTGGTGATCCGGTCCTGGCGGCGGGCCCGGACGGTGACGCGCTTCTCGATGTCGTTCGGCGGGGCCTCGGGCAACGCGCCGTTGATCAGCGCCTCGGCGTAGCCCCGGGTCTGCAACAGGCCCGGAACCACCTGCGGTTCGTACACGCGAAGGGACTCGGCGTCGGTCTCCAGACCGATGTAGACGCTGTACGGGATGTCGCCGAAGGCGTGCCACCAGCCCTGCTGGCGCGAGTCCTTGGCCATCTGCATGAGCGATTCGACGATCCGGTGGTCCTCGACCTCGTACACTCCGCAGAGGTCGCGGACATCGCGCTGGCTGATGGAGCGGCGGCCGTTCTCCAGACGGCTGATCTTCGACTGGGAGACCAGCAGCCGTTCGGCCACCTCCTCGGCCGTCATGCCTTTGAGTTCGCGCAGTCGGCGCAATTCCTGGCCCAACCGGCGTCGCCTGACGGTGGGATTGACGTGGGACGGCACGGAAACAGCACCTCCGGCTATGTAGCTGTATGTAGTAGCTGTGCGTATCTACTGCTGAGCAGATTGCCACCCCCGGCAGGGGGTGCGCTGAGAAATGGACACAGACGAGTGCGCGGGGCAGCCGTGGTTGACGGCTGCCCCGCGCTCGGTGCGGCTCCCGGACCGGCTCCTGGTGATGACGGTACGGCGGTGTTCGGTTGGGGTGGTCCCGCGGTGCTGATGGTGCTGATGGGGGTGATGCTGTTCGTCTTGCTTGTGGCGTTGATGGTGCTGGTGGTTCTGGGGTTCGACGTGTTGCCGCGGTACGGCGCTTTGACGTCGTGAGGTGCTGCGGTGGAGCGACATCATGCGATGTGGCGTGATGTGGTGCTTGTGTGCGGCGGTGGTGCGGTGCGTGGGCCGGTGCGGCCCTAGCGGGCCGCGGTGTGCGCCATGCGGCCGCGACGCGACTGCGCTTGCGGTTGCAACGGCATTCCGCCCGCCTGGGTGCGGCGCGGTTGCGCGACCGCTCCGTTCTGGACGTCCATCACGGCGTGCGCCACGAGTCCGCCCATCGGGTCGTGCCTGATCAGGTCCCGGAGCCGGGAGCGGGATGAACGCCCCTCGTTCCCGGGGTACAGATGCTTGCCGAGTCCGACCGCGTGGGCCAGTGCGGCGAGCGCCGCGGTCCGCGGGTCCGGCGGTACGCCAGTGCGGATCGCGCTGTCCAGCCTGGCCCTGATGTCCCGGCTGATTGCCGTGTCCGTCGCCTGGTAGCGAGTCGTCGGCAGCACTCCGCACATCTGGCCCGCCACGGCATGCACCATGCCGCACCGCTCCAGATGCGCGAGGTAGATCTGACGGAGCCCCAGCCGGGGTCCGCCGATCCAGTGGACCGCCCGGACCGGGCTGCCGCGTCGGCGCAGCAGTTCCAGTGCGGAGTCCAGAGTCGGATCTCCTGTCGGCCGCGGCATCACCACGGCGATACGATCCCCGTCAGGGGCTATCCGTCCTGCCAGAGCCAGCTCCACTAGCTGAGCTCCGGCGAGGCCGAGGTCGAGCGACTGCGGCTGCGCTGTGGTACCCGTGGCCGGGTCCAGAGCGAGCAACAGAAGCTCCTCCGGAATTGTTCTGCGGCTCCTGCCCATCCATGCCTCCCCGCGTGGATGAATGACAGGGTGACCCCTCTCACATTGGTCTGTCGAGAGTGCCTGGGTGCTTTGTATGGGAACCAGTAGGTATGTCGTTCTCGTCTAGCAGCCGAGGCCGGTGGTTCACACAGGACACTGGTAGATGGTTCGGACAGCGCGGGAATCCACCCCGCGGCGCATGGAGGAGGCATCGGTGGCGGGCGAGTCCCCCGACAGGTCGAAGCAGCAGAAGTCGTCGGGCACGGCTCGGAGCGAGAGTGATCCGCGGCTCGCCGTCTTCCGCGAAGAGTCCGCCGGGGGCGAGGGAGGCGGCGCCACGGACACCGCGACGGCCCTCCTCCGTACCGGTCCGTCCGGCGACGGTGACAGCGGGGACGAGGGCGCGGACGCCCAGCGCACCGGGAACGGCAAGGCGGACACGGCGACGGCCGTCTTCCGTACGCCGTCGTCGGTACGCACCGAGGGCTCTGGCGGCTCCGACGGCGGCACCGACGGCTCCGATGGCCCGGACGGCTCCGGTGCGGCGGGGCGCGCTGCCGAGGACCGGGAGGACGCGAAGAGCCAGGCGACTCCGGAGGGTTCGGAGAGGCCGGAGAATCCGGCGGGGGCGTCCGACGTCGAGGCCGAGGGTTCGAAGGGCTCCGGCGGTGCCGGCGACGCGGACGCCGTGAAGCCCGAGCCGGGTGACGCGCGGCTGCGTGAGGCGGTCGCGGCTTGGGTGGCCAAGGACGACGGCCCGAAGAGCGGCGACGACGCCGCGGAGCCCGCGGCGGCCGAGGACGCGGGAGCGGACCGCACGGACGGCGAGGAGGCCGACTCCGAGGCTGCCGGGGCTTCAGGGAAGGAAGCGGGGTCCGTCGCGGCCGTCGGCACGGACGCGGACGCCGAGGGCGACATGGACGACGTGGACGACGCCGAAGGGGCAGGTGCGGGGTCGACGACCGAGCTCGGGTCCAGGCCCGGGGCCAAGTCCGAGGCCGGGACTGGACCCGAGGCCGGGAAGCCCGACTCCCGGCCCGCGTCGGGTAAGGAGGCGGACGAGGCCGACTCCGAGGCTGCCGGCGAGGCCGAAGAGGAGGGCAACGGCTCCAGGAACTCCGGGGACTTCGAGGCCGCCACCGACAAGGACCCCAAGGCCGACGCCGACGAAGCACCCCGGGGCGACACGGAGACCAAGGGCGACAAGGACGCCGAGAACGCCAAGGCGGCCGCCGAGGAGGCCAAGGGCGACGAGCGCGGGGTCGACCAACCGACCGCCGTCTTCAGGACGTCCGCCGCCGGGGTCGACCAGCCGACGACCGCGCTGAAGGTCACCCCGCCCCCGTCGAGGACGAAGCCGGGCTCGGAGCCGAAGCCCGAGTCCGACGCCGAGCGGACGAGCAAGTTCGTACCCCTGCGGCAGGACGACATACGACCGGCGAAGGAACCGGCGGCCGCCTCCGTGGCGACGCCCGGCGCACGCCCCGCCGCGCCCTCGTTCGTCACCGCCGAGCGGACGACGCAGCAGCCGATGCCGCCCAAGCCGCCGCTCGACCTGCTGGCCGAGCTGACGAACACGCCCCCGCCGCCGGACACGCCGGTCCGCGTAGCCGTCCGCAGGGTCAAGATCTGGACGCCGCTGGTCCTGCTCCTGCTGATCGTCTTTGCGATCGTGCAGATGGTGCGCCCGCTCCCGGACGTCGAGCTCCGGATGTCGGCGAAGCCGACATACACCTTCAAGGGCAGTAAGCCGTCCCTGCCGTGGCCCGACGAGGGCCAGGGCTACATGGCGGCCACCGGGCTGGGCGAGGTGGATTCGTTCGGCGAGCAGAAGGCCGTGCCGATCGGCAGCGTGGCCAAGGCGATGACGGCATACATCGTGCTCAAGGACCACCCGCTGAAGAAGGGCGAAAAGGGCCCTTCCATCGAGATCGACGCCAAGGCGGAGGCCGACGGAAAGCTCGACGCGGAAGGGGAGTCGACGCTCAACACGGTGAAGGCCGGTGACAAGCTCACGGAGCAGGACGCGCTTGCCGCGATCATGATTCCCTCCGCGAACAACATCGCGAGGCTGCTGGCGCGCTGGGACGCGGGCTCCGAGGAGGCGTTCGTCAAGAAGATGAACGACACCGCCAAGTCGCTCGGCATGAAGAACACCACCTACACCGACCCGTCCGGCCTCAACGCGACCACGGTCAGCTCGGCCGAGGACCAGGTGAAGCTGGGGCAGAAGCTGGTGGAGATCCCGGCGCTGATGGCCATCACCAAGCTGCCGTCGTGGACCGACCCGTCGGGCAAGAACTGGCGGAACTACAACACCCTCGTCCCGTACGACGGCGCGCTCGGCATCAAGACCGGCTCCACCACCAAGGCCGGAGGCAACCTGCTCTTCGCCGCGCACAAGATGGTCGGCGACACCGATCAGCTGATCGTCGGGGCCGTGCTGGGGCAGCACAAGCCCCCGATCATCGACACCGTCAACGCGGTGAGCAAGGAAGCCATGCTGGCCACCCAGGACCTGCTGGAGAACGCCAAGATCGTGAAGAAGGGTGACGTCGTCGGAACTGTCTCCGACGGACTCGGCGGCAGTACCCCGGTGGTCGCGACCAAGGACGTGTCGGCGGTCGGCTGGCCGGGCCTCACGGTCAAGATCGAACTGACCGACGACGGAACGGCGATCCCGCACTCGGCGTCGGCAGGCACCCGCGTCGGCACCCTCACCGTGGGTGAGGGCACCAGCCAGGTGAAGGTGCCTGTGGCACTGCAGAACGATCTGGTGGAGCCGACGTTCGGCCAGAAGCTGACCCGGCTCGGCTGACCCGGCTCGGCTGACCCGGATCAGTTGAGCCCGCTCGGCTGACGCGGCGCGGCCGACCCGCCCCGGTTCCGTCGGCGTCGTCGGGCCGGTCCCGGTCCGCGACCCGTCCGCCCGGCCGGTCCCGTTCCGCCCGGGCGGGTCCCGGTCGGCGTAACAGCGCAGGACCGTGCCCGTGCCCCCGCAACGCGACGGCGTTGCGGGGGCACGGCGTATGGCCGAGGGACAGAGCCCTTGTTTGCCGGAAACCGTCCGGACGGTGCGAAATCCCTCGTGTTAGCGTCCCCGGAGCAACGTGGGGACAGAAGGACGCGTCTTCCGGCAATGACGCCCGTACAGCAGATCGTCGGTTCCGGCGCGTAGGGGCGAGGACGGGAGAGAGCCGCAGTGACCACTGCTGAGCCCACGTGGGCGAAGCGTCCTACAGCCGGTGCGGACTCGGTCGAGGGTTCCGCGCGGGCCGGCGTACCGGGGGAGAGGGGCCGGGCGGGCCGTTTCGGGGAGCGGTGCCGCCGTCATCCGGTCCTGCTGACGACTCTGGTCGCGGGCGCCGCGCATGTGCTCTGGTTCTTCCTCTTCGCGAACAGCGGCGGCGACCTCGCGGCGCAGGACGCCTGGGCCGAGTTCGTCGGCCGGCATCCCGGTACGGCGTACAACCTCGCCTGGTACGGAGGCATGCACCCCGTTTCGTACAGCGTGGTCTCGCCGTACGTGATGTCGGTGCTCGGTGTGCGCACCACGATGATGGTCGCCGGGACGGTGTCGGCCGGGCTGACCGCGCTGGTCCTGGTCCGGGTCCGGGCCGTCCGCAACCCGTTGGCCTGCTCCTTCGCCGGAGTGTTCGCGTACGTGTGCAACGCGGTGTCGGGGCGGGTGACCTTCGGGCTCGGCATGATGTTCGCGGTCGGCGCGGTCGCCGCGGTGTTCTGCTGGCCGCACCGGTGGCGGCACAGGCGTTGGGCGAAGGCCGCCGTCGCCGTCCCGCTCGCCGGGCTCGCGACTGCCAGCAGCCCCGTGGCCGGGCTCTTCCTCGGGATGGTCGCCGCTGCGCTCTTCCTGAACAAACGACGCCCCGGAGCGTACGCCCTGGGGCTGGCACCGGTCGCGGTCGTGGCCGTGTCGGCGCTGCTGTTCCCGTTCTCCGGCACGCAGCCCATGTCGCTGGCGACGCTGTCGCTCCCCTTCCTCTTCGCGGTGCTCGTCTTCGTCCTCGTGCCGCGCGACTGGAAGACGGTCCGCACCGTGGCCGCCGTGTACGGCGTGGGGACGCTGCTGACCTATGTGATCGACTCGCAGATCGGGTCGAACATCACCCGCATGGCGATGCTGTTCGCCGGTGTGGCGCTGCTCGCCGCGCTGCCGTACACCGAGCCGCGCTCCCGGCGCTGGTACGCGCTGGTGCTCGCATTCGTCGGCATGAACTTCTGGATCGGGTCCAAGAGCGTCGACGATGTCGTACGGACCGCCCCGGCCGCCTCCTGGACGCGCGAGCTCGCCCCGCTGGTCCATCAGCTCCAGGAGGTCGGGGCGGAGCGCGGGAGGGTCGAGGTCGTGCCCGCGAGCAGCCACCGGGAGGCGTCCGCGCTCGCGCCGTACGTGAACCTGGCCCGGGGCTGGAACCGGCAGGCGGACATGGAGCGCAACCCGCTCTTCTACGACGACACCCTGAACAGCGCCAATTACCGGCAGTGGCTCGACCGCTGGGCCGTGCACTACGTGGTGCTGCCCGAGGGGACGCCGGATTCCAGCGGTGCGGTGCAGGAAGCGGAACTGGTCGACGCGGGGCTGCCGTACCTGAAGCGGGTCTGGTCGGATGCCAACTGGCGGCTCTTCGAGGTCGACGACCCGGTTCCGCTGGCCGATCCGCCGGCCACGGTCGAGCGGGCCGCCGCAGGGGAGCTGACCATCCGTGTGAAGACGCCCGGTCGGATACTGATCCGTGTTCCGTACTCGCGCTGGCTGGCCCTCGTCGACGACACGGGCAAGAGCGTCGAGCGACCCCAGGAGACCGAGGAGTCCAAGGGACGCGCGGACGAGAACGGCCGTCGGGCCTTCGTCAACGTCAACGGCTGCCTGTCCAAGGTCGAGGAGGACGCGGACGGCGACGAGTGGACGGAACTGCTCGCGCCGAGACCGGGCGTGTACCGGTTGGCCGCGCCCTACCAGCTGCTGCCCGGTACACCGTGCCCGGACGAGCTGCGCTGAGCCGGATGCCGGCGCGGCGGCTTTTCGTTCGTGGCCGCGCCCGGTACGTCGATGTCTCGCGCTGCCGGAGGGCACAGCGGGGACGGTTCGGCCATCGCCGAACCGTCCCCGGCCTAGCGTCGGGGCATGACACCCAGCCCTGACCCGTCCGCCTCGCCCGTCTCATCCGTTCCGTCCGTCCCGCCTGCCCTGTCCGTCTCGTCCGCGCTGCCCGCCTCGTCCGTCCCGTCCGTTCGCTCAGTCGACGCCATTGATGCCTTTGAGGCCTTCGCCGCACTGCATCGTGCGGCCGGATCGCCGCTCCTGATCCCCAACGCCTGGGACCACGCCTCGGCGTCCGCCCTTGCCGCGCAGGGCTTCCCGGCCATCGGGACGACCAGTCTCGGAGTGGCGGCCTCGGCGGGCGTGCCGGACGGTACCGGGGCGACCCGGGCGGAGACGCTGCTACTGGCCCGGCGGCTCGGGCGGGAGCCGTATCTGCTGTCCGTGGACGCGGAGGGCGGGTTCGGCGACGATCCCGGCGAGGTCGCCGAACTGGCCCGCGAGCTGGCGGATGCCGGGGTGGTCGGCATCAACCTGGAGGACGGCCGTCCCGACGGCACACTCGCTCCGGCGGGGGTGCATACGGCGAAGATCGCGGCGGTGAAGTCCGCCGTGCCGGAGCTCTTCGTCAACGCCCGTACGGACACGTACTGGTTGGGTGTCGACCGGGCAGCGGAGGAGACGGAGCTCAGGCTCCACGCGTACGAACAGGCGGGCGCGGACGGTGTGTTCGTGCCGGGGCTGGCCGACGCCGTGGCGATCGCCGCTCTGGTGAAGCGGCTCGAAGTGCCGCTCAACATCCTCTACAGCCCTTCCGGGCCGACCGTTTCCCAGCTCGGTGATCTGGGCGTACGCCGGGTGAGCCTCGGGTCGCTGCTGTTCCGGACGGCGCTCGGCGCGGCGGTGCGCGCGGCGACGGACATCCGCGCGGGCCGGTCCGCGGCGGACACCACCGTGGGCGGATCAGCCGCGGACATTCCCGTGGGCAGATCCGTGGCGGACGGTGGCGTGCCTACGTATGCGTGGGTACGGGCCCTGAGCGGTCGAGCGGCCTCCGGGGGTCCGGCCGCTGTTCCGTCTGCCCCGTGTGCGCCGACCGTTCAATCCGGCCCGTCCGCTCCGTCTGCCCCGGCCGCTGCTCCGCCTGCGTCGGCTGCCCTGTCCGATCCGTCTGTCACAGACGCTCCAGGAAGCGGCGCTGACCGGTGAGGACTCCATCGGCGAACAGTGCTCGGGGCGCGAACAGCGCGGTCAGGGTGAGAGCGGTCTCGGAGCGCTCAATGTCGTGCCTCACCAGTGAGTGCGTGGCGTCCGGGAATTTCCGCACCTCAAGGGTTCCGGGCGGGAGGATCGCGCGGTAGGTCCGCTCCGTCTCGGCGATGTCCACGTTGGTGTCGTGACCGCCCAGAACCAGCAGGACGGGCGTACCGCGCATCGCCCGCAGGTCCGCGCTGGCGTCGGAGGTGTAGTTCTTGGCGATGAACTGCCAACGGTCTGCTGTCATTCCCTCGTCGCTCCCGGAGGCTTCACGGTTCCGGGAGCCTTCGGCGTTCCTCATCGCGTCGCGGTACTCCTCGACGGAAGCGCCGCTGCGCAGCAGCCGCAGCGTCGTCTCCCGGCGGTGCAGCGCGGCGGCCCGCTCCTCGTCGGAGGCGCCGTCGCGGCGTAGTTCCGCGAGGAGGTTGTACCGCCCCTGCCGCTGCCAGTCGATGGCGGGAGCGACCGCGATGACGAACCGCAGCCCGGCATCGCGCGCGGCCACCTTCGGCATCACCCAGCCCGCCTGACTGGCTCCCCACAGGCCGATGCGGCGGCCGTCGATGTCCGGTCGAGCGCGGGCCCACGCCACGGCGGCCAGGGTCCCTGCTGACCAGTTCCAGGCACGTACGACGGAACGCCGTGTCCTGGTCCGTACCGTCCGGTGCGAACAGCGAACAGCGAACAGCGAACAGCGAACGGTACGGCAGGCGTTCCGGGATGCGCGCCACCTCGGCCGCCAACGTGGCCGTACACGCAACAGCAGTTCACCCGCCGCCCGCTCCTCGAAGACCGGCAGGCTACGGACGATACGGACGTAGTACTCGACGCACTCGGCCAGGAGCACCTCGTACAGACGGCTCTCCACCTCGTCGAGGCCGACCGGCGCGTACACGGACTCCGTGATGCGGCGGCTCTTGGCCCGTCAGGCCCCCCGGCCTCCCCGTCCCGTCAGGCCACCTCGATGCCGTATTCCTGGACCAGTTCCTCCAGGCCGCCCCGGTACCCCTTGCCACCGACCACGAAGTCCCAGTCGCCGTCGGCACGGCGGCGGAAGGAGCCGAGCACCAGGGCCGTCTCGTGGGGGCGGCCGTCGGAGACCTCCAGCCGGTCCAGTTGGGCGCCCTCGGAGTCGAGCAGCCGGATGCCCGCCTGGGTGAACCCCGACAGGTCTGCCGCCGGATTGAGCTCGGGATCGACCGCGGCGACGATGACGAGGCGGTCGGCCCGCTGGGGGAGTGCGTCGAAGGCCACGCGGATGGCAGCCCTGTCGGGTGCGCCAGGGGGAAGCGCACGGACCGCGCCGTCGGGCGTTCGAGGGTTGTTGAAGAAGACGAAGTGGTCGTCGTCCAGGACACTGCTGCCCCGGCAGACGAGCGCGCACACGTCCAGCGCGACGCCCCCGGTCCAGTACATGCCCAGCACGTTGTGGTCGTCGGACCCGGCCGCGGGCTCGTCGTCGGGTGCCGTCCGCGGAGCCGGTACGGCGCGCTCGCCACTGCCCAGCCGTCCGCGCAGTCCGTGGCGGTGGAGCAGGTCGACGAGTTCCGGGCCCGAGACCAGTTCCAGGGGCTTCCCGTTGGCGAAGGTGTGCGAGCCCGGGCCGAACCGGGACGTCGTGACCAGCACGCCCTTGTTGGCACCTGCGTCCTGGACGGTGCCGTACAGGTCACGTACCGCGGTCGGAGGCACGGTGTTCCGGTAGCGCTTGACCTGCACGACGATCTTGCCGCCGCGAATCGGGGCCGGGTCCAGGGCGTCGACGTCCACTCCGCCGTCGTTGGAGCGCTGAGTCGTCACCGCCTGCATGCCCATGGCCCGGAAGAGGTCCGCGACCAAGGACTCGAAGGCGATCGGATCCATCTCGTACAGGTCCGGCTCCTCGTCCCCACCGTGCGTGACGACACCGTCGCCGACATCCTCGGGAACCCGTACGGGGCGCACCGTCGCGCACTGGTCGGGGCGTGCCGACAGCTGTCCCCGCAGGCCGTTCACCAGGCAGTCGACAGGGTTCACCTGTTCCAGGTGCAGTTCGGCGAAGGTGGAACGCGTGGCCATGACGGTGGCCAGGAACATGTGCGTCCGTCTGCCGGTCGCGGGGTCGTGGTCGTCCACGAATCCGTTCAGGGTGACCGATTCCAGCGCGCCGAACTCGTCCGCCCCGAAGAGATCGTGCAGAACCAGCAGGAGGCACTGCGCGAGCACGTCCCGGTAAAGGGAGCGGCGCTGGGCCGCGGGCCGGGGCGTCTCCTTCTCCTGGTCGGCGGTGGGCATGTAGCGCACCGACTTCGTCTCCGGGACGACGTCGTACTTCGGCAGTTCCCAGTTCAGTACGAGCTGGCGTGCGGCGGAGTCGTACGCGGCCGACACCTGGCGCGGCAGGTCCTCGGGCCACGAGGTGGAGGCGTAGAGAGCGGCGGAGAAGTACTCCACCGCGGCCTCGGGATCCCTGTTGCGAAGACCCGCCGTCATCTCTGCGATACCGGCGTTGTGCCGTCGGATCCCCGCCAACTGGGCGTCGGCCCACCGCTGGTACTGAAGCTGGTAGGCGGCCAACTGCTGCCTGCGCTGCGCCTCCGCCGCCTGCGCGGCGTGCCAGTCGCGCTCGAACCGGGACTGCGCCTCCGCCTGGGCCTGGGCTCGTCGCGCGGCCGACCAACCGCCTTGCGGCTGGTACTGGTTCGGGTCCGGCATCCGGATCGGATGGGCGAGCTGCCCCGGGGAGAACGCCTCGACCTGTTCGGACCGGGTCAGCGCGCCCGCCCTGAAGGCCGGGGTCCGACACCCCTCCGCCAGTAGCCCCTGTAACGACTCGACGCGTGCGTCGAGTTCCTCCGTACGGCGCCTGGCCTCCGCCTCGCGATGCTGCCGGTACGCCGCCCGCTGCTCACGCTGGGCACGCGCCAACTCCCGGTCATAGGCGCGTTGTTGTCGCTCCTGATCCCGTTGATACCTGGCTTGCGCCTCCAGTCGGCGTTGCTGTTGGCGCTGCGCCTCGGCCCAGATACCGACCAACCCATTGGAGCGACGACTCATGCTCTGCAGGCCCTCCCCACCAGGCACCCGGCACCCTGCACCAGGCCCTGGCCCCATAACCAGCGGTGATGGGCCGACTCTAGTCGGCAAGCACGGACTCGCCCATCCACTTGCCGCAGATTGCAGCATTTCGCCCGGGGCGGGCGGAAGTTCGGAGGACGGGAGCGCCGGGAGAGGTCAGCTCGGCGGTCGGGTGCGACGAGCGGAAGGCTGATCGCTGCGGGGCAGCCTGGTCGCTGCCGTCGGGTCGCGTCCGACGCCGGTCTGCGGGTGGTCCGGCTGCACGACGCACGGCACGCTGCGCGACGCTGCTGACGGCGGTCGGTGTTGCACCGAGGGCCATCATGGAGATCTTGGGGCACAGCCCAGATCGGCATCACGATGGACGTGTACAGGCACGTCGTGCACGACACTCAGCGGGAGGCGATCAGCCACATGGGCCGGCTGCTCAAGCGCCGTCTGCCCGCCGCCTGACAGGCGACTGCCGTCAAACCCTGCTGTCAAAACGGCCCGGACCACGATAGGCCCGGGCCGTTTCCCCTGGTGCCCCCGGCAGGATTCGAACCTGCGACACCCGCTTTAGGAGAGCGGTGCTCTATCCCCTGAGCTACGAAGGCGGGGGCTTGTAGGAAACCTTGGGGAAAACCCGGTGAGTGGATCTCCGGCAAGGGGTACAAGCCCGCTGGCCAGACGGGGTGTGGCCCTCGCTGCGACCATACCCAGGCCGACAGCGTGGTGTACCAGCGGCTGACCAGGGATAGCGTAGCGGATGCGCGTCGCTCAGGGGGTTCTACGTCCGGGGATTGCGCAAGAACAGATGCGGCAAGGCCCTGGCCTGCCGCTTTTCTGTGTGCTCGGGCCGGTGGGGCGGAGGGGGTGCGTGATTAAGGCAGGTGGTTTGTCCGTTCCGGCTCGCATGTCGCTCATGGGCGATTCGCGTGCTGGATCTTGAAGTGCCGAGCGCATTCCGCGTGCCCGTGGCACGCTCCTCCCGCGAGCGTCCACGGCCACCGAAAGCCGGGCCGCCGCCGAGAGTCGGCAGCGGGCAGAAGCCCGAATGAGCCCGGCGCGAGGCCGAAACGGAACGCGTCGAGCAACTCGTCGCCGCGCTCGACTCTGCCCGATCGCGGAGGGGACCATAGGGCAGCTCAGTAGCGCCGAACGTCGGCGCAACGAGGACGTGCCCCGGGCGGCCGCGCACCGCTGCCGTGGAAGAGCTCTGGCCGTGGAAGCCGGTGTCGTCCCGGCCTCGCCATGCCGCCGAGCCGCCACACCCACGTCACAGAGAGCTCTTCCGGTTTGGGTGAAGCCGGTGCTCAAGCCTCTCATCGGCGGTCTGGCGCTTCCGGGCCCGGTGACAGCTCCCGGTGCGTGGCCATGTCTCATACACCGCATCGGACGGGATGGCCCGCGCATCGAGGTGTGATGAACCGGTTCCGGGCCGAGGATGGACGGCATGGGGTGCTCATGAAGCATTTCTCCGCAGCAGCGGGGTTGGCAGCCGCTGTTTCCGCACGGCTGGAGTCGGCTCTTCTTGCCGTCACGGCAGCTGCGCTGGCGGCCGGCGGCGCGGCCTGGATCACCGGTGCGGGCAGCCTCGCGGACCTGTTCTGGGGTCTGGGGACCGTGTTCGCCGTTGTCCCGGCGGTGGGGTGGGTCGTGGCCGCGTTGCGGCGGGGGCATGCGGGCGTGGACCTGATCGCCGTTCTGGCCCTCGGCGGCACCCTGGCCGTGCGCGAGTACCTGGCCGGCGCGCTGATCGCCCTGATGCTGGCCACCGGCCGCACTCTCGAAGCCGCCGCTCAACGGCGCGCCTCCCATGATATGCGGGTCCTTCTGGAACGTGCGCCGCGCACGGCCCGGCGCCTCACCGACGCCGGGGTACGCACGGTGCCGCTCCCCGAGGTGGGAGCCGGTGACTTGCTCGTGGTGGGCCCGGGAGAAGTAGTCCCCGTCGACGGCCGCGTGGAGAGCGCCGTCGCCGTGTTGGACGAGTCGGTGCTCACGGGGGAGCCGCTGCAGGCCGAGCACGCGCAGGGGGAAGCGGTGCGCAGCGGTGTGGTCAACGCGGGCGGCGCCTTCGACCTGCGGGCCACTGCCACCGAGCAGGACAGCACCTATGCCGGGATCGTGAGGCTGGCCCGGCAGGCCGGCGCGGAATCCGCTCCCGTGGTCCGCCTGGCGGACCGGTACGCGGCGTGGTTCCTTCCCCTGTCCCTCGCGGTGGCCGGGCTGGCCTGGCTCCTGAGCGGTTCCCCGGTACGGGCGGTCGCGGTCCTGGTGGTCGCCACCCCGTGCCCACTGCTGCTGGCCGCGCCGGTGGCGATCGTCTCCGGGCTGTCCCGCGCCTCCCGTCTCGGCGTGGTGATCCGTGACGGAGGCGCGCTGGAGAACCTCGGCCGGGCCCGTACCCTGCTGCTGGACAAGACCGGCACCCTTACGGGCGGCCGTCCGCGCGTCCTCGACGTGGCCGCCGCACCGGGGTGGAAACCGGCGCAGGTGCTGCGCCTGGCGGCCTCGGCCGACCAGTACTCGCCACACGTGCTGGCCCGCGCCATCGTCGATGCGGCCCGGGAACGCGGGCTGCGCCTGTCGATGCCGTCGGACGTCACCGAAGAGCCTGGACGGGGAGCCGCGAGCATCGTGGACGGGCACCGGGTGTCCGTCGGCCGGATCGGCGCCTCGGATGCCATGCCGTCCTGGGCCCGGGCGGCGGACAACCGCGCGCTGCTCGACGGTGCGGCCGTCGCCTGGCTGACCGTCGACGGACACCTGGCGGGCGCGGTCCTGCTGCGCGACCCGATCCGCACGGACGCCCCCAGAACCCTGCGCCACCTGCGCACGGCAGGTATCGAACGGATCACGATGCTCACCGGCGACCGCACCGAACCCGCCCACGAGGTGGCCGCGGTCCTCGGCCTCGACGGGGTACGAGCAGAACTCGCCCCCGCGGACAAGGTCGCCGCGGTTCGTGCCGAACGTGACCGCGCCGTCACCGTCATGGTCGGTGACGGCGTCAACGACGCCCCCGCCCTCGCCGCGGCGGACGTGGGGGTGGCCATGGGGGCCCATGGTTCCACCGCCTCCTCAGAAGCCGCCGATATCGTCCTGACCACAGACCGCGTGGACCGCCTCGCCGATGCGGTGGCCATCGCCAAACGCGCCCGGCACATCGCGGTGCAGAGCGCGCTGGGCGGCATGCTGATGTCGCTGGCAGCCATGGCCGCCGCTGCTGTTGGTCTCCTCCCGCCCGCCGCCGGCGCCCTGCTCCAGGAGGGTATCGACGTCGCAGTCATCCTCAACGCCCTGCGGGCACTGCGCGTCGACCGGGAGACGCGTCCGGCGCTCACTCCCACCGCCGAAGCGCTCATCCGCCGCTTCGCCGCCGAACACGACGACTTGCAGGACGTCCTCGAAGCGGTACGCGCCGCCGCAGACCGGCTCTCCGACAGCCCGGGCCCCGAGGCCATGGAAGCCGTAGGGGAGACGTACCGGCTGCTGACCGAACGGCTCCTTCCGCATGAGCAGGCCGAGGAGCACCAGCTCTACCCCGCGCTGGCCCCCGCGCTCGGCGGTCCCGAGGCCACCGCCACCATGAGCCGCGCGCATACCGAGATCGAACGCCTCTCCCGCCGCATCGCCACCCAGCTGCACCTGGCCCGATCCCGCGGCAGCCTGGACACCGATCAACTCGACGACCTGCGTTCCTCTCTCTACGGACTGCACACCGTTCTGCGACTGCACTTCTCCCAGGAGGAGGAGAACTACTTCTCCCTGGCCCCATGAGGCCCGTTGATCACTCACTCCTGATGCCACCTGTCACACCCTGCGCCCAGGCGCAGGGTGCGACAGCCTTGCGGAAAGGGCAGCTCGCGCACCGTTGTTCGGCTTCTCGCGGAACGGAGGCAGTCTCATGGAGCCAGTCGTCACCGTCGGCCTCGACGGATCGCCCGAGAGCCTGGCCGCTGCCCGCTGGGCCGCCGACGAAGCCGGACGGCGCAGGCTCACGCTGCGCCTGCTCCATGCCTGGCCTCTGCTGGTGCCCGAACCCACCCGTATTCCCGCTGAGACGGACCAGAACTACTGGGCAAGGCGGATCTTGAGCGACGCGCGGGCGGAGATCCAGGCACATTACAGACGCCGACGCCGCGCCCCCTTGGCGCCACGTCTCGGCGCCGTGGTCCAGGCCGCCGTTCATCATGCGCGCTGCCCCGTCGCAGTCGTCACCCACGAAGGACACGAGGAACGCACGGGGTACCACACCCTTGACACACCAGGCCGTGTCATGGGCCCCTCGGGCTTGTTCGTGTGAGCATGTCGATCGCCGCCGGCCGGGACAGCACCCGACCGGAACCGCTCACGGGGCAAACGAGGAGCACGCTCGTCTCAGCGATGCGAAGACGGCACATGTGACTGTATGTAGTCACTCGAAAGGGTGGCGTGAACGGGCAGGGGTGTGCATGTGCGGGTGGCATGGGAGGGGTGCCGCATCCAGAAGGGTGCGGCCCGGAAGGAGGACGTCATGTTCCGCCACTCCATACGCGCTCTGGTAGTCGGCCTGTGCACGCTGACCGCCGCGTCCCAGACGGCCACGGCTATGGCCCTCACGACGTCGACCGATCAGCACCAGGCCGCGCACATCGCCGCCGCCCGGGCGCTGCGTCCGCAGACCCTCTCCGACCTGGCCGCCGGCATGAAGGGTGAGGCTTTCGCCTACGCCTCCTACAGCCTCTTCGCCGCAGAGACCGACCGCCAGGCCCATCCGGCTGTCGGCAAGCTCTTCCGCAGCACGGCGCAGACCGAGCTGAACGAGCACCTGCGCGAGGCTGCCACTCTGGCCGGCACCGTCGGATCGAACGCGGCCAATTTGCGCCAGGCCATCAACGGTGAGACCTACGAGCACCAGGTCATGTACCGCGGCTTCGCCGACCAGGCCCGCAGGGACGGCGACCCGGAGGCCGCCAAACTGTTCACCGAGATCGCCGCGGACGAAGGTCGCCACCGCGACGCCTACCGCACGGCACTCAGCGTAGTGACCACCGGCCACGGCACCATCCCCGCAGCGCCGAAAGCCGACACGGTGCTGGTACCGGCTGGGCTGCCGAAGGTGAAGGCCGCCCGCACCATGGCCAACCTCGACACCGCGATGCACGGTGAGGCACTCGCCCACGCCAAGTACATGCTCTTCGCCGCCCACGCGCGGCAGACCGGCAACCAGGCGCTGGCCCACCTCTTCGAGGGCACCGCCGGCGTCGAGCTGCACGAGCACTTCGCCGGCGAAGCGGCCCTGGCCGGGCTGGTCCGCACCACGAAGACGAACCTGCGCAAGGCCATCACCGGAGAGCACAACGAAGCGACCAGCCTGTACCCGGGCTTCGCCAAGCGGGCCGCATCCGTCGGCGACACCGCCGCCGCCGGCTACTTCCGCGACACGGCCGCCGATGAGGCAAGGCACGCAGCGGCCTTCCAGCAGGCACTCAACCAGCTGCACTGACCCCTCGACGAGCCGCGAGACCGGCCGGAAGCACGACAGGAGCGTCCGGCCGGTCGACGCGTCACCGGCCGCCGCCCGACTCGCCCACTGAGAAGCGGCCGTGCCAGACCGCCTTCGCACCCGAGTCGCCGATCCGGTATACGTCAATGACCGCGCCGACAGCCACAACCAGCGCGATCACCAGCGCCACAATGTGCACCGGAAGGGAAGAAGCCAGCCGAGCCACGGCGGACGCCCCGCCCTCCGGGGGGCTGTCGGCCGCATCGCTGCGCTCACGCTCCCGGCGAGGGCCGGCGCGGCCGAGCAGCCAGACGGCGACCGTCAGTACAAACAGGGCGATCGCCCACGGAGTGAGACCGGAGCCCATCTCGGCGTGCTCTTCCACCAGCGTGCCCCCCTGCACCCGTTCCTCCAGCCACTCGCCGGATTCGGTGGTCAGCACCACCAGGACGAGAGCGACCAGCCCCAGTGCCGGCAGCACCCAGCCGAGCCGACGGGCCGCCGACAACCACAGCGCACAGACCACGAGCGCCAACGCTGTCAGCGGGACCAGCACCACCGCGCCGTGGGCGAAGACGGGATGGCCGGGAAGGCCGTTGATCAGCCCAACATCCACGGGATCTCCTCCGACAGGCTCGTAAGACACATCCGGCCCAATATCTACTGTTTCGGGCGTTGGGTTGCAGACGTGCAGGGGAATCCGCGCGTTTGGAGCAGCGCCCGGAGTCCGGCGCCTCCATCGCACCTGCCGAATTCTCAGGCTCTTGGATGGGCCGTGGGTCTTGTCGGCGGAGACGAGCACAGTCGAAGGCTTGGTTCTCGTCGGAGTCTTCGTCTCATGGGGCCAGGGAGAAGTAGTTCTCCTCGCTCCTGGGAGAAATGCAGCCGCAGGACGGTGTGTAGTCCGTAGAGGCACGAACGAAGATCGTCGATCTGGTCGGTGTCCAGGCCGCCGCGACCGGGGCCAGGTGCAGATGGGTGGTGATGCGGCGGGAGAGACGTTCGATCGCGGTATGGGTGCGGCTCATGGTAGCGGTGGCCTCGGGGCCGCAGAGCGTGGGCGCGAGTGCGGGGGAGAGCCGGTGTTCCTCGGCGTACTCGTGCGGCAGGATGCGTTCGGTCAGCAGAACGGGGCGTGAGTACACCCGAGAAGGGAGCGGTGACATCCGGCGTCACAGGAACGCGCCAAGGCGCACGCACTGACCGCCGAGGGGGTGATGACCAGCCCGGCCGTCACGGCGCGACTGCGGTGGTCGGTCGTAGAGGTGGCCCGTGCCATGGCTCGCCACCATGTCAAGCGGCTGCCCGTGGTGGACGGCGTCGGCAGGCTGGTGGGCGTCGTGAGCCGTGGTGACCTGCTGCGTGTCTTCCTGCGACGAAAGGTTGCCGCTGGATCACCGACGTCCCGCGCTGACCTGATCCGAGCGGGTCGCTGTGTCAGCGCCTTTCGACGGCGGTGGGGCGAACGTCCACTGCCGTCGCCGCCCGATGTCGGCATCAGCCGGACCTGCGGGCCCCAGCCGTTTCCACGCGCGGCTGCGCCGACACCGCCCGCCCGGTGCGAGGGCAGCCTGGCACCGCCTCGTGGCCACTCATCCGCCGGAGACGTCCTTGGGGGCCCACGGGCCGGTTGACGCGGGTCCGTCGCCGTGGGTGTGCGCCTGAGCAAACTGCAGCCTGCGGTCACTCACTGGTCGGCCGGCCCGATGCGGCGGCCGGTGAGGCGCGTGGGCCGGATGCATATCCACATCCCGCGCTCGCCCCCCGCCCACGGCTCGGTATGGGCTCGGTCGGCCAGCCGCCGCATGGCGCCGGGGTCCGAAACGACGCGGGCCGGGCCGGCGACGAGCACGCTCCAGCCCTGGCTCATGGCCTCGTCGATGTGGTCGACTTCGAAGGCGACGTCCGTTCCCGCGGCTGCGGCGGGGGCTGAGCCAGGGGCGGTGCGGAAGACGACAGCGTCATCGACGACCTCATAATTCACCGGGATGATCGCCGGGCCGTCCGGGGTGGGCACCGCGACGCGCCCCACGCCGTGCGTGGAGAGGCGGACGCGGCATTCGTCGGGGCTGAGAGCCTGCAGTCGGGGGTGGAGGAGCGCCTGTCCCTGGCCGGGCGGTGCCTCGATGCCGACTCCGCGCAGCGACGCGACGGTCGTGCCGAGGGCGTCGGCCAGCCTGATGAGAGTCGCCAGGCTCGGATCGGCCGCCCGTTCTTCGAGGTAGGCGAGGTATTCGCGCGCCATGCCGGCCCGGTCGGCGGTTTCCTCGCGGGACAGTCCTTGCCGCGTGCGTTCGGCGGCCACGCGTCGGCCGACGTCACCAGGGCTGGCGGTGCCGTCGGACGGGAGCGCGGCGGACATGGCACCGGCCTCGTCCATGACAGGCCCGGAAGGCGCCTGGCGTCCGCCGGGCTCGTGCTCGAGGTGACGGATGTGCGCGTCGGGCCCGGGGAACACGAGCGTCACCTCGCCCGTTTCCGACCAGCGCACGTCGTAGGGGGGTGTTCCGTTCTCATGGTGGAGTCCGATGATCTCGCCGTCGCGCCTGACAGCACCGGTCGCCGGGCTTTCGATCACGAGTTGGTCGCCGAGGTGAGCTCGCATGGTCACCACCGCCTCCTCCCGATGCCGCTGTAGCCAACGTGCCACGTGTGGGGTGCCGCCGCATCGGATGTCACAAGTTCGGAGACCTTCATCGCCGTGTTCCTCTCTCACCTCGTCCAACCGTCTCGGCGTGGCCTCGCCTGCTCCTGCCAGAGGCTCGGTGCGCCCGTGTTGTCCGCCTGGTCGCGTCACTGGCGCAGGACGTCGAGGACAACGGAACCGTCGACGGTCTCGTGGGTGACCAGTTCTCCGGCCAGGCGTTCCAGGGCGGGCCGGTGGCCGCGCAGCAGCGTGAGCGCGCGCTCTTCGGCTTGGCGCAGCAGCCGGGCGACCTCCTGGTCAACGATGCGTTGGGTCTGCTCCGAATATGATGACCTGCCGGGCTCCTCGGTGGTCTCGTCAAGGAAATGCTGGTGGGAGGAGGCGTAGCCGATCGGTCCGAGTTCAGGAGAGAGGCCGAACTCGCGGACCATGCGGGTGGCGATCTGGGTGGCTCCGGCCAGGTCGTTGGCGGCTCCCGTCGATCCCTCACCGAAGACCACGAGCTCGGCCGCGCGCCCGCCCAGGCGCACCGCCAGAAGGTCGTTCAGGTAGCTCTCGCTGTACAAGCGGCGTTCTGCTTCGGGGAGTTGTTCGGTGACGCCGAGGGAGACGCCGGCCGGCAGAATGGTGACCTTCGCCACCGGATCGGCGTGTTCGCACAACGCCGCGACCAGGGCGTGGCCCGATTCATGGACGGCTACCGAGCGGCGTTCCTCGGGCAGCAGCGCGTTGGAGGACTCTCGGCGTCCGAGCAGGACGCGATCGCGGGCTGCGTCCAGGTCGTGCGGCTCGATGCGGGTGCGGTTGTCCCGTACGGCATTGATGGCGCCTTCGTTGACCAGGTTGGCGAGATCCGCCCCGGAGAATCCGGGTGTGGCACGGGCGACGACGTCCAGGTCGATGTCCGGAGCCAGGTTCTTGTCACGGGTGTGTACGAAGAGAATCGCTGCTCGCTCGACCTTGTTGGGCAGCGGTACGGCGACCTGCCGGTCGAATCGTCCGGGGCGCAGCAGGGCGGGATCGAGGGCGTCGGGCCGGTTGGTGGCGGCGAGGACGACGATGCCGCTGGATTGGTCGAAGCCGTCCATCTCGGCCAGCAGTTGGTTCAGGGTCTGCTCGCGCTCGTCGTTGCCGCCCAGCCGTGTTCCACCGCCGCGCCGCGATCCGAGCGCGTCGATCTCGTCGATGAAGATGATCGACGGAGCACGTTTGCGGGCATCGCCGAACAGGTCGCGTACCCGGGATGCGCCGACCCCGACGAACATCTCCACGAACGCGGAGCCCGTCACCGACAGGAACGGTACGTCGGCCTCGCCGGCGACGGCCCGGGCGAAGAGTGTCTTGCCGGTACCGGGCGGCCCCACCATGATCACACCACGGGGCCCCTTGGCGCCTGCGGCGGTGTACCGGGCGGGATTGCGCAGGAAGTCGACTACCTCGCTGATCTCCTGTTTGACTCCGTCGTAGCCGGCGATGTCGTTGAAGCCGGTGGTGGGCCGCTCGGCCTCGATTATCTTCGCGCGAGAGCGTCCGATGGCGCTCAGCCCGCCGGTCACCGCCCCCGTGGCCCGGCGCCCCATCCACACGAAGAAGCCGATCAGCAGGAGGAACGGCAGGAATGCGAAGAGCACGGACGACCACGCCGAGGCGCCGCTGCTGCTCTGACTGGCTTTGATGTGCACGTGGTGTGAGGTCAGCTGTTGCTGGAGCTGGGCGCCGGTGTTCAGCGCGGTGGGGATCTGGGTGGTGAACTTCGTTCCGTTCTTCAGGGTGCCGCTGATCGCGCCTTTGTCGTTGACGTCGACCGTCTGCACCTGGCTGGTGCCGACCTTGCCGACGAAGTCGCTGTAGGAGAGTGAGGCCGGATGTGGTCCGGAGCGGGCGCGAGCGAGCAACAGGACGATGATGAGCGTCATCAGGATCCACCAGAAGAGCCACCGTCCGCCGACCGGCTGCGGTTGCCGGGGCGGGGGCGTGGGCGGCTCGCGTGGCGGCCCGGGTTTGGCGGGCGGCGTCAGGTGCCTGTGCGGCATCCGCACTCGTGTGATCACTGATCCCACGCCCTTCCGTCGGCATGAACCCCGCGGACGGCCCTGAGGGGGCGGCCCCAGCGAGGCGGTCGGCGGGCGGCATGGTCATCTCACATGCCGTTGTGCGGCCTTCTGCCGTCGTCGGTCCGATAGGCGATGCGCTCGTGCACGGACACCACGCCGTCGACGCTCTGGCACAGGCGTTCGATGATCGGAATCAGGCTCTTGAGCTCAACGCTTCCGCTGAGAGCCACCTCTCCCTGCCTGACCTCGGCCGTCACTGCCGACGGAGCGAGCCCCATTGTTTCTTGCAGTACGTCCCGGTGGATCTCTTCCTGGATGGCCTCGTCCCGGCGGAGGAAGACCCGCAGGAGGTCGCTGCGGCTGATGATGCCCAGCAGCTTGTCGGTCTCGTCCACGACAGGCAGGCGTTTCACGTTCTGTGCCTCCATGAGGCGGGCTGCCTCGACCACGGTCCATTCCGGACGCGCGCACACGGCGGGGGCCGACATCAGCTCCTCCGCCCTGGCCCCCTCCGCCTTGGCCCTTTCCCACGCCTCCAGATGCGGGACCGGGGCCAGGCCAGACGGGTCGGCCCGGTCGGCGGACTTGCGCAGCAGATCGGCCTCGGACACCACGCCGATGGGCCGGTCCTGTTCGTCCACCACGGGCACTGCGGTGACGTCATTCGCCGCCAGCAGCCTGGCGATCTCCTTGAACGGCAGATCGTGCCGCGCCCGGACGACATCGTGGGTCATGAGCTCTGCAACCGTGCGATGACGCATCTGGCTTTCCCTTCCGGGCGCCTTGAACGCTGAGACGGCGCCGCCTCGTCGGAAGCAGGCAGGTCCCGCGACGAGAACCGCGCGCCACACCAGCGGTTCGCTCGGGGCCCGAGCCGATTGCCGCCCCCGGCCTTTTGCGGATGCTCGATCCCGTGGCACCCGGTCGGTACCTCGTCGTGCACGGCTGCACGCCTTGGCCCACGCAGGGCGGCGCTCGGTCTGCGGGTCGAGAGCCGGCCCGCCTGGGTCAGGTGCCGGTGATCTCGATGTGGCGGGGCTTAACGGCCTGTGCCTTGGGCACGGTGACGGTCAGCACGCCGTCGCCGAGGCCGGCGCTGACGTCGTCCGGCCTGACGTCGGACGGCAGGTGTGCACGGTACTCGAAGTGCCCGGTCCGCCGGGTACTGCGCCGCAGTACCCCTTCCCGCTCACGCTCCTTGAGGTCTCCGGTGATACGCAGTTCCCGGCCGCTGATTTCGATGTCGATGTCGTCCCGCTTGATGCCCGGGAGTTCTGCCTCGATGACGTAGGCGTCATCGGTGTCCCGTATGTCCGCCGCGGGGGACCATGTGAGCCCGGCCGGTGCGGAGGCGGCGGAGCCCAGCAACTGGTTCATCCGCTCGAACAGTTCGTCGAACTCTGCGGCGGCCGGCTCGTTCCATCCCAGACCGGGAAAGGACCTTTCGAGCAGACTGCCGGGCCGGTGTCGTGCAGGCAGTGTCATCGCGGTTCACCTCCGCGGAGCAGGGCTTTCAGGTCACTATCCATGGTGCGCGTCACGCCGGTATCAGGCGACCGCGTCTCCGGAGGGGGCTGCCCTCCCCGATGAACGCGGCCGCGGAAGCGAGGGCCGCCGAGGGAAAGGAGCACATGGTGAAGCCGCTCACCCATACGTTGGTCATCGGGATCGGAAACGAGTTCCGCCGCGACGACGGGGCGGGATGGGCCGTGGTCGCACTGCTGGGAGAGCAGAGCACGAGGCGGCCGCTGCCGGTGGACACTGTCCTCGCGCGGTCCGACGGCGAACCGGGCCGATTGATCGCGCTGTGGGAGAACGTCGGTCTCGCGGTCGTCCTCGATGCCTGTTTTCCCCCTTCGGCACGTCCCGGGCGGACGCACCGATGGTGCGACGACCCGGCCGGTGTTCTGCGTGCCGCCGCCGGACGGCACAGCACCCACGGACTCGGCCTCGCCGAAGCCCTGCGCCTCGGCGAGAGCATCGGGAGCCTTCCGGACCGTCTCGTCCTGTACGCGGTGGAGGGAGCGGACTATTCACCGGGCCTCGGACTGACCCCGGAGGTGGCGCACGCGGTGCCCCGTCTGGCCAGGCGGATCACGGTCGACATCGAGGAGCGCGGCGGACCGCCGTCGCGCGGCCATCGCGCCGGCTGAGTGGCGCACCGGCCGTTCGGGCGTGGGAGCACACCGGTCGGGCCGGACACGCCGTCCAGATCCGGGCACGGATCACGGCGGCCTGACACTCTGCACATGCGCAGCCACACTCCGTGCGGGCGGCGTGATCGGGTCATGGTGGACCCCATCCCTTCGGCGCACGGCACGATGGCGCGGGGCGCGGAGACGAGGGACAGGCGGATGAACGACCTCGAAGACGACCGAGCGGACTAGTGCCGGTCACGGCACTAGGCGACCGGGCGGAGGCGGTGCTCGACCGCGGCGGACTCGACGCGCTCGTGCGCGCTCTCAAGCGGCGCGGGCGCACCGTGATCGGCCCGACCGTACGCGACGGGGCGATCGTCCTGGACGAACTTGATTCCGCGGACGAGCTGCCCCACGGCTGGGGGGTCGAACTGGAGGCGGGGCAGTACCGGATCCGCCGCCGTCCGGACGGGGCGGCATTCGCGCACAGCGCGGGACCGCAGTCGTGGAAGACGTATCTGCACCCCGAACGGGTCCGGCAGTGGACCGTGGACCGCGATCCCGTGAACGGACCGGTCGTGCGCGCGGAGGAACCGAGGAGCGTCTCCTACGCGTTCCTCGGTGTACGGCCGTGCGATCTGCGGGCCATCCGGATCCTGGACCGGGTCATGGGCGGTGGCCGCTACCGGGACCCCGACTACGTGTCCCGGCGGACGGGCGCCTTCCTGGTCGCGGTCGAGTGCACCGAGCCGGGAGCCACTTGCTTCTGCGTGTCCATGGGAGCGGGACCGGGCGTGGACGCCGGGTACGATCTCGCGCTCACCGAGCTCGTGGACGTGTCCGGCCACCGCTTCCTGTGCCGGAGCGGGAGTGAGGCGGGCGCCGAGGTGCTCGCGGAACTCCCGCGCCGCAGCGCCGACGAGGCCGTGCGGGCGGCCGCGGCCGGGGCCGTGCGTGAGGCCGCCGAGCACATGGGCCGGTCCATGCCCCCGGTGGATCTGCGTTCTCTGATGCGGGACAGTCTTGAGGCGGAACGCTGGGACGACGTGACTTCCCGGTGCCTGAGCTGTGGCAACTGCACGATGGTCTGTCCCACCTGCTTCTGCACCACCACCGAGGACGTCACCGACCTCATGGGCGACCACGCCGAGCGGTGGCGCCGCTGGGACTCCTGTTACGACCTGGACTTCTCGTTCCTGCACGGCGGCCCGGTGCGGGCCACGCCGCGCAGCCGCTACCGCCAGTGGCTCACCCACAAACTGGGGACCTGGCACGACCAGTTCGACAGCTCCGGCTGTGTCGGCTGTGGTCGTTGCATCGTCTGGTGTCCCACCGGCATCGACCTCACCGAGGAGGCCGCTGCCCTGCACCGGGAGGCGTCGCGGAAAGAAGCCGCGCCATGACCCGGAAGGTCGGCGGTCTCCCTCGCTCGGGCATGCTTGCCGCGCTGCCCGCGGAGCACCGCGGGCCGATGATGGATCTCGCCCGCGACGCCTCGTTCCCCGGTGCCACGCGGATCTTCGAGGAGGGCGGCAGGGCCGACCGCTTCTGGATCATCCGTTCCGGAACGGTCGCGCTCGACATCCAGGTGCCCGGTCGCGGGCGCGCGGTCGTCGAGACCATCGGCGCGGGCGATCTGCTCGGCTGGTCATGGCTGTGCCCGCCCCGGCAGTGGCACCTCGGGGCCGAGGCCAGAGGCCCCGTTCTGGCCTGGGAGTTCGACGCCTCCTCGGTACGCGCGCTGTGCGCCGAGCGCCCGGCGCTGGGCCTGGCGCTGGTCACCCTCGTCGCCGAGACCATCGGGGACCGGCTGCGCGCCACCCGCACCCGGCTGCTCGACCTGTACGGACCGCACGAGTGCGGACCGGCGCCATGTCCCTGATCCCCCGCCCCTACCGGGTGGTGGACCGCCGGGAGGAGACCCACGACACGGTCACACTCGTGCTGGATCCCGTCGGGGAGCCGCTGGAACTCTTCGCACCGGGCCAGTTCGCGATGCTGTATGTGTTCGGCGTGGGCGAGATTCCCGTGTCCCTGTCCAGAGCCCCGGGCGGGCATCGGCTCATGCATACGGTACGCGCCGTCGGAGCCGTCCTCGCTGGGTCGGGGAGGCCAGACGACGGAGTCGGAGTTCCAGAGTTTCCGGGGTCATCGGCTGTGCCGCCCGGCGGCCGGGAAAGAGCCGTCGGGCGTCCGGATTGGTCGCGGTCATGGTGTTCGGCCGCTGCCCCAGGTAGTCCAGCAGCATCCCGGCGAAGGGGGCCGGAACAGGCGACGGTGGTCGCCTGTTCCGGCCCAAGACCTCGCCGTCCTCGGGCAGGACGTCGTTGGTGCCGAGCCGGGCAATTTGAATGAGCGGCTGTGCGTGGAGAAGGACGAGCAGGGCGGCGACGTGGTCCTGGAGCGGCACGCGTCGTGGTTGACGAGTTGCCACAGCAGCGCGAGCCGCCGGTGCCGGGCGAGCGGGGCGGGATTGCTTGTAGGAGCGGTGCGGGACGGCGGCCTTCTGCATGTGCTTGGACCGCATCGCCCACCGCGGGAAGGCGTGGGTGAGGCGCCGGGCGGTGTAGCCGCCGAGGTACCAAGCATCGACATCGGCCTGCGTGCATTCGGCGAGAGACCGTCCACGCTCGGCGAGATGATCGAGGAAGGCGGTCGCGAGGTGGATCTCGTCGCGTGCCTGCCGGACCTGCTTGCCGGTGAGCGGGCTGCGGCCGGCCAGGGTGTTGGGGCGGCGCTGGGCGTACCAGGCGGCGAAGAGCTCCAGCAACCGCCGGTGCCCGGCATCGTCGATGGCGGGCAGTTTCTCGGCGAGCCATCGCTGGAACAGCAGCAGCTGTCGGTCGGCAGGCGGCAGGACCCCGGCCTGGATGAGCCGATCACGCAGGTAGGCCACTGAACGCCAGGGGATGAGCCGGCTCAGGCCCTCGTGGGTGAACGGGACTTCGGCGCGGGCCAGGGCCTGCAGGGTCCGCTGGACGTGGGGCTTGCTGGTCCAGGTCAGCGGGCCCTTCGGGCGGCGCGTTTGCCGCAGAGCGTCGAAGAGCGGGAGGAGTTCGGCCCGGATGGAGCCGGTGCCGTCGTCGAGGAGTTCGCCAAGGCGCTCGGCCGGCTCGCATTGGCCGCGGACTCCGCGCCGCTGGTGCTGCGACCGGAAAGGTTCACCGGCTCGCGACGCCCGGCACGGCACCTCGCCGCGTTGTCGCATCGCCCGAGTACGTCCCGTACGAGGGCGATCCTCCGCCTCGCGACGCACCGCACCGGACGCCGCGAGCTTCCCGGCAAACCTTTCCGGCCACAGCACTAGCGCCTGGCCTCTCGTCCGTACCGTTCGCAGGTGAAGTCTCCGAGGCCGTCGGCGCAGTCGGTGCAGAGCTTGCCGCCGTCCGACGCGAGGCCGGGCGTCAACCGCTCAGTGCCGCAGCGAGTGCAGGTCCCGTGGGCCTCCGGCGCATGGGTCGTAGCAGCGCGGGCAGAGGTAGTCCTTGGGGAGAGCACCGGTCCACGGCGGCGGTAGTGCGTGGCCTGGCGACCGAGGTGCGCCGGTCGACCGGCGTCGACCGGGCTCCGGCGTCGCGGGCCTTGTGCCACTCGATGATGTGGGAGTGGTACAGCCGCTCCCGGCGCAGGATCGCACCCTTCTCGTCGGCCGGGGCCGCGTCGTACTCCGCGACGATCCGCAGCTTGCACTCCGCCGTGAAGGTGCGCCGCTTCGCTCCGTGTAGTGGACGCGACATCCCCGTTGCGCGGCGCTTGTCGGACGTTCAGTACGCGGCGGGCTGGACAGGCCGATTGGTGCGCCGGTGGGTGCTCAGGAGCTGCGCGCCCCCTCGGGCAAGCAATCCGACGTCGGTGCCTACTGCGATGAACTGGCAACCTGCCACCCTGGCGACCTCCGCGAGCTGCTCACTGCCGGCCAAGGTCCCTACGGGTTTGCCCGCGCGGTGTGTGCGCTGGGCCACGTATCGGAAGGCTGCAAGAACGTCGACGTGCGTCGGCTCGCCGAGATGGCCCATCGTCGCGGCAAGGTCGGACAGACCAATGAAGATCGCATCGATCCCGTCCACGGCTGCGATGTCGTCGATCGAGGCAACGGCTTGCGGAGACTCGATCTGCGCGATCACGAAGGTGCGATTGTTCGCGGTCGACAGATATTCCGTGTCTTGCCCCCAGCCTGATGCGCGAGCCAGTGCGCTGCCGACACCGCGTGTTCCCTCTGGTGGGTAACGAGTGGCGGCGACTGCCGCCGTAGCCTGCTCCGGCCCGTCGACCATGGGCAGCAGGAGGGTGTGAGCGCCGATGTCGAGGTAACGCTTGATGGCCTCGGGCTGGGAGGTCGGCGGCCGCACCACTGGTGTAGCGGGTGTGGCGGCGATCGCCTGAAGTTGGGAGACGACGGTCTGAAGGGTGTTGGGTGCGTGCTCGGAGTCGATCAGCACCCAGTCGAACCCAATGGTCGCGCAGAGCTCGGCCGTGTACGGGTTGGCCAGGCCGAGCCACAGGCCGATCGACGGGCACTCCCGGCTGCCCTCGAGGAAGGTGTGTCTGTTCATTTGCCCGCCTCTGCGGTGTGCGTGCTGAACCGGCACGCGAGGGAGCCCAACGGCCCGTAGTCGACGTGAAAGGTGTCCCCGGGATGGGCGAGGACCGGTCGTGTGAACGATCCCGACAGCACTACATGGCCGGGTTCGAGCACAACGCCTCGAGCAGCCAGCCGGTTCGCCAGCCAGGCGACACCAGCTGCCGGATGGTTGAGCACCCCTGCGGCGACGCCGGTTTCCTCGATCACCGCATTGCGGTGACAGATGGCGCTGATCCACCGCAGGTCGACGTCGGCCGGGCGCACCGGCCGTCCACCCAGGACCACTCCGGCGTTCGCGGCGTTGTCGGAGATGGTGTCGAGCACCGTCCGGGTCCGGCCGGTATCCCGGTCTCGCTGTTCTATTCGCGCGTCGATGATTTCGAGTGCGGGCTGGACGTAGCGGGTGGCGTCGAGGACGTCCACGACGCCGCAGCCCGGGCCGGACAGCTCGGCACCGAGGACGAACGCAAGCTCTACTTCGACGCGGGGGAGAATGAAGGACTCGATAGGCAGGTTCGCGTCGTCGGCGAAGAACATCTCGTCGAGCAAGACCCCGTAGTCGGGTTCGGTGATGTTCGACGACATCTGCATGGCACGGGACGTCAGCCCGATCTTGTGGCCTCGAATGTGTTGTCCGGACTCGGTTTTAACGGCCATCCAGGCCTGCTGGACGGCATAAGCGTCGTCGATGGTCATCTGTGGATACGACAGCGACACCTGCCGGATCTGCTGACGCGTGATCTGCGCGGTTTCGAGTTGCTCGGCGACGTTCTGAATTTCGGCGGCGGTCAGCACTGCTGCCTGTCTCCATTCTGCTCGTGGTTGTTGTCGGTACTTCCCAGGGGTACATGGTTCGGCAGGCTGACGGTCTGGCACCTAGACTGCTGGAATGTCTTTGCCACACAACAGCGCTTCCAGACGCCGCCGGCGGCTGGCGGCTACCCGTATCCAGCGGACGGCAGCGGAGGCGATGCGCCCGGTGTTGCGCGTGATGTCGCGATCCGAGCCGGATCGCGACATCAGCCCAGCTGCACTCGGTCTGACCATGCTCTGGGTGGCAGACGACGTGATTGCCGCCGTGAACCGCAAGCTGGACCGGCTCGGCATCTCGGAGAACAAGCTCGACGTCTTGATGATTTTCGCCGCACAGTCCGACGAGGACGACAAGTCGCGGGGAATGCGGCAAACGCCCAGCGGGATCTCGGACTACTTCGGGATCTCCAAGGCCAGCGCTACTGGGGTGATCGACTGGCTCGAGAAGCGCGGGCTCGTCGCCCGAACCCGTCAAGTCCAGGATCGCCGCAGCACGCCCATCGAGATCACGCCGACCGGTGAGAGGTTTGTCGCTGACGCGGTACCGGTTTTCGAGGAAGCGTGTCGAGATCTGGTCTGCACGCTCAGCGACCGGGACCGCAAAGATCTGCAGCGAATCCTCAACAAGCTGTGGGTTCACCTCAAAGACCCCGAGTCTTGATTGCCCGACGACGATTGAGTCTGGCGCCAGCCCTCAGCCGGGATTCGGGCAAGACGGAATGGTGTGGTGGTGGTCGTATACCAGCCACCACCGTGCATCCGCCCCACAAGATTCATCCGCGCCGCATCAATGTGCCCGCGGTCCGGGTTGAGGATCACATCGTCCTTGACGTGGGCGTAGATGATCTCGCCGATGAGCAGTTTGCGGTCTTGGCCGAGTTCGACGCTGCGCGTGTAGGTACATTCCAACGCGACCGGACTACGAGCGATGCGCGGCGGGCCGACGGCATGCGACGGGATCGTCGCGAGGCCGGCCTCTGCGAGTTCGTCGATGTCCTCGGTGAACTCGATGGCGGTGACGTTCATCGCCTCAAGCAGCTCTTCGCTGACCAGGTTGATCACGAAATCGCCGGTTTCGATGATGTTGCGGGCGGAGTCCTTCGGGCGTCCGGCGCGGTTGCCTATTCCGAGCACCACAACGGGTGGAGTCCCCGACATCATGTTGAAGAGGGAGAAGGGTGCTGCGTTGAGCCGGCCGCGCGCGTCGCTGCTGGTAACCCATGCGATCGGCCGAGGAACGATCAACGAAGCCAACAAGTTGTAGCGAGGTTTGGCGGCCATGGCGGCGATATCGAAGAGCATGGTGATTCTCCTGGTGTATCTGGCTCAGGTAGGGGCTTTCTCCCGACACCTCGGCGCTGACCGTGTCGGGAGACAGCCGACGGATGTGTCACGCGACGCAGCAGTAGTCACCACCGAAGTACAGCAACGGATCTCCGGTATCGGGCTGTTGCACGGTCGATTGCTTGAGCCATGTCCGTCGAGTGATAAGTCAGTTGGAGGAATCGGCCGACGCGGGCCGCTGACTCTTGCGGCACCGGCACAACCCGAGTTGGTGAATTTCCACAAGGTTGTTCGCGGGGTCGCGCAAGAAGAGTTGCTTGAGGTTTGGTGAAGCGACGTTGTCGAGCGTGAAGTACTCCACGCCAAGGCGTTTGAGCTCTTCTTCGGCCTCGATGATGTCGTCGACCGCTAGTGCGATGTGATTTTCCACGGGGTCTTTGCCCGGCCCCTTGCTGTACGGCGACGGTCCGTCGCTGCCCAGCAGGTGAATCTGCACATCGCTGGGTATGTCCAGGAAGTAGCCGTGGATGCCGGGAATGTGCCATCGTCCGGCGTCCTGAGTCAAGTTGAGCACGTCGCGGTAGTAGTCACGCGCTTCATCGGCGGTCGCGGTGCCCATCCCCAGGCCGACATGGTGAAGCTCACGAATTTGAACAGCCATCCTCACTACCTCCGAAGACTATTTAGTACGGTACACGTATCATCTGGCACACGTACCATCCCGTGTGTCGAACGGCGCTGTCAAGGTCACGCCGACGCCGGGTGTGCGGTCGACCAAGCCGCCGAAGTCGAGCGGCCGGTGTCCCTGGGGGTCGACGCATCGACCGGGATCTTTATCCGGACGACGCCGACTTCGTCGTGTTCGCCGATCCTGAAGGCAACCGCTTCTGTGTCATCGACACCGGTCGGTGACGGAGCGGAGCCGCTGTTGCGGATCGTCTGCCGAACGCCTGTGCGACGTAGTCAACGGAGCGAACGTTGCCTGAGGCGGCACAGAGGGCAGCAGGCCAGCGGCTGCATGAGAGCCCTGAATGACGACAGGCCGTGTCATCGATCACGACGACCACCGTGTCGTCGAACTGAAGGAGGGATCGCCACCCGTGTGGTTCCTCCGGTCCACGACGCCGGAGGAACCGCACGCGCGGCAGCCACGTCAGCGGGTGTGCGACCCGTCAGCAGGACGCCCTCGGCCGCGTACGGGCCGGAGGCCGCCACCGGCGCCACCGGCGCCGCCGGGTGCTTCCGCGCTCCGGGGCATGGCGTGGGGCGCTCCGTGGTCGGACATCACCGCACCGGCAGTTGTGGGCGGGCGATCCGACACGGCCGCATCACCCACCCACGTCCCGGTCCTCGCTCGGTCAGGACTTCCGTCGCGGCGCGTCACCGGCCCGGTGCTCCCACCCCCGCGTCATACGGGACAGCACCTGGAAGCCGTACCGGCTCAGCCGCTCGATCTCCTCGGTGTCGTCCGCGCAGGCGCATGCCGTCAGCCGGTCCACCCCGGCCAGCCGCAGCCACTGTGCGACGTGCGCGAGGAGACGTTCCTCCAGTCCCGAATCCTGGTACGGCTCGGGGACATGGAGTTCGGTCAGGTCCGCCAGTCCACCGTTGCGCGCGTGCCGCTCGGGCCGGTCCACGGACGTGTCCACCTCGGCGAACCCGACGACGTCCGCGCTCAGCGCGGCGGAGAACCGGGTCCCGCACTCGCCGAGGGTGCGCTGGACGGCCAGGCCCGGGGCGGCGGCCCCGACAAGCTGCCGCAGGTCGGCCACCGTGGCCATCAGCAGCACTTCCGTGTGTCCGGTCAGTGTGAAGCCGGCCCGTTCGTAGGAGGCACGGACGTGCTGCCACTGTTCCGGGAGACCACAGATGCCGGGTGCGGGGAGCTGCCCGTCGGCGTAGCACCGCGAGACCTCCCAGCGCTTCAACTGCGCGAGACAGGCCGCCATCAGGAGGTCGGCCGCCTGTTCGGAGTCCGGCCAGAAAGAGGCCGGGGGCCGGAAGACGAACCACTCGATCACGCCCGCGTTCCGGTAATCCGCTCCGGTCGCGGCATCGGCGCGGTAGCGCAGCAGGTGAGCGGCGGCGACGACGTACTGCCTCTGCTCGGCCACGAGCGTGACGCGCTCGGCCACCCACGGATCGGTGATGAACTCGTCGGGACGGCGTTGCAACTGGTTGAGGACCGTGTTCACGGACACCGAGAGACCGGGGACGACCGCTGAGACGTGGGCGTTGACCAGCTCCGTCAGCTGGTCGCGGTCGTCGCGGTGAAAGGAGCGCACCTTCAGAGAGGACGGCATGACAAACCTCCGAGTCGAGGGATTCAGGAGGCCGCCAAGAGGTGCGGTATGCCACGAATGTAGCAGAGCGGCGCCCGATACCCGGATCGGATGGTCGCGGGGCTGCCGAGTCGGCACGGTCGGTCTCGACCGCGGTTCCGACGGCGCCGGTCGCCTCGGCCCGGGGTGCCTGTCCGCCCGTGCGGCCCGGGGGCGCCCACGGCCGGTTCACGGGACAGGGGTGCGCCCCGGTCCCGGGTGGGGCCGGGGCGCGGGTGGGTCAGACGTTCTCGCAGGTCTCGCCCCTGCACGGCTCGCCGCGCTGGTTGGGGAGCTCGACGGCCACTCCGGTGGTGCTGTTCTCCTCGGTCACCGCGTAGGGCCGAAGACCGGGTTCGTGGGCAGGACATGGCCCTCGGGGACGGCCGTCTCGCGCAGGCAGTACTCGCCGAGGGGAAGGTCGTCGAAGGTGCAGAGCCCGGCGGGGTCGGTGGCGCAGGCCGGTCCGACCCGGATGTCGGGGTTGATGCCGATGGTCTGCAGGCCGGCGATGCCGTTGGTCTCGCGCCACAGCTCGAACCGGGCGCCCCGCAGCGCCCGTCCGGTCTCGGCGTCGGTCTTCAGGACGCGTACCTCACCGGTGACCGGCGTCGGCCCCGAGCAGTCGGGCAGGTCGCCGTCGAACGGGTAGCCACCGGACCCCGCTTGCTTGTTCTGGTCGAAGTCGTCGAGCACGACCACGCGGCCCTCGGCCTCCGCCGCACGGCCGCGCACCAGGAAGTCGTCACCGACGGAGATGTTGGACGGAGATGTTGATGGCGTTGTCTCGGCCCGCGATCGATCCGCTGTCGATACCGGGGAACGGGCGTGTGTCCGTACTCCGTGTGTTCGCGCGTTGAAATTGGTGCGCATGGGCGGTCGGTGTGACTTGTTCCGGCCGAACAGCGGGCACCTCGATGTCGTCCGCGGTTAACGTCGCGCTGATGGACTCCTCGCTGTCGGGCCGCGTTCCGACCGGTTCCACCCCGTACCGACCTGTGCAAGGAGTCACGCATGCCCGGACCGAGACTGTCCCGCAGCCGTCTGGTGGCCGCGAGTGCCGTCGTGGCGGCCACTGCCGCCGTCGTCGCCGTCACCACGACGGCGGGCGCGTTCGGCCCCAACGAGCAGGCCCAGCGGGCCGTCAAGGGCGGGAAGGCGAAGAATGTCATCCTGCTGATCGGTGACGGCATGGGGGACTCGGAGATCACCCTCGCCCGTGACTACACCGTGGGCGCGGCGGGTCGTCTGAACATGGACAAGTTCCCGCTGACCGGCGCCTACACGACGTACGCCGTGCACGCCGACGGCACCCCGGACTACGTCACCGACTCCGCGGCGAGCGGCACGGGCTGGGCGACCGGTGTGAAGACCGTCAACGGGCGGATCTCCAAGACCCCGGGCAGCAACAAGGCCGTCCCGACCATTCTGGAGCTGGCCCAGAAGGGCGGGTACGCCACCGGTTCGGTGACCACCGCCGAGCTCACCGACGCCACCCCGGCCGTCCTCGCCGCGCACGCTGCCGACCGCTCCTGCCAGGGCCCCGCCGACATGGCCAAGTGCCCCACCGACACCATCGCCAAGGGCGGCCCCGGCTCGATCGCCGAGCAGAGCGTCGATCACAAGGTCGACGTCCTTCTCGGCGGCGGCAAGCAGCGCTTCGACCAGAAGGTGACCGACGGCAGGTACAAGGGCCTGACCGTCACCGAGCAGGCCCGGAAGCTGGGCTACCAGGTCGTCACCGACGACCGGTCCCTGAAGGCGGTCAAGGGCGACAAGCCCGTGCTCGGCCTCTTCGCGCCGGGCAACGTGCCCACCGAGTGGACCGGCAAGGCCGCGGCGGTCGGTGGCACCGACCCGCAGCGCTGCGTCACCAGCAACCCGAACCGGCCCGCCGGCACCCCGAACCTCGCCGACCAGACCACCAAGGCCATCCAGCTCCTGGAGGCGAAGCAGAAGCGGAAGCACAGCCAGAAGGGCTTCTTCCTCCAGGTCGAGGGCGCCTCGATCGACAAGCAGGACCACGCGGCCGACCCGTGCGGCCAGATCGGTGAGACGGCCGCGTTCGACCGTGCCGTGAAGGTGGCCCGCGCCTACGCCGCCAAGCACCCCGACACCCTGGTCGTCACCACCGCCGACCACGGCCACAGCAGCCAGATCGTGCCGCTGGAGGCCCAGCCGCCCGGCCTGTCCTCCACGCTGATCACCGACGAGGGCCAGCAGCTGAAGGTCAACTACTCGACCAACCCGCCCGGTCAGTCGCAGGAGCACACCGGCACCCAGGTCCGGATCGCGGCGCAGGGCCCGCAGGCGTACCGGGTCCTCGGCGTCACCGACCAGACCGAGCTGTTCACGACGCTGCGCGAGGCGCTCCGGCTGCGCTGACCGGCCGCCAGGAGGTGTCACGCGAATCAGCCGTGTCGCAAGAATCAGCCGTGATTCGTGCATCAGCCGTGACCCCTGCATCAGAAATGACGCGTGCGTCACGCAGGGCGCGTGTGCCTCGGGGGCCGCGCGTGTGCCACGTACGCGGCGAGGGCCGTCCGGAACACCGGGCGGCCCCTCGCCGCTGTCGTCGCTGTCGCCGCGTCGGCCGTCCTCGAGCCGGCTGCCTCCGCGCCGACGCAAGCAGCTGTCCCGCCGTCGGCCCGGGCGACGGCGATGCCACGGATCCGGTGGGGCCGCGGATTCGTCTCACTACGATGGGGTGCCCACCCGACGGGGAGGGCGCACGGGCAGGGAGACGACGGCATGACGGATCAGGATCAGGATCGGGACCACGACCTGGGCGGGTCCCGGGACGGGGACCGGGGGCGCGACGAGGACGGCGGCGGGGAGTGGGGTGCGCGCGGTCGCCGTCGTGGGCAGGGCGAACTGGAGGCGCAGGTGCTGTCCGCGCTGCGGGCCGCGCCCGGTCCGGAGACGGCGGCCTGGGTACGGGCGTACCTCGGGGGCACGCTCGCCTACACGACGGTGATGACGATCCTGACCCGGCTGCACGCGAAGCGCGTCGTCACCCGGGAACGGGTGGGCCGCTCGTTCCTGTGGACGGCGGCCGCGGACGAGGCCGGGCTCGCCGCACACCGCATGCGGCGGGTGCTGGACGGTGAGACCGACCGCGAGGCCGTGCTGATGAGCTTCGTGTCGGGCCTGTCCGCACGGGACGAGGAACTGCTCCGCGCGCTCCTCAACGATGCCCACGACGGGGAACCGGGAAGCCGTACCGAGGACCGGGACGGCCGGGAGAACTGAAACCATGGGAGTCTTCGTCTTCCTGCCGCTCGTCCTGCCCCTGACCGCCTGGCCGATCGCCCGCCTGGCGGAACTCCACCTCCACCCCCGGGCCGCCACCAGGCTCCTGTCCGCGGCGAGCGCCGTCCTGGGGCTGTGCAGCACCCTCTGCCTGGTCCTGCTCGCGATCGTCGGCACCGCCCAGCTCCCGGGCAACCCGCTGCCCGACGGCTGGTCCGACCCCGAGGTACGGGCGGCCGTGCCGCGCCACGAACTGGTAGGGAAGGCGGCCATCGGCGCCCTCGCGGTCGTGGCCGCGGCCTGTACGGGGCTCCTGCTGCGCCACTACCGGGTGCGGCGCCATGCCGAACGGGCCCTGCGGGGGCTGCCCGCCACCCGGGTCGCCGTGCTGCCGGACGCCACGCCGTACGCCCACACGCTGCCCGGAAGCGGGGGCGCGGGCCGGATCCTGGTCTCCAGGGGGATGCTGGCCGGCCTGGGCTCGCGGGAGCGCCGCGCCCTGTTCGCTCACGAGCGCGCCCACCTCGACGGGCGTCACCACCGCTTTCTCCTGGTGGCCGGGCTGGCGGCGCGTGCCAACCCGTTCCTGCGGCCGCTCCGTACGTCCGTGGCGTACACCGTGGAGCGCTGGGCGGACGAGGAGGCCGCCCGTGTGGTCGGCGACCGGCGGGTGACGGCCCGCGCGGTGGGCAAGGCCGCGCTGATCTCGCCCCCGCCGCCCGCCTCGACGCTGGCGGCCTTCGCTGCTCCGGGCCCGGTACCGCGCAGGGTGGCGGCGCTGCTCGGCCCGGCGCCGGCGGCCCGCACCTGGCCGCCCACGTTCACCGCGGTCGGCGCTGCGGCCTGGTACGCCGTGGCCGGTGCGGCCCTGTCGGCCATGTCGTCCGCGAACTCCGCGGTCACGATGATCGTGATCCTGCGGGCGGCCACGCCGCTGTAGAGCCGGGTGGGGAGACCTGAGCCCCCCCGGGGCAGCCGCCTGGCGGGGCCTTGGACCCGGGGGTCGGCTCCCGCGCGTTTCCGCGGGCCGTCAGTCCCGCGAGTTCCCGAAGAGGATGCGGTAGCCGATGAGCAGGACGAGGGAGCCGCCGATCGCCGCCCCCCACGTGGCCAGGTCGAAGAAGTCCTTCTCCACGGGCCGGTCGAGGAGGCGTGCCGAGAGCCAGCCGCCGATGAAGGCGCCCGCGATGCCGATGAGAGTGGTGCCGATCAGGCCGCCCGGATCGCGACCGGGCAGCAGGACCTTGGCGATGACTCCGGCGACCAGACCGAGGATGATCCAGCTGATGATGCCCACGTTCTCGTTCCCCTCGTCGGGCCGTACCGGGCGGAGCAAGTCCCGGACGGCGACAGTGCGTTGCTTGGTTGCGCAACTGTACAGACGATGGTGAAGACGCCGCCGGGACGGTGCTGGTTGAGCGGCCCCTCCGGGCCGGTGCCGCGACCGGGCGTCCCCCGCACGGCAGGCGGCACCTTGAAAACACGGCCTAGACTGGGCAGGTTCGCAAGCGACCCCGCGGAAAGGGAGGGACGACGGTGGCGACAGGCACCGACGGCTTCGAGGACCCGCCTGCGGAGGTGCTCGCGGAGGCCGCCGCGGCCTTCGGACTGCTGGCGTCTTCGGCGCGGCTGCACATCGTGTGGGCGCTTGCCCAGGGCGAAAGCGATGTCACCGGACTCGCGGAGCGGGTGGGCGGTGCGCTGCCCGCCGTCAGCCAGCACCTGACGAAGCTGAAGCTCGCGGGGCTCGTGCGCTCCCGTCGTGAGGGCCGGCGCATGGTGTATTTCGTGGACGACCCCGATGTCGTGACCGTCGTACGGCTGATGGTCGGCCAGTTGGCCGCACGGGCCGACGGGGCGTCCGCGCCGGTGCGCGCGCTCCGCAGGACCGGTGCCTGAGACCTCCGAGGCCGAGGAGTCAGGTCGTATCGCACCCGGACCACCGGCCCCTTTGCCGTCGGCCTCCCCGGCGCCGGGCGGAGCCGTCGTCATCGGCGGGGGCCTGCGTGAACTGACCTCGCTCCAGGTGCTGCGCACGCTGGACACCGGCCCCCGCGGGCTGACGGACGGGGATGCCGCCGAGCGCCTGGCCAGGTTCGGCGAGAACACGCTGCCCGCCCGGCGGACCGTGTCCTGGCCCGGGCGCTTCCTGCGCAGTCTGCGTGATCCGTTCACGGCGGTGCTGCTCTGCCTCGGCCTGGTGTCCGCGGCCGTCGCGGCCTGGGGCGCCGCCTGTGTGATCACCGTGCTCGTGGTGGTCAGCTGCGTACTGCGGTCGGCGGGGGAGCACCGCGCCGACCGTTCGATGGCCGGGCTGCGGGACCTGGTGGCGACCACCGCGACGGTCCTGCGCCGCGCGGACGGCGAGGCGGCGCCGGTGGCCCGCGAGATCCCGGTCGACGAGCTGGTGCCGGGGGACGTGGTGCGCCTGGGGCCCGGGGATCTGGTCCCCGCCGACGTACGGCTGCTGCGCGCGAACAACCTGAGCGTGAACCAGGCGGCTCTCACCGGGGAGTCGGCCCCGGTCGTCAAGCACCCCGTCGACGCCCCGAACCGGCCGGGCGACCGGCGGACGGGCGGCGCGCCGGCGGACAACGCGCCTACGGGGCACGGGCACGGGCCTGCCCACGACGGACTGACACGGAACGGGCCGACGGGGAACGGGACCGGGCAGACGGGGCACGGGCCGACGGGGAACGGGAACGGGCCGGCAGGGGGCGGGGCCGGGCGGAAGGGGCACGGGCCGACGGGCGGCGAGGTGCCGGAGAGCGGTCCCTTCGACGCGCCGCAGCTGTGTTTCCAGGGCAGCAGCGTCATGGCGGGCAGCGGCACCGCGGTGGTCGTCGCGACCGGGGCGCACACCCGGTTCGCCGCCGCGCACGACTCCGTGCACCCCCGCGGCCCGAGCGCCTTCGACCGGTCGGTGCACGGGATCTCCTGGATCCTGATCCGGTTCATGCTGCTGACGCCGCCGCTGGTGCTGATGGCGAACGCGGCCCTGCGCGGCCGGGGCCTGGAGACGCTGCCGTTCGCGGTGGCGGTGGCGGTGGGGCTGACCCCGGAGATGCTGCCCGTCATCGTCACCACGTGCCTGGCGCGTGGTGCGTCGCTCCTCGCCCGCGTCCACGGCGTGATCGTCCGAAGGCTGCCCGCGCTGCACGACCTGGGCGCGGTCGACGTGCTGTGCCTGGACAAGACGGGCACGCTGACGCAGGACCGGCCCGTCGTGGTCCGCGCCCTGGACGCCGACGGCCGGGACGACCCCGAGGTGCTGCACTGGGCTGCCGTCAACGCGTGGTGGACGCTTCAGCTCGCCGACCTGCCCGTCCCCGACGCTCTGGACGAGGCGATTCTCGACGCCGACGACTCCCTGGGCGAGGCGCTTCTCGTCGCCCACGATGCCACCGACGTCCGCGACACTGCCGATGCGGCAGATGCGGCAGATGCGGCGGATACGGCCGCCGGGGACGATGCGTCCGGCCATGACGTGCCCGGTCACGACAGGGTCGAGGTACCCGGTCACGGCAGGGGTGCGGCCGTGCCCTTCGACTACGACGGAATCGCGGCGGTGCCCTTCGACCCCGCTCGCCGCCTCTCCACCGCCGTCGTACGCACCCCCGGCCGCCTCGGCCTCCACACCCTCGTCGTCAAGGGCGCCGTCGAGAACGTGCTGGAACGGTGCGCCCTCGACGATGCCGAGCGACAGCGGCTCCTCGCACTCGCCGCCGACCGGGCGGACGACGGCCTGCGACTCCTCGCGGTCGCCACCGCCGAACGTCCCGCGCGGCAGCGCGCGTACACGCCCGCCGACGAACGCGGACTGACGTTCACCGGCTTCGTCGCGCTGCGCGAGGAACTCGTCCCTTCCGCCGCCGACGCCCTGCGCGTCCTCGCCGACCGCGGCGTCACGGTCAAGGTGCTCACCGGTGATCATCCCGGAACCGTGGCCCGGGCCTGCCGCGATCTGGGCCTCGACCCGGGCGAAGTGTGCACGGCGGACGGCATCGACCGGCTCACGGACCGGGAACTGGCCGAACTCGCCGACCGGACCACCGTGTTCGCCCGCTGCACCCCCGAGCACAAGGCCCGGATCGTCAGCACGCTGCGGGCCGCCGGCCACACCACCGGCTTCCTCGGCGACGGCGTCAACGACCTGCCCGCGCTGCACGCCGCCGATGTCGGGATCTGCCCGCGCGACGCCGTCGACGTGGCCCGGGAGAGCGCCGGCGTGGTGCTCGCCGGTCACGGCAAGGATCTGACCGCGATCGACCACGCGATAATGGCGGGCCGGCACAGCAGCGTCACCATCGCGACGTACCTGCGCATCACACTCTCCTCGAACCTCGGCAACGTCATCGCCATGCTCGCCGCCGGTCTCCTGCTGCCGTTCCTGCCGATGCTCCCGGCCCAGGCCCTCGTCCAGAACCTGTGCTTCGACGCGGCCCAGCTCACCTTCTCCTACGACCGGGTCGCCCCGGCCGCGCTCAGGCGCCCGACCATGCTGCGGCCGCGCGACTTCCTCCGCTTCATCACCGCCTTCGGCGCGCTCAACGCCGTCGCCGACCTGGCCACCTTCGCGGTGCTCGCGCTGGCCCTGCGGGGCCCGGGCGGCACGGACGACGAAGCGCTGTTCCATTCCGGCTGGTTCACGGAGAACCTGCTCACCCAGGCTCTGGTGATGGTGCTCCTGCGGACCGGTCGCCGCACCGCCGAGGCCCCTGGCACCTCCGGGGCCCGTGGTGTCTTCGGCGTACGGGGCATCAGTCCGGTCGGCCGTGCCGCCGCCGCGCTCGCCGTCACCGGTCTGCTGCTGCCGCTCTCCCCGCTCGGTCCGCCCCTGGGCATGACGGCCCTGCCGAGCGTCTACTACCTGCTGCTCGTGGTCGTCCTCGGGCTGTACGCCGTCGCCCTCGCGGTCGCCCGCCGCCGCCACGAGAACCGCGGCGCCCGGAAGTAGAAGCGGTGCCCGGGCGTCAGGCATGGTTCCCGGGCGCGGATGTCGTGCTCGGGCCCGGAGGCGATGCCCGGGCGTCAGGCGTGGTCCCGGTGCTTCGGGGAGGCGCGCGGACTTCGGGGAGTCGCCGGGCTTCGGGGAGTTGCCGGGTTCCGGGGAGTTGCCGGGTTCCGGGAAGTCGCTGGGTTCCGGGAAGTCGCCGTACGTCGTTCGGCCCGTGCCGCCGGATCCTGCGGGTGCGGACGCACTCCGTAGGCTTGTGGGCACTCGACGGGTGCACCGGAGGAGGCGGCGGACGATGGCGGATTCCGGGGCGCGTCGACGGTGGGTCGTGGTGCCGGTGCTCGTACTGGTGGCGTGGCTGCTGGTACGGGGCGGTCACGCGCCCGAGTCGGCCGATGGGCCGCGGGCCGCGCCGTCCGGAGCCTCGTCGTCCGCGACCGGGCCCACCGGGCCGGCCTCGGCGAAGCCCACCGAGCGGGCCGGGACCACGCCCGAGCCGTCGGCGCCTCCGGCCACCGGACCGGCCGTGCCGTCGACCGGGGCCTATGATCCGGCGTCCTGTGCCACGCAGGTACGGAAGCACGCGGCCCGGGCCGGAATCGAGCCCCGGCTGCTGATGGCGATCCTCTACAACGAGTCGTACAAGCCGCACGATCCGGAGCTGGAACGGGCCTGGCAGCGGTACAAGCCGGATGCCGCCTTCGGCATCGCGAACATGCACCGTGCCGCCTTCGACGAAACGCGACGGCGGCACGGTCTCGCGGGTCGCCGGTGGGAGGAACTGCCCGACGACCGCGACTTGGCGATCGAGGCCGCCGCCTGGCATCTGCACGACCTGGCGGCGATGTTGCCCGGGCACCGCTCGGCGCCGTACACGACGGGCGAGCTGCTGGCCCTCGGCTACAACACCGGCTCCGGCAACATGCTGGCGTTCGCCCGCGGCGCGCGTCCGGGCAGCCAGGCGCAGTCCTATCTGGACCGGCTGCACGCCAACTGGGACAAGGCAGGGAAGGCCGTCTCCGGTCGGCCATAGGGTCCACGGTCGGCCGGAGGCGGCGGACCTGCCCGCTGCGAGGCGTCGACGGGGTGTCAGGGGCTGGCGCGGTCGAAGCCGTACCTCAGCGGCTCGCTCCGCACCCGGGGGTCGCGGCGGTAGACGTAGAGAGCCTCCACCTGTAGGTCGCCCGGTGGTGCGTCCAGTTGGCACGGGTACGTCACCTGGAGCACCCCGGGGCGGTCGGTGACCCGCATCCGCAGTCCGTCGGCGGGGCCGCCGTCGAGAACCGCGTATTCCCAGTCGGTCATGTCGTTCGTATCCGCTTTCATGATTTAAATATTGCGCAATCCTTTAAGTTTCGGGGAGTGGCCGAGAGGTCACCAGTCGCCGCCTCCGAAGTCGCCCCCGAAGTCGCCCCCGCCTCCGAAGTTGCCTCCGAAGTCGCCCCCGCTCCCGAAGTCGCCCCCGCTCCCGAAGCCGCTTCCTGTGTCGAGGCCGCTTCCCTTGTCGAAACCGCCTCCGAAATCAGCGGAGTCGAAGTCAGCGCCGGTGAACTCGCCGCCCCCGGGCGCGTCGCCGAATGGTGGGGTGTCGGCGAACGCGGCGGGCGCGCCGAGTGCCGAACCCAGCATCGTGCCCACGAGCAGCCCGCCCGCGGCGCCCGCGGCCGCGCCGAAGTAGCCACCGGCCCAGGGGGAGTACGCGGGACCGGCGTTCCAGTAGGGCTGCGGACCCTCCGCGGTCCTGACCTGACGGGCCATCGGCTCCTGACCCGACGCCAGGAGTTCGGCGTCGACACGGCACGCGGGCACGTCGCGGGGCGTGCCGCCCGGCGGGGTCCACGGCACGTCTTCGGCCGAAGGGCCGTGACGGGGGTCGAAGAAGCAGGGGACGCGGCGCTCGGGCAGCGGCGTGCCGTTGCGGCGGGCGGTCAGGGTGGCGAGTGCGAACCGCCCTTCCGTCAGCGTCTCGGTCACGGCCCGGACGTCCCGTGGCGCGGAGGCGGCCGCCATCAGTTCCTTGGCCCGGTCGTACGCGTCCAGGGCGTGGGTGTAGTCCTGCCGCATCGCGTCGTCGGCTCCCGGTTCGGAGGGGCGGAAGTCGAGCCGGTCCAGTTCCTCGCCGAACGCGGTGATGTCCTCGTCGACGACCACGCGCAGGGCGTCCAGTTCGGCGCGCTCGCGCTTCTTCCGGGACCGGCGGTACCAGGCGTAGCCCCCGCCCCCGGCCAGTGCGACCGCGCCGACGGCCAGCAGCGGCCCCGCCCCGCCGCCGCCCTCGTCGGCCCCGGACCGGCCCCAGGTGTCCGGCGCCCGGCCCGCGGCCTGGGCGGTGGCCCGGTCCACGAACGCGGTCAGCATCCCGGCGGGGTCCCCGGAACGGGAGCGCTTGACGGCGCCGGTCAGATTGCCGACCGCGTCGCGCGACATCACGGAGGAGTCCGCTTTCGCGTCGAAGCCGTCGCCCAGACGTACCGCGTACACACCGGCGACGCCGACCAGGGTGCGCAGGTCCCGCATCAGGGTCCGGGGCGGGAACTCGGCCGCTTCGGGCAGTACCGCGACGAACACCGGCCTGTCCGCGTCCTCGATCTTCTTCGCGAGTTCCTCGGCGTCGGCCTCGGAGAGCTTGTCCCGGGCGCGGGGATCGACGTACACGGGACTCTTTTGCAGGGCCTCGGCCACGGCGCCGAGCCCGGTGTCCGCGGCGTGCGCGGTCGCGGGGGTGGTGGCGAGCAGGGCGCAGACCGCCAGAGCCAGGGCCAGGGGGAGAAGCAGGGGCGAAGTCCGTGCCAGGGGCGGATTCAGGGTCGGGCGCAGGGGTAGCGGCAGGGCTCTGGCCGCCAGGACGGTGGGTACGGCCGGGACGGCGTGCACGGTCTCGGCGGTCGGGGTGGAACCGGGCCGTGGTGGCGTACGGCGGGCGACAGGCATGGGAGTTCCTCCTCGTGCGACGGGTCGCGGCTGCGGCGGCTCCCTGCTGCGGCGGCTTCCTCGCCAACGATTGCTCAGTTGCGTAATCTAGCAAGTAAGATGGGGTCGAGGTCGTCGAGTGGCCGGATGGCTCCGGTGGCGGCGGGGAGACGCTTTAGAAATTGCGCAATCCGGGAATCATTGGGGAGGGTCGAGAGGTGCGAGGACGCCTGGACCGAGGCCGAAGCTGCGCGGATCTGTCGGGGCCGCATCACTGTTGATCCGCGGCCGTGGGCGTGGTCTGGGCCGTGCCTTCGGCTCGTGACTTTGGTCCGTGGCCTCGACCTGTGGCCCGTGGCGTGAACTGTGACCCGTCGTGTGACCTGTGCCCCGTGGCCTGTGTGGACTTCACCTATCGAGGAAGACTCGTGGACCATTCGGATTTCCTGCGCGCAGAGGATCTGCCCGCATTCGAACGCATCCTGGACCGTGCGCTGGGCTCGCCCCTGATCCAGGAGGGGCGGCGCCGCAACCCGGGGTCGCCCAACAACGAACAGCTGCGCACCCGGGCACTCGGCGCGCGCACCGCGATCGCGGCTTCGGCCGCCGCCGAGTACCGCGCCTACCGTCAGCTCCTCGACGACTCGGGCGATGTGGCGAAAGCGCGTGGTTCCGCACGGCGTGAGTCCGGCGAGGGTGCGGCCGCCAGGGGAAGTGCGCTGCACGCGGTGGCCGTGCTGGTGCCGGGGCTGTCCGCCACGGCCGCCGTCGTGTTCGGGGTGATCGGCTTCGGTTTCCGGGCCGTCGACAGCCACTCGCACCTCGCGGAGGTGATGCTCGGCGCCGGGGCGGTCGCGGCCGGCGTCGCGGTGGTGACGGTGCTGGCCGGTCTCGTCGGACTGTTCGTGGTGGCGGCGGGCAACCGCTCGACGAAGCCCGACGGGGACGCCGAGGTCGACCGCGCGCGTGAGGCATGGCGGGAGGCTTTGCTCGAACGAGGGATGCTGCCCTTCCTCGTCGACACGATCCGCCCTCCGTCCCCCGAGGCCGTCGACGTCCCGGGGGACGGGGATTCCTCGGGCTCGCCGACCTCGGTGGCGGCCTCGTCTCCTCGTCGGCCCGCCGTGCCCCCTTGCGCGAGGGCCCCTCACGATGCGTAAAGTAATAGTCAACAGAGGGTAAAGTGAGTAAACGGGGTGCGTAGGCGCCGCGCGGGGGCCGGCCATGTCGGCCTGTCGTTCCGTGCGACTGGCCGACGGGAACGGACCGCCCCGCGAACGGACCACGAGCGGGGGCGCGCGTTGTCGAAGGCATCGAAGACGTCGAGGGTGCTGACGAGGCTCTGGACATGGCACGGACCGGTCTTCGGCGCGGGAGCGCTGTGCGTCCTGGTGAACCGTCAGGGCCTTGGTCTCCTCTGGTACATCGGCGTCGCGCTGCTCGTCGTCGGTGGGCTGATGCGCTGGACGCTGGGGCGCAGTCAGCGCCCGCGCCGGGAGCGGCCCGCGGTGTCGGTCGGGGTGCCGGTGGCCGGTCGCTGGATGGTGCTGAACGGGCCCGCCACGAAGGTCCCCAGCCATGTGCACAGCCATGCGCAGACGTATGCCGTCGATCTGAAGCACGATCCGCCCGCCTCGCGGGACGGGGTGGAGGCGCCGTCGCCGCCTGCGTTCAACTGGTTCGTGCCGTTCGGTCGGAGACCCCGGCGCTACCCCTCCTTCGGGGCGCCGGTGCTGGCCGTGGCCGACGGCGTGGTCGTCACGACCGTGAGCGGACGGCGCGACCACCTGTCCCGGACGTCGCTGCCCGGCTTCCTCTACCTCTACCTGGAGGGGTTCGTCCGCACACTGGGCCGGCCCCGCCATCTCCTGGGGAACCACATGGTGTTGGACCTCGGCGGCGTGTACGCGGTCTACGCCCATCTGCGGCGCGGCTCCCTGAGGGTGACGACGGGGGACAGGGTGACGGCCGGTCAGGAGATCGCCGAGTGCGGGAACTCCGGCAACTCCTCCGAGCCGCATCTGCACTTCCAGTTGATGGACGGCCCCGACATCATGACCGCGCACGGCCTGCCGTTCGCATGGCGCTATCTCGACGACGACGGCACGCGACGGACGGGCATACCCGAGGACTTCGCGCATGTCCTCGCGGACCGGGACGAGGCGGGAGCGGACGAGACGGGTACGGGTGAGGCGGGCATGAGTGTGCTCGGGACGGATGAGGCGGGAACGGGGGCGCAGTCGCAGCCCTGCCCGTAGCCGCACACGCGGCCCTGCCCGTAGCCGCACACGCGGCCCTGCCCGTACCGATGCCCGCAAGCGTGCCCGTACCGCGGTCCTGCCCGCACCCCTGCCGGTGCCAGTACCCGTACGCTTGCGCCTACCCGCTCTCGTACCCGTACCAGTTCTCGTAACCCGACGGGCGCCCGTACCCGCAACCGTTCACGGGCGGCTTATCCGGACCCGGTAGCTCCCCTCGTCGTCCTTCTCGACCACGGATATGCGTATGCCGGTCGCCCGGTCGGTGAAGGTCTGGCCGGGTCGGAAGGCGGCGTCGGAGAGTTCGGCGTGGACGTTGGGCACCCGGGTGCAGCCACCGCTCTTCTTGGTGCTGTCCACGACCGACACCGGGCCCTGCCCGGTGTCGACATCGGAGCTCACCCTGTAGATCAGCACACCGGGACGGCAGACCTCCTCGTCGTTGCCCGCCCTGGTGCGTACCTCCACCGCGTAGCCGGACTCGGCGCTCGACGGTACGAACGCCAGTTTCGTGCCGCCCCGGGTGGCCAGCGGTTCGAGCACGTGGTCGCTGGTGCCGGACCCGGCGGCGCAGTCGATCTGGCTGTCGTCCAGCCAGCCGAGCTTCCACTTGTGCCAGCCCAACAGGTCGTTGTCGGCCCCCCAGTCCTCGGACATGATGTCCCAGTGCCCGACCGCCCCGCCGCCCTCCATCGTGTAGAGGTCGGGGAGGCCGAAGACATGGCCGTTCTCGTGCGGCAGGACGCGGAACCCGGTCCGTTTGTACGACCCCGAGCCGTCGTCCTGGCGGCTGTAGATGAAGGACGTGTTGGCGAGCGGGAGGCCGTCCGCGTGCGGGGCGTTGGCATTGCCGGCGAAGGTTACGGACAGGACCGTTTCGAGCGCGGGGGGACCGGCGTTCGGCGTGACCAGGACGTTGACCAGGTCGTACGCGCTGAAGTCCACCTTCGGGTCGGCGGCGGCGACGATGTCCTGGACGAGGTGGCGGTAGCCCGGCTCATACGGTGCTCCCCGGTCTATTCCGTACTCGGCGAACGGCAGCGGCATTCGCAGCCAGGTCTTCACGGGGGCGTCGGGGACGTAGGTGAGCCGCCCGTACGAGGCTGTCCGGAACCAGGCGACGGTCTGCGGGAAGAACTCCGCGAACCGGTCCATCGCCGGTTCGGTGCCCCGTGCGTCAGGAAAGTCGATCATCAGGTTGAGGGCGCGGACCTTGCCCGTGGAACGGGCGTACCCCTCCGGAGTGGGCATGCCTTCCGACATCTGCACCCCCATGGTCGCCGGTATCCGGCACGCGGCTATGCCCTTCGCCCGGGGCTCGGCCACCGGTCCGGCCGAGGCCGGGCTGGGTATCGGAAGGCTGCTGCTGGCCGAGGCGACTGCGGCGATGACCAGGGCCGTTGCCGAGGTGAGCGCGATCGGGCCGCGGTGCCCGCGTATCCGGTGGCGGGGATGTTCCATAGAGGCGCCTCGGGGTCCGCGGCAGTCGGCCGGACCCGACTGCGCTCTTCGATCAGCCTGTGGCGGGAGCCACGGCATCGCTCGCTGAGTGCGCCGATCGGCTGGTTTTCCGGCTGGGAGGTGTGCTTCGGGTCACATCGTGCTGAGGAAATAAGTGGGGGCTGTTTCCCCGTTTGAAGCTGTGCCCCTGCTGAAACGGGGAGATGTTCCCCGGTTTTCAGGTCACCCGGATTCCGGGCGTTCGGTTCCCCCGCTTTCCGGTTCCCCGGCCGTCCGGTTCCCCGGTTGCGAAAGACCGCAGGGCGAGGAAGTCGTGGAGCCAGGAACCACGGGGTCCGGAAAGAAGTATGGGCAAGCACGAGGAAAGGAAGGACAGCCGTCGTGGAGACCGTCGCCTGTGCCGCGAGCGGAGCGGTGCGGCCCCGGACGACCCGTCCGCGGGCCGACGCGTTGCGCAACCGGGAGCGGATCGTGACGGCCGCGCGCGAGATGTTCGTCGAGTTCGGGCCCGATGTGCCGCTCGACGAGGTCGCTCGGCGCGCCGGTGTCGGCAACGCCACGCTCTACCGGAACTTCCCCGATCGGGCCGCGCTCATCCACGAGGTCGTGCTCGCGGTCACCTCCCGTACCACCGACCGTGCGGAGGAGGCGGCGGCCGAGGAGGCCGACCCCTTCGCCGCGTTCAGCCGCTTCGTGCACGCGGCGGCCGATGAACGCATCGGGGCGCTGTGCCCGATGCTCTCGGGCGGCTTCGACAAGGACCACCCGGAACTGCTCGCCGAGCGTCGACGCCTCGAAGAGGCCGTCGAGGGGCTCGTGACGCGCGCCATGTCCGCCGGGCGCCTGCGCACCGACATCGCCGTCGGTGACATTCTGGTCGCCCTCTCCCAGCTCACCCGGCCGTTGCCCGGCACCGGCTGCCCGGCCATCGACCGTTTCGCCCACCGACATCTGCAACTGTTCCTGGACGGCCTGGAGGCCCCGGCCCGAACCCGGCTGCCCGGAACGCCCGCGACCTTGGAGGATCTGAGGCGCCGGGCGTGACGTCCGCGCCGGGTCGCTGAGGGGGCGGGGCGCTGAGCGTGCCGGGCCGCTGAGCGTGCCGGGGGCGCCGGGCGAGGAGCCCGTCAGGCCCCGACAGCCGCAGCCGCACCGTGGGCCGCCCCCATCACCAGCCCCGACCACCACGTTCCTCCCACAACCGTCCCACCCGCCACCCGTCCCGACCGCTCTCCACCCGACCGTTCCCGTCCCACGCCCGTAACCGATTTCGTCGGCGATCCCGTCGACTTCCGTCCCGCTCACCGACCGCTCGGCGGTCTCACGGGGCGACCGCGCGCGCCCGCGTGCGTGTTCACACAGGTTTTCCGTTACGTCACACGCCCTCAGATGGATACACCCATGCCAAAAACAGTGGATACCCCCATGCCGGAAGCGCCGGAAGCGCCGGAAGCGCCGGAAGCATCAGGAGCGCCGGGAGCACCTGACGCCCCTGCAGCACCGAAGACGCCGAAAGCGGCGGGCGGCCGGCTCCCGGACCCCAGTCGCTGGAAGGCGCTGGCCTTCATCGCCCTCGCGCAGCTGATGGTCGTGCTCGATGCCACGATCGTGAACATCGCGCTGCCGCACGCCCAGACGGCCCTGGGGATCTCCGACGCCAACAAGCAGTGGGTCATCACGGCCTACGCACTCGCGTTCGGCGGGCTGCTGCTCTTCGGAGGCCGTATCGCCGACCTCTGGGGTCGCAAGCGGACCTTCGTCGTCGGTCTCATCGGCTTCGCGCTGGCCTCCGCGCTCGGCGGCGCGGCGCAGAACCAGGGCATGCTCTTCGGGTCCCGTGCGCTCCAGGGCGTCTTCGGCGCGTTGCTGGCCCCGGCGGCCCTCTCGCTGCTCGCCGTGATGTTCACGGATGCCCGGGAACGTGCCAGGGCGTTCGGCATCTACGGCGCGATCGCGGGTGGCGGCGGCGCCGTCGGCCTGCTCCTCGGCGGCTTCCTGACCCAGGCGCTGAACTGGCGCTGGACCTTCTACGTCAACATCCCGTTCGCGGTGGTTGCCGCGGCGGGCGCGTACTTCGTGATCCGTGAGCCGTCCGGCGGCCGCAACCGCTCGCCGCTCGACATACCGGGTGTCGTCCTGTCCGCGCTGGGCCTGGTGTCGCTGGTGTACGGATTCACCCGGGCCGAGTCCGCCGGTTGGTCGGACGCGCTGACCATCGGCGCGTTCGTCGCGTCCGGTGTGTTGCTCCTGGCGTTCGCCGTAACCGAGTCCCGGGTCGGATCGCCGCTGCTGCCGCTGCGCGTCGTGCTGGACCGCAACCGCGGCGGCGTCTACCTCTCGCTGGGACTGGCCGTCATCGCGATGTTCGGGTTGTTCCTCTTCCTCACGTACTACCTCCAGGTCGTGAAGGGCTACTCGCCGATCAGGACGGGCTTCGCCTTCCTTCCGATGGTCGCGGGCATGATCACCGGTTCCACGCAGATCGGCGCCCGGCTGATGACCCGGCTCCCCGCGCGGCTGCTCATGGGCCCCGGCTTCCTGACCGCCGCCGTCGGCATGCTGCTGCTGACGCGCCTGGAGATCGGTTCCTCGTACGCCGGGCTCATCCTGCCCGCGCAGCTCCTGCTCGGTCTGGGCATGGGCACGGCGTTCATGCCCGCCATGTCGCTGGCCACGCACGGGGTCCAGCCGAGGGACGCGGGTGTGGCGTCCGCGATGGTCAACACCTCGCAGCAGGTGGGAGGCGCGATCGGCACCGCGCTGCTGAACACCGTCGCCGCGTCGGCCGCGACCGCGTACGCCGCCTCGCACGCCGCGCTCGGCGCCACCGACCCGAAGCTGCTCGAGCTCCAAGCCATGGTGCACGGCTTCACGGGTGCCATCTGGTGGGCGGTCGGCATTCTGGCGGTCGCTTTCGTGATCGCGGTGTCCCTCGTCGACGCCGGTCGCCCCGACCTGAACGCGGCGGGCGGACCGTCCGCTCGGGGTGGCGCCGACAAGGCCCGGGACGAGGCCGGGATCCCGGTCGTCGCCCACTGACGCACGGTCGGCCCACGCTGTGGCTCCGCCCCGGTTCTGCACGGTGGAACCGGGGCGGAGCCGCGCCACGGGCCGGCTGCCCGCCGAACCACTCGGCGACCACTCGACGAACCGGTTGACGAACCGGTCGACGAACCGCTCAACGCAGCCAGGGCAGATCCGCGTCCGTGTCCTCCGGCTGCAGTCCGGTGGCGATGACCTGCATGATCTCGCCGAGCGAGCGCACCTGCTCGGGCGTGAGCCGGTCGAACATCGCCTGCCGTACGGCGCCGACATGGCCCGGCGCGGACCGGGTGAGCATCTCGTACCCCTGGTCGGTGAGAACCGCGTTCTGGCCGCGCTTGTCGGACGGACAGTCCTCGCGGCGCACCCAGCCGCTCTTCTCCAGCCGCGCGACGGCGTGCGAGAGCCGAGAACGGGTGATCTTGGCGTCCTTGGCGAGTTGGGTCATCCGCTTCCGGCGGCGCGGCGCCTGGGAGAGCTGGACGAGCAGGCCGTAATAGATGTGCGGCATGCCGGCGTCCCGCTGCAACTGGCGGTCGAGATGGTCTTCGAGAAGGGTGGTGGCGTGGAGATACGCACGCCACGTTCTCTGCTCTTCGTCCGAGAGCCAGCGCGGTTCGCCGGGGTGTGCCGTGGTCATGGACTCCACTGTAGACCTTTTCTTGAAAGTTTAACTAGATAGAGCTAAGGTCTCAAGGAGTAGGAGCTTGAAGATTAAAGAACTCTTCCTTCTCAAAGAGACTTCTAGAAGACATACCTTGAGCAGCAGCGGATGGGGAGTGCCATGACTGTCACCGCGGAGCGGATGCCCGCCCTCTATCTCTCTCACGGTGCGCCACCGCTGGCCGACGACCCGGTCTGGCCCGGCGAACTGGCCGCCTGGTCCGCCGGGCTGCCCCGGCCCCGCGCGATCCTGATGGCCTCCGCGCATTGGGAGGAGGCGCCGCTCGCCCTCGGCGCGACGGAGACGATCCCGCTCGTCTACGACTTCTGGGGCTTCCCGGAGCACTACTACCGGGTGCGGTACGCCGCTCCGGGCGCGCCGGAGCTGGCGGAGGACGTGCGCAAGCTGTTGCGGCGCGCCGGTACGCCGGTCCAGGACATGCCCGATCGCGGGCTCGACCACGGCGCGTACGTACCGCTGGTGGAGATGTTCCCGGACGCCGACATCCCCGTGCTCCAGATCTCCCTGCCGACGCTGGACCCGCGCAAGCTCATGGACATCGGGCGCAGGCTGGCGCCCCTGCGTGACCAGGGCGTCCTGATCGTCGGCAGCGGCTTCTTCACCCACAACCTCGCCGCTCTGCGTCATGCGGGCGGTGTCCCCGGCTGGTCGGCGGAGTTCGACGACTGGGGAGACCGGGCGCTCAGGGCGCAGGACGTCGATGCGCTGCTGGACTTCGAGCACAAGTCCCCGGCCGGGCAGCTGGCGCACCCGCGCACCGAGCACTTCGCGCCGCTCTTCGTGACGCTCGGCGCCGCGGAGGGCGAGCTCGACCGGGGCCGCAGTGTCATCGACGGGTTCTGGATGGGGCTCGCGAAGCGCTCGGTGCAGTTCGGCTGAGGCCGTGGGGCCCGCGGGGCTCATGGCCCTCATGGCCCCCATAAGGCTCACGGGGCCTGCGGGTCTCGTGGGACTCATAGGGCTCACGGGTCTCGCGGCGCTTGTGGGTGTCATCCGGATCGCCGCATCGGGTGCGTCAGGTGTGTCACGTGCGTCACGTGTCTCAGAGGGCCGGTGGGATCAGTTCGACCGCGCTGAGCGCGGCGCGCAGCGCCGTGGCGTCACCCCGTCCAGCGTGGTGTCGGCGAACTCGATGGCGTGATCGTCCCCGTGCGCCGCCGCCCGCGCGAATACTTCCTCGGCTGACGAGAACGAGGACAGGGGCGAGAACGAGGACAAGGGCGAGGGTGAGGGCGGGGGCGAGAACTCGGGGGAACCGGGTCCGACAATCCGGAATCAGCCGACAATGCGGATATCCCGAGCAACCGGGAGGCGGTGCGGGCCGTCTTTCGAACGGGAACGAAAACGCGACAGCCGCTGTTCGGGTGTGAAGAGGTCCGTAATCGAATGTGACCACGGTCTCACGAGCCTTATGGCCGCAGATGTCCGCGAGTGTCGCCAGATCGCGTTCGATACCCGGTCTGACCTGCACTTCTTTTTGATCGTCGGGCACGCTCGTCCCTTCGCGGCGAGACAGGGTACTGCATGATCACGAAATTGAATGCCGGGCATGGGAATTCTGTCCTGATTCCAGTCGTTGTTTCCATCGGATGCAGGGCACCCGAGAGGGTGTCGCGACCTACTCAGCAAGGGAGCTCGCATGGCAACCCGTGCCGTCGCCCGTCGTTCGTCCTCCACCGGTGGGACCAACCGGGCAAGCAGTGTTCGCGCGGCGGGCGGAGAGATCGCCGATCGCGACCTGGTCGGCATGTACCTGGACGAGATCGCGCGTACGCCGCTGCTCGACGCCGCCAGGGAGGTCGAGCTGTCCCAGGCCGTCGAGGCCGGTGTCTACGCCCGGCAGATACTCGACGGCGAGGTGGAGAGCGAAGCCGGCGGGGCCACGCGCGAGGAGCTGGAGGCGCTGGTCGCCGAGGGCGAGCGTGCCAAGGACGTGTTCATCCGTTCCAACCTCCGCCTGGTGGTCGCTGTCGCCCGTCGTTATCCCCGGGCCGGGCTGCCCCTGCTCGACCTGATCCAGGAAGGGAACGCGGGCCTCGTGCGCGCGGTCGAGAAGTTCGACTACGCCAAGGGCTTCAAGTTCTCCACGTACGCGACGTGGTGGATCCGCCAGGCCATCACCCGTTCCATAGCCGACCAGTCCCGCACGATCCGGCTCCCCGTCCACCTGGTGGAGGAGCTCGGGCGGATCCGCCGCGTGCAGCGCGAGTTCAACCGCGAGCACGGGCGCGAGCCGGAGCACACGGAGATAGCCGCCGAGCTGGACTCCACGCCGGAGCGCGTGAGCGACGTCCTGGACTGGGCCCGCGACCCCGTCAGCCTCAACATGTCCGTGGACGACGAGGGCGAGACGCAGTTCGGTGATCTGCTGGAGGACACCTCCGCGGTGTCGCCCGAGCAGTCGGTCATGACGCTGCTGCGCAGCGAGGAGCTGGACGACCTGATCGGCAAGCTCGACCACCGCACCGCGTCCATCATCCGCATGCGGTACGGCATCGAGGACGGCCGCGAGCGGACTCTCACCGAGGTGGGCAAGCAGCACGGCCTGACCCGCGAGCGGATCCGCCAGATCGAGAAGCACGCGCTGCTCGAACTGAAGCGAATGGCCCGCGACACGGGTTTTGACGCCGCGGCGTGAGGGTTTGTCCAGTAACCTCCGAAACGGGTCGCCTCGCGTGACCCCCGGTCGTCGCCTCGCGCGACGCCCCGGTCTCCGTCTCGCATGAGGTCGTGAGGCCCTGAGCGTCGCTCCGCGCGATGCCCCCGAGCTGAGTCCCGGCGCCCACCCCCCCTGGCGCCGGGGCTCATTCCTTTGCGTCGACCGGCCCGGCGGCGGGCCCTGCCGTGGCGCGCGTGGCGCGGTTCAGCCGGGCGCTCAGGTCGCTCAGGTGCGTTACCAGTGCCGCAGGCTCATGAACGGTGAACTCGCAGTCCACCAGGGCCAGTCGGAGGGCCACCCACTCCAACGAGTCCGTCAGTGTCGCCCGCAGCCGACAGTCGTTCCCGCCGGTCGGTTCCAACGGGCGGAACGAGGACGGCAGCCGGGCCGCCACGAACTCCGCCGGGGCCGCGAAGCTCACCTCGACCGTCAGCTCGGGCTGCCGCCGGGTGATGGAGCCGCTGAGGAACTCCGCCGCGTCCCCCGTCGGCAGCTCGCGCGGGGTGAACCGGGCTCCGGTCGCGAACGGCTCGCTGATTCGGTCGACGCGGAACGTACGCCAGTCCGCGCGCCCCAGGTCGTACGCGACGAGGTACCAGCGCCACCCCGCGCTCACCAGCCGGTACGGCTCGGCCTCGCGCCGCGTCTCGGCTCCGTCGCCCGCGCGGTAGGCGAACCGCAGCCGCTCCCGCCCGGTGACCGCCGACGCCATCACCGTCAGCGTGCGCGGATCGATCGTCGAGCCGTCGCCCCGGGTCAGCGGCACCGTGGCGTTCTGCAGGGTCGAGACCCGGTGCCGCAGCCGCGCCGGCAGCACCTGTTCCAGCTTCGCCAGCGCCCGCACGGACGCCTCGTCGACCCCCTCGATGGCGTGCCCGGCCCCCGCCCGCAGCCCCACCGCTATGGCCACGGCCTCCTCGTCGTCGAGCAGTAGCGGCGGCATGGCGGTGCCCGCGACCAGCCGGTATCCGCCGATCGAACCGCGCGTGGCCTCGACCGGATAGCCGAGCTCGCGAAGGCGGTCGATGTCGCGCCGGATGGTGCGGGGGCTGACGGCGAGCCGCTCGGCGAGTTCGCTGCCCGGCCACTCGCGGGGCGTCTGGAGGAGCGACAGCAGATTCAGCAGTCGTGCCGGAGTGCTGGTCATGGGCTCACTCTCGTGTCGGATTCGGTCCGGTGCGGTCGGTCTCCCGCTCAGAGTGCCCGCACATTGGGTCATGAACTGACCTAATGGACATCTAGCTTCTTCCCATGCCTTCTTCCGCAACACCGCCGACCCCGGCCTCCGGTCCCCCGGGCGCTCCGGCATCCGCGGCCTCGGCCGCTCCGGATTCGCCCAGTGCTCCGGTCGCACCGGCCACGCCGAGTGCCCCGGCCGCGTCGGACCGGCGACGCTGGTTCGCACTCGCCATCGTGATGACCGCGGCCTTCATGGACCTGGTCGACGTCACGATCGTCAACGTCGCCATCCCGAGCATCCGGCAGGACACCGGTGCCTCGTTCAGCTCGATCCAGTGGATCACCGCCGGGTACTCCCTGGCCTTCGCGGCCGGACTGATCACCGGTGGCCGACTGGGCGACATCCACGGCCGCAAGCGGCTGTTCCTGATCGGGGTCGGCGGCTTCACGCTCGCCTCCGCGCTCTGCGGCTTCGCCGTGAGCCCGGAGATGCTGGTCGCCTCGCGCATCCTCCAGGGTGGCACCGCCGCGCTGATGGTCCCGCAGGTGCTGTCGATCGTGCACGCCACCTTCCCGGCACACGAACGCGGCAAGGTCTTCGGTCTCTTCGGCGCGATCGTCGGGCTCGGCGCGATCATGGGGCCGCTGCTGGGCGCGCTGCTCACCCAGTGGAACATCGCCGGCCTCGAATGGCGGCCGATCTTCCTGATCAATCTTCCGGTCGGTGTCGCCGCCCTCGTCCTGGGCAACAGGTTCATCACCGAGTCCAAGGCGCCGAAGGCGCTCCGGCTCGATCTGGTCGGTGTCGCCCTGGTGACCCTGGGGATGCTGATGCTGATCTACCCGCTGACCCGCGGGCGGGAGCTGGGCTGGCCGCTGTGGGGCCATGTGTCGATGGTCGGCAGCCTGCTGGTGTTCCTGGCATTGGTGCTGTTCGAGCGGGCCAAGACGCGCAGGGGCGGTTCGCCGTTGGTGGAGCTCTCGCTGTTCCGGTTCAAGAGCTTCGCGGCCGGAATCGCCGTTCAGCTGACCTTCGGCATCGGGCTCGGCATCTTCTTCCTGGTCTGGACGCTCTACATGCAGATGGGGCTCGGCTGGACCGCGCTGCGGGCGGGCCTGACCGGCGTGCCGTTCTCGGTCGCCGTCTCGTGCGCCGCCGGGGTCTCCGTGCAGAAGCTGGTGCCCCGGTTCGGTCGCAAGGTCCTTCAGGCGGGCGCGCTGCTGATGATCGCCGGTCTGCTTCTCTACATGGCTGAGTCCGAGCGGTACGGGATGGGCATCACGTCCTGGCAGATGGTGCCGCCCCTGGTGGTCATGGGCCTCGGCATGGGCCTGATCGTGGCCCCGCTGACGGATGCGGTGCTGTCCGAGGTGCCGAGGGAGCACTCCGGATCGGCCTCCGGCCTCATCAGCACCGTTCAGCAGATGGGCAACGCGCTCGGGCTCGGGCTGGTCGCGGTCGTCTTCTTCGGCTCGATGGGGGACCGGCTGGCACCGCAGGAGGTGGGACCGGCCTTCGCGGAGGCGTTCCGGCACTCGCTGTGGTGGGTGATCGGAGTGCTCGCGCTGATCGTGCTGGTGATGTTCGCGCTGCCCGCGCGCCCGAAGCAGCACGTGGAGGGCGGTGGTGACGAGGCCGTGAACGGCGACCTCGCGGGCGGGGGAGCCGCAGGTGGCGCGGATGTCGGTGTCGGAACCCACGCCGATGCCGGTACCACTGCCGGTGCCGGGAATCGGACCGATGGCGGCGCCGCACCCGGGGCCGACGCCGCGTCGGACAGGAAGCCCGCGCTGCTGCCGTGAGGTCCTGAAGCCGGGGGACCGGATGGTGCCCGCGCCCTACGGGGTGCGGGCACCATTTCGTGCGCCGTCCATCCGGCCCCGGAGCCTCGGCCGAGGCTCCGGGGCCGGGGCTGGGCGCTGGGCCGGGGCGTCCGTTCCTCGCCCGGTCAGCAGATGCGCGTACGGCTCTCCATGGCGCCGCGCGCGGAGTCCTCGTCGGTGTACACCTCGCACATGTGGCGGCCGTCGGGCGTGGCCGTGTGCTCGACCTCCCACAGGCTCGTCTCGCTGCCGTCCAGGAGGAGGAAGGCGTGCTCGTACAGCGTGAACCCGGCGTTCCGCCCGCCCACTTGGCACTGGCGGCCGAAGACCTGGGTGATGTGGTGGGCGAAGGCGGCACGCAGCTGCCGGGCGGTTTCCTCGCCGGGGCCGTCGTTGTTCTCCGCGCGGCGCAGCACGCGGCGGGCGTGGTCGGCGGAGTTGTCCGGGGCGTACGTCCGGGGCATCGGGGCCGGGGGAGCCGCCATCAGGACCGTGAGCGTGTCCAGATCGGTCTGCGGCCCGTCGTCCCCGAACAGCGGGACGTCCCCGAGACCGCCGGCCAGCCGGGCGGCGGCGACCTGGGCATCGGCCTCGTCGTCGTACAACTCGTGGTGGCGGAACTCGGGTTCTGTCCGGGAGCGCGGGTCCGTCGCACCCCGCGGACCTGTGTGCACCAGCTCCCACAGCGAGAGGGTGGTGCCGTCGGACAGCAGATACGTGTGCCGGTAGGTCTCCCGATGGAGCACGGAACTGTGGTGCGAGGAGTGCAGGGAACTGCTGTGGGCGAGCGCGGTACCGAGTCTTTCGACCGTACTGTCGGGCAGGTCGAAAGAGTTGAGTGCCCGTCGCAGGAGTCGCTCGAGGTGTTGCTCGGTTGTCTCGTACGGATCGCTCAAGGTGCTGTCTCCAGGCCGTTGCCGCGTGTTACTTGATGCGTGCTTAACGTAGTCCCTGGGTCCGACATCGTGACCGGGGTTCAGGAAAACGATTGGCGCGCGGGGATAGTTCCTGGTGGTTCGTCCGAACTTCCCTTCCCCGCAGGGGAGTCGAGGCCGGGCGGGTGTGCGAGGGCGGGCACGCGACGGCGACGGACGCGCAAGGGCGGCGGGCACGTGACGGTGGCAGACACGTGACGGCGCGGGCCAACGACGGCGACGGACCCACAACAGGGCCGACTCATGACGGCGGTCGACTCACTACGGCGGCCGAGCGAGACGGCTGCGGGGCGGTCGTCCGCGCTCATACGGGCGGCCGGGGCTCGCCGTAGAGATCGCTGTACGAGGGATGGCCGGTGCCGAGGTGGCGGCCCATGGTCCCCCGCGCCGCCCGGACAGCCTTCACGACGGCACGGGTCAGACAGTCCGCACCGGCCGCCAGCAGCTCGTTGAGAGCGACCGGGTTCCGCGGGTCGAGCGGCCGGGCACCGGTGGCCAGTGTGAAAACGGTGTCCCCGTCGGTCAGCAGGTGCACGGGACGTATGGCGCGCGCCAGACCGTCGTGCGCGGTACCCGCGAGCTTCTGCGCCTGGGCCCGGGTGAGATCGGCGTCCGTACCGACGACCGCGAGCGTGGTGTTGAGCGGAGGGGCCGCATCGGCCTCCCGGACCTCGGCCAGGCGCCGCAGCGCCGCGCGATGGACCTCGGGCGCAGGGACCGCCGGTGGTTCGGCGGCGCCGTACTCCCCGTAGAGCACGCCCGTACGCGGGTCGACCACCGAACCTGCGGCGTTCACCACGACGAGCGCGCCCACCGTGATCCCGGACGCCAGCCGCACGCTCGCCGTGCCCACCCCGCCCTTGAACTGCCCGGCGACCGCACCCGTACCGGCGCCGACGCACCCCTCGGGGACCGGCGCGCCCGGCTCCGTACCAGCCGCGTCCTCCACCGCCGCGCGTCCGGTCGAGGCATCAGGACGGGCCCGCCAGTCACCTCCCCGTCCCAGGTCGAAGAGGCACGCGGCCGGCACCACCGGCACCACCTGCGCCGGATCGGGGCCGACGCGCACCCCGCGCCCCCGTTCCTCCAGCCAGGCCATCACGCCGGACGCCGCGTCCAGCCCATACGCGCTGCCGCCCGTCAGGACGATGGCATCGACGCGCTGCACCAGATTGCGCGGATCGAGCGCATCCGTCTCCCGGGTGCCGGGACCACCGCCGCGCACGTCGACGGCCGCGGTCGCGCCGCCCTCGGGGGCGAGGACGACCGTGGTGCCGCTCAGCGCGCCCGCGCCCGCCACCCGCGCATGGCCGACGCGCAGCCCGGCGACATCGGTCAGGGCGTCGAGCACCCCGCTGTCGGCCGGACCGCTTCCGGCCGGTCCGTTTCCGAACGGTTCGCTTCCGGATGGTTCGCTTCCGGCCGGTCCGTTTTCCGCGGGGCCGGTTCCGGGCGCGCCGGTGTCGAAGATGCTGCGCTCCGCCGGGCCGGTCGGGGCGGTGCCTGGCCGCTGCGGGCCCCCGGCCGCGGGTTCCCGCCGTTCCTGTGGATCTTCCGCCGTCACCGCACGCTCCCTGTCCTCGGCCCCACCGATGGTCCCCTCATAGTCTTCCGATCGCCCTCACGTGCCCGTCACCGTCCATCCGTCGACCGCTCACTGCGCCGGGGCGGCCCGCCGGGACAGCAGTTCTCCCGCGGCCACGGTCGCCGCCGCCACCAGCCCGGCCGCGAACACCGCCCACGCCCCGGCGAACGTGCAGGCCAGGATCGCCAGCGCGGCCGCGGGTAGCGACAACTGCTCCGCGAGATCCCGCTTGAAGTGACGGGCGTGCAGGGCCCACACCGCCAGGAAGAAGATCGCGGACGGCACCGTGACCGCGCCGGCGGCCACCGTGTCCGAGACATGGGCCTTGCCCACGGCCTCCTCCGCCGCGACCTCGATGCCCGCGCCGATCGCCGCCGCGGAACCGAAGACGAGGTAGTGCCCGTACCCCCAGACGAACGCTTCCCTGCTGCCGTGAAGGTAGTCGTGGATCGGGACGGCGAAGTAGATCCACCAGGCGGAGAAGACGATCAGCAGCCCACCCGCGGTGAGCGGCAGCAGATCATCGAGCGCGTCGTGCTCGGCCATCGCCTCCTGGACCGCGACCGTGGCCGCCGCGATCGTTTCGCCCAGCACGATGATCGTGAACAGGCCGTAGCGCTCGCCGATGTGGTGGGCATGCCAGTCCGTCGCGCGGTCGCGTTCGGCGATCGCCGGGACCGACAGCTCCGCCAGCACGAGCACGACGAACACGGCGGCACGCAGGCCTCCCTTGTTCTCCGTCAGGAACAGCATGCCGATCCAGCCCAGTTGCACCACGGTGATGCCCACCGCGTACCGCAGCGCGACGCGGCGCTCGGCGCCCCGGGTGCTGTGGGCGGCTCGTAGCCACTGGCTGGTCATGGCGAGTCGCATCACGACGTAGCCCGCGACGCCGACCGTCCAGTCGCCCGAGTCGAAGGCGCGCGGCACCCCGGAGGCGAAGACGAGCACACCGGCGATCTGGACGAACGTGACCACGCGGTACAACACGTCGTCGGTGTCGTAGGCCGAGGCGAACCAGGAAAAGTTGACCCAGGCCCACCAGATCGCGAAGAAGACGGCCGCGTAGCTGACGACTCCGGTGACGGCATGACCCTCGGAGACGGCGTGCAGCAGCCGCCTGCCCGCCTGGGCCACGGCGACGACGAAGCAGAGGTCGAAGAGGAGTTCCAGCGGGGTCGACGCGCGATGTATCTCGGTGCGGCTGCGAGCAGTCATCTTGGGCATGGGGAACAGCACACCAGACGGGAGCGGATGGGCTGCGGGCGGCATGCCGGAGGACGGGCCCGCGCCCGGACCGTGAGCCGCGCCCCGGACGGACGAGTGCCTCACCCCGCCGAACCGTGAAACAGGACCAACCATTGCATATGTCCCTACGGTGGCGAGGTGGCCGAGCCACCAGACGACCTCGAGGCGGCAGGACGGCACGCTCCCGGCGCCCGCACGGCTCCCCCGGGGCCGGGGCATCCGGCGGCCCCACGGCCTCCGGCTTTCCGGAGGCCGGTGGAGGACCCGAGGGGGCCAGGTCCGCGGCAGGGGGCACGGCCGGGAGACCCGCGGGGCGGAGGTCCGCCGCGTCCCGGGGTTCCGGGTCCCGCTCCGTCACCGCCCGTGCGACCGCTGCGGGCGTCCTCGTCTCCGCCCTGCTGGTCCTCGCGATCGGGTTCGGCCGCCGGCTTCTGGAGGACTTCGACTCCGCACTCCTCCCGTACGCCGGCCACCGTCTTCCTCGCCTTCGGCGTCGCCCACCGCTACACGGTCTGGATCTCCGCGCCCGGCGCGGTCACCGCAGGCCCGCCGCCCCGCACACTGCCCAAGGTGGTGCTCGTCGAGGAGGACGACGGTGGTATCCGGGCGGTCGGCACGACCCGCTCGGGCGAGAGCGTCGAACAGGGGCTGTGCCGAGTGCTGTCCGCCGACCACCCGGACATCGCTTCTCGTATCGGCTGCCCAGCGGCGAAGGACGGGAGAGCGGAGGCACCCCGGGCCGAGGCGCCCGGAACATCCGAGAACCATGGCGGAGCGGGGGCCGCCTGGAGCGGTGGGACCGCCAGGAGCGGTGGGATTGCCTGGAGCGGTGGAGGTGCGGGCGAGGCCGGGGCACCCGAGGCGTTCGAGATCTTCGGGAAGGGCGCCGGATCCGGGTGGCGGGCATTCGGGCTGCGGACATGAGCAGCGCACAGCATCCCGCGGGCGGCCAGGGGCCTCCCGAGCGCCCGGTATACCACCCCCCGGCAGTGCTCGCCCCGAACTCAACCGCCCTGTCCACCAGCGCTATCCACAGATCCGTGCCACCAGCGGCTACGGCGACCCGCGCGTCCGGCACACCGGCCCCGCTCCGGGTGGGGGAACTGAACAGCAACCCGAACGGTCCTCGAAGCTGACGGCTCGGCTGATCCTGGCGATGACCGTGGTCGTGGGGCAGCTCTGGGGGCTGAACGTGGTCGTCGACGCGTGGATGGAGGACGACACCGGTTCTGCCTGGTGGGGCGCCAGCTTTCTCTGTCTGTCGTTCCTCGTGACGCTCGGGCTGTGGAGGCTCGCACCGGAGGATCGCTGACCGCCGCCGTACCCTGGAGACATGAGCACCGCCCCCGCCCCCGGCCCGCGTGATTCGAAGCCGTCGCAGCCGGATCAGCCGAATCCGAGACCGGCTCTGGTCTTCGACGATCCGTTGGACCAGCAGTCCGCGGACGATACGGACCGAGGGTGGGGCGAGCGGGCCCCGGCCGGTGGTGGCGCCGCCGATCTGGCGCGCTTCCTGGATGAGAAGCCGCCCCACCACATCTGAGCCCCCCGCTCGGGCGTGGGCCGACGACGCTGCCGCCGGTGTTTGTGCCGTGTGCCCCGCTACCGGCCCTGGTTCTCGCCGGAATCCTCCCCATGAGCTCCGCCCGTCGGGCCGCCGCGCTGCGAGACAAGGGCGTCGCGGATCTCCTTCAGGACCTCCAGCTCGCTTACCTCCAGCGTTTCCTGCACGCCCTCCTTCGCCGCCTGCATGGCCGCCCGCCTGGCCAGGTACTTGGCCATGGGCAGCACCATCAAGAAGTAGACGACGGCCGCGGTGATCAAGAAGCTGAGGGTGGCGCTGAGCACCGAACCCCACAGGATCCGGATGCCCTCGACGGCCTCGCCCGTCTTCGGGTCCGTGACGCAGGGGCCCTTGAGGCAGGAGCTGTAGCTCTCCAGGTCCTTGGTGCCGAACGCGCCGACCAGTGGGCTGATGACCCCTTTGACGACCGAGTTCACGATCTGGGTGAACGCGGCACCGATGACGACGGCGACCGCCAGGTCGATCACATTGCCACGCAGTAGGAAGGCTTTGAACCCTTCCAGTACGCCGACCTTCTTCTCGCTCACGGGTGAGCCTTCCTTCGCGTGTGCCGTTGATGGAGCAGACTCCTCCGAAATTTACGACAATATGCACAAGAAACACCCGATTGGCGCCTTTAGTTCGGCCGTGGTGTCGATGGTTCGCGCGAATCAGCACAGGACCACCGCCAGCCTGGTCGAGATTCCGGCACCGGCCAGCGATGCGGCCGTGCTCCGGGGGACGGACAGCACGATCAACGCACCGTCCTCCGCGAGACCTTCGGCGGGTCCTTGTGGCACGTCCGCCACGAGCGCGCCCTTCGCCAGGACCCGGACCCCGTCCAGGCCTTCGCCCCGGCTTCCGTCGCGGTCTTCGTCCCGGGTCCCGTCCCGGTCTTCCGGTCTCCCGACGGCGACGACGTCGACGCGGTCCCCCGGCCGTAACAGGCGCACCGTCCCCGCGTCAGCGATCCGCACCGGGGCGGACACCAACGGGGCCGGCCTGCGGACCCGTTCCGGCGCGACCCCGGCCGTTCCTCCCGCGCCTGCTCCGACGCCCTGCGCGGCGTCGCCGTTCATGCCGCCTCCGCCCAGTCCCGTCGCCGCCAACGCGGCGGCCGTCAAGGCGAGCCCGGCGGCCAGGGCATGACGTCGCCGCCACAACGCCCGCCGCAGTCGACGCGCACCGCCTCCGCCCACCCGCAATGGCTCGAACGCCGGTACGCCGCAGGGCGGCGGAGCGGACGCCGGGGGCCCCGGAGCGGGGACGGCCGGGGAAGCCTGGGAAACCGTGGGCGACCCAGGAGCCGGAGCCGGCGCGGACGGTGCGGACGGCGTCGACGAGGCGGCCGACGTGTGCGGCCCGGGCGACGGCAAGGGAGACACCGACGGCGGCAGGCGCTGGTACGACGGGATATTCCGCGCCGAAGAAAACGACGAGGGAAAAGGGGGCGGAATCGACGAGGGAAAAGGCGAGGGGAACGAGGACGGGAACGGCGAAGGGACTGAGGACGGGAACGGTGAAGGGACTGAGGACGGGAACGGTGAAGGGAACAAGGACGGGCGCATGGCCAACACCACCTACTGAGAGGAGTTCCGGACGAACACCCCTCACGATCCACAGCCAGCGAACTTCTCGCTGAGGCCTGTGGACGGCTGCGGCGTTGTGGACAACGCGGTCACCCACTCGCGCCGCGACCGTCCCCCCACGCCGCTCCCGTTACACCGCGGCCGTCCGCCTGTTCCTCTCCGCCCGCCCGTTTCTCCCCGCTACGGAAGCTCGATCCCCGGGTCGAGACCGTCCAGCGCACGCGAGCACGGGCAGTCGCGATCGGCCTCCGCGGGCAGAGCGCCCACCATGTCGAAGAGCACCGCGCGCAGTCGGTCCACATTGGCCGCGAACACCTTCAGCACCTCGTCGTGCGAGACGCCCTCCCCGGCCTCCGCCCCCGCGTCCAGGTCCGTCACCAGCGTCGTCGTCGTGTAGCAGAGGCCCAGTTCACGGGCCAGGACGGCTTCCGGATGCCCGGTCATCCCGACCACCGACCAGCCCATCGCGGCGTGCCAGCGCGATTCCGCCCGGGTGGAGAAGCGCGGTCCCTCGACGACGACCAGCGTGCCTCCGTCCACGGGTTCCCAGTTCCTGGCGCGAGCCGATGCCAGCGCCGCCCTGCGCCCCGCGGGGCAGTAGGGATCGGCGAAGCCCAGATGGAGGACGTTCGGCACCGTGCCGTCGGCCCGCGGCTCCCCGTCGTAGTACGTCTGCGTCCGGGTCTTGGTGCGGTCCACCAGCTGGTCGGGCACGAGCAGGGTGCCCGGTCCGTACTCCGGACGCAGTCCGCCCACCGCGCACGGGCCGAGCACCTGCCGTGCGCCGACGGAGCGCAGCGCCCACATGTTGGCCCGGTAGTTGATGCGGTGCGGCGGCAGGTGGTGGCCGCGTCCGTGGCGGGGCAGGAAGGCGACCCGGCGACCGCCGACCTCGCCGAGGAAGAGGGAGTCGCTCGGCCGTCCGTACGGGGTGTCCACACGCACCTCCGTGACGTCCTCCAGGAAGGAGTACAGGCCCGAACCGCCGATGACACCGATCTCTGCGTTCACCATGCGATCACACTAGTGCTGCGACCGGAAAGGTATACCGGCTCTCGGCGTCCGGCACGGCACCTCGCCGCGTTGTCGCATCACCCGAGTACGTCGTCCCGTACGAGGACGGTCCTCCGCCTTGCGACGCACCGCACCGGGCGCCGCGAGCTTCCCGGCGAACCTTTCCGGCCACAGCACTGGCGGCGGGCGAAAACGCCGAGGGACCCCATCGAACGGAACGATGGGGTCCCTCGGAAAACTCAGGAAGCGCGGAGAGCCCGGAAAGCCGGGGAACTCACAGACTCGGGGAACTCACAGACTCGGTGAACTCACAGCCTCTGGGAGTTCACTGACTCTTGGGCCGAGGAAGCTCCGGGGGTCCAGGAAGCTCTGGGAGCTCAGAGAATTCTGGAGGCTCAGGCGGCCGACGAACCACTCGTCGAGGACGCCGAGGACGACGACCCGGCGGACGAGGAGGAAGCGGACGACTTCGAGTCAGAACCCGTCGACGAGGAAGACGAGGACGAGGAATCGGACGAAGTGGAACCGGAGCCCTTGGCCGAGGACGACGCCGGAGAGCTGCTCGACGAGGAGCCACGGCTGTCGTTCCGGTAGAAACCGGAGCCCTTGAAGACGATACCGACCGCCGAGAACACCTTCTTGAGGCGTCCGTTGCAGCTCGGGCACACGGTCAGGGCGTCATCGGTGAACTTCTGCACCGCCTCGAGGCCCTCGCCGCATTCGGTGCACTGGTACTGATAGGTCGGCACTTGCTCCTCCTGGCACTCTCACTCAATGAGTGCTAACGACGTTCCATAGTGACGTATTCCGTCGGTTCAGTCCACCGTGACCGACGTCCGGTGACCGACACCACGTGCCACGGTCCGTCCTGCGACGGTGGGTGCCAGCCTCGAACGCAGTGTTACCAGGGTCGCCAGCGCCAGCACGGTCCCCACCAGCGGCACCAGGAAGCCGGCGCTCGCGCCGTGGGCGTCGGCGAGCCGCCCGGCGACCGTCACCGCTGCCGCCTGGCCGAGCGCGACCGAGCCCGTCAGCCAGGTGAACGCCTCGGTCCGGGCGGATCCCGGAACCAGCGTCTCGACCAGCGTGTAGCCGCCGATCAGGGCCGGGGCGATGGAGAGCCCGGCCAGCAGTCCGAGCCCGGCCAGCAGGAACACGGAATGCACCGCCCACAGCCCGGAGGCGGTCAGGGCCAGCGCCGTGTACCCGACGATCAGCCGACGCCGCGGCCCGCTCCGCCAGGCGATGGCGCCGCAGGCGATCCCGGCCAGCATGTTGCCGGCCGCGAAGACGCCGTACAGCAGACCGTTCGCGCCAGGCCGGCCGATCTCCTCGGCGAACGCGGTCAGCGAGACCTGCATGCCGCCAAAGACCGAGCCGATCCCCAGGAACGCCACCGCGAGCACTCGCACACCCGGTACGGACAGGGCGGAGGCGTGCCGCTCGGAGGCGTTGCGAGCGGTGGCGCGCACCGGCGGCTGGGTGCGGTGCTGGGCGGCGAAGAGCAGGCCGCCGATCAGCGTCAGCCCGGCCTCGGCGATCAGCCCGGCCGCCGGGTGCACGCCGGTGCACAGCGCGGTGGCGAGCACCGGCCCGATGACGAAGGTGAACTCGTCCGTCACCGACTCGAAGGCGGCCGCGGTGGACAGGAGAGGAGACGCCTCACGGCCCGGAGCCGCGCCCAGTACGGCCGCCCAGCGGGCCCGTACCATCGGGCCGACCTGCGGAACGGACGCGCCGGTCGGCACGGCCGCGGCGAACAGTGCCCACAGGGGCGCGTCGGCCAGCGCCAGCGCCGTCAGCGCCGACACGGACACCGTGTGCGCCAGGACGCCGGGCAGCAGCACGGCGCGCTGGCCGAAGCGGTCGGCGAGTTTGCCGGTCTGCGGTGCGAACACGGCCATCGACACACCGGTCACGGCGGCGACGGCGCCCGCGCTGCCGTACGAGCCGGTGGTGTGCTGGACCAGCAGCACGATGCCGATCGTCAGCATCGCGAAGGGCTGCCGTGCGGCGAAGCCCGGAAGGAGAAACGTCCACGCACCCGGCGTGCGCAGCAACTGCCCGTAACCGGGGCGTTCGGTGACCGTGGACGCCACGGCCCATGCCTTTCCGCCGCCTGGTGGCCGAGCGTCCGCAGGTCCGGGCCGGCACGGGCGGTGCGGGCTCGGGCGGGCGCAGCCGAGAGCTGTCCTCTTCGCGCGGAACTGCGGTAGATGCCGGGCGCTCAGCAGAGGCGGAGGACGCCACGACCGCCATACGGTCGCGCCAGCTCTGCATCAGGCAGAGTCGGTCGTTCGATGTGGTCAAGCGGGTCCGCGGCCTCGTGGTGAGGCCGGTCGGACTTTCCGCATAATACAACCGGCGTCCTCGCGGCCCTCGCCTGGCGCATCCGTCGCGTACGTCACATGCGTGGGCGTACGCGCACGACGTACATACGTGGGCATAGGCATATACGTACGACGTCACGTCCGTGCATGTGCGCGGCATGCGGGCCCACGGCATGCGGGCCCACGGCATGCGCGCACACGGCATGCGCCGGGTCCGTCGCGAGCTCAGTGGCGGGTCCTCGGGCCGTCCGGCCTCCCCCGCTTCTTCGCGGCCTTCCACGCATGTGCCACTCCGTGTGCCACATCGGCCCCGGCCAGGCTCTCCCCGCCGACGGTGGTTCCGAGCCAGCCCGCGAGCTTGCCCCCCGCGCCGACCGCGTGCAGCCGTTGCTCCGCCGCGTCGCGCACCGGATCGGTGGTGACCACGAGCAGTTCGTCACCGCGCCGCAGCACGGTGGACGGCGCCGGTACGAAGCTCTTGCCGTCGCGCACGACGAGGGTGACCGCGGCCCCGGCGGGCAGGCGCAGTTCCCCGACCTCTACGCCGTGCATCTTCGACCTGCCGGGGATGGCCACCGAGAGCAGGTGGCCGCGCAGTCGCTCCAGCGGCGCCGACTCGATGCCCAGGTCGGTCGCCTCGGACGGGTCCTCGGCGATCTTGAGGGCCTTCGCCATCCAGGGCAGCGTCGGCCCCTGGATGAGGGTGTAGACCACGACGAGCACGAAGACGATGTTGAAGATCCGGGTGGAGCCCTCGACCCCGGACACCATCGGGATGGTCGCCAGGATGATGGGGACGGCGCCGCGCAGCCCCGCCCACGACATGAACACCTTCTCCTGCCAGGGCAGGCGGAACGGCGCCAGCGAGATGAAGACCTCCAGTGGGCGCGCCACCATCGTCAGCACCAGTCCCACGATCACCGCGGGCCAGAAGTCGTCGTACAGGTCGTGCGGCGTGACCAGCAGCCCGAGCAGCACGAACATGCCGATCTGGGCCAGCCAGCCGAGCCCGTCCGCGAAGCCGCGGGTGGCCGGCCAGTGCGGCAGCTTGGCGTTGCCGAGGATCATCGCGGCCAGGTAGACGGCCAGGAAGCCGCTGCCGTGGGCCAGCGCGCCCGCCGCGTACGCGGACACGGCGATCGCCATCACGGCGATCGGGTACAGGCCGGACGCGGGCAGTGCGACATGGCGCAGTCCGAACGCGCCGATCCAGCCGACGGCCAGTCCTACGGCCGCGCCGATCGCGAGCTCCAGGGCTATCTCTCCGACCAGGACGTACCAGGTCTCCACCGGCCCGGCGGCGGAGAAGGCCACCACCAGGATCACCACGGGGGCGTCGTTGAAGCCGGACTCGGCCTCCAGAACGCCCGTGAGCCGGGCGGGCAGCGGCACCTTGCGCAGCACCGAGAAGACCGCGGCGGCGTCCGTGGACGAGACGACCGCACCGATGATCAGCGACTGTCGCCAGTCCAGCCCGACCAGATAGTGCGCCCCGGCCGCGGTGATGCCGACGCTCACGGCGACACCGGCTATCGAGAGCATCGCGGCGGCCGGCAGCGCGGGTCTGATCTCTTTCCACTTCGTGCCCAGACCGCCTTCGGCGAGGATCACGACCAGTGCGGCATACCCGATGACCTGGGTCAGTTCCGCATTGTTGAACTTCACATCGAAGAAGCCGTCCTGCCCCATGGCCATCCCGATGCCCAGATAAAGGAGCAGGCTGGGGAGCCCGCTGCGGGACGAGACGCGCACCGCCGCCACCGCGACGAGCAGCACGAGCGAGCAGACGAGCAGGAGTTCGTTGAGCGTGTGGACAGTCAGTGGCCGTTCCTTCCCTGCGTGCGCCTGCCGAATCAACCGGTTCGAGCGGTTCTGCGGGCTCGTCCGTATCGCTCCTCGGCATCGGCCGTCGGCGGTCGGTACTTCGTTACCTTACCTAATCTTTAACGCTTTCTTGACGCGTCCGCTCGTTCGTACGACCATCGACGACCGCTGTGGAACTGGAACCATTCCGATACCGCGTCAGAGCGGCCCGGCCTCTGCGCCTAAGGTTGCTCCTGCACTCCCAGGACCACCTGCCCCTCGAAGGACAGCGATGCCCGCCAATACAACCGCCTCTTCCGGCCCTTCCGGTACGGCCGGTTCCGCCGCCGGGAAGGCCGCCGGGAAGCCCGGCAGGAAGAAGGGGCGACGCGCCCGCCTGATCGTGATCGTTCTGGTGCTGGCGCTCGTCGCGGGTATCGGATACGGCGCCTTCTGGTCCGTGTCGACCGTGCGGGCCTCGTACCCGCAGACCACCGGGACGATCAAGCTCGACGGCCTCGACGGGGACGTCGAGGTCAAGCGCGACGCCTACGGGATCCCGCAGCTGTACGCGGACTCCGACGCCGACCTCTTCCGCGCCCAGGGCTTCGTCCACGCGCAGGACCGCTTCTGGGAGATGGACGTCCGCCGTCACATGACGGCCGGCCGGCTCTCCGAGATGTTCGGCTCCGGGCAGGTCGACACCGACGCGTTCCTGCGCACCCTGGGCTGGCGCAAGGTGGCCCAGCGGGAGTACGACGAGGTCCTGTCCGAGGAGACGAAGAAGAACCTCCAGGCGTACGCGGACGGCGTGAACGCCTACCTCAAGGGCCGTGACGGCAAGGACATCTCCGTCGAGTACGCCGCCCTCGGCTTCACCAACGACTACAAGCCGGGCGAGTGGACCCCGGTCGACTCGGTGGCCTGGCTCAAGGCGATGGCCTGGGACCTGCGCGGCAACATGCAGGACGAGATCGACCGCTCGCTGATGACCAGCAGGCTCGACGAGAAGCAGATCGCGCAGCTGTACCCGGACTACCCGTACAAGACGCACAAGCCGATCGTCGAGAAGGGCGCGGTCTCGTCGGTGACCGGGAAGTTCGATCCGGAGGCGACCCCGTCCTCGTCCGGCGCCGGCTCGGACACCGCGCAGGGCGCCACCGGGCAGGGCACCGGCACGCAGGGCACGACCGGTCAAGGGACCGGTACGCAGGGCGCCATCGGACAGGGCACCGGCACGCAGGGGGCCACCGCGCAGGGCGCCGCCGAGGGCGTGAGCACCCAGCTCGCCTCGCTCTCCGACACCCTCGACGAGATCCCGGCGCTGCTCGGCCCGAACGGCAACGGCATCGGGTCCAACTCCTGGGTGGTCTCCGGGGATTACACGACGACCGGGAAGCCGCTGCTGGCCAACGACCCGCACCTGGCGCCGCAGCTGCCCTCGCTCTGGTACCAGATGGGGCTGCACTGCCGTGAGACCAGCGCGAAGTGCCAGTACGACGTGGCCGGTTACACCTTCTCCGGCATGCCCGGCGTGATCATCGGCCACAACCAGGACATCGCCTGGGGCTTCACCAACCTGGGCGCGGACGTCACGGACCTCTTCCTGGAGAAGGTCTCGGGCGAGGGCTACCTGTACGACGGCAAGGTCAAGCCGTTCACCGTCCGCGACGAGACGATCAAGGTCGCGGGCGGCAAGAGCCGGACGATCACCATCCGCGAGACGAACAACGGTCCGGTGGTCTCCGACCGCAGTGGCGAACTGGAGAAGGTCGGCCAGAAGGCCCCCGTCGAGGGCGTCGCCCCGGACCGGTCCGACGGCTACGCGGTCGCCCTCAGGTGGACCGCGCTGGACCCGGGCCGTTCCATGGACGCCGTCTTCGAGCTCAACCGGGCCAAGGACTTTCCGTCCTTCCGCAAGGCGGCCGAGCACTTCGAGGTTCCCGCGCAGAACCTGATCTACGCCGACACCGAGGGGCATATCGGCTACCAGGCGCCCGGGAAGATCCCGGTCCGCAAGAAGGGCGACGGCACGATGCCCAGCCCCGGCTGGTCCTCGGAGTACGGCTGGGAGAAGAAACCCATCCCGTTCGAAGCGCTGCCCTACGAGTACGACCCGAAGCGCGGCTACATCGTCACCGCCAACCAGCCCGTGGTCGACGACAAGTACGCCCACCTGCTCACCAAGGACTGGGGCTACGGCTCCCGCAGCCAGCGGATCAACGACCTCATCAAGGCGAAGATCGAGGACGGCGGGAAGATCTCGACCGAAGACATGCAGAAGATGCAGATGGACAACCACAGCGAGATCGCCCCGCTGCTGGTGCCCGAGCTGTTGAAGATCAACATCTCGGACAAGAGCGTCCGCGAGGCGCAGAAGCTGCTGGAGGGCTGGGACTACGCCCAGGAGCCCGACTCGGCCGCGGCCGCGTACTTCAACGCGGTCTGGCGCAACATCCTCAAGCTGGCCTTCGGGAACAAGCTGCCCAAGGAGCTGCGGGTCGAGGGCGAATGCCTCAACGTGCGCCGGGCCGACAACTCGGGCCCGGTCGACGAGCGGCACAAGCTGGTGCGCGAGTGCGGGCAGCGCGCGGCGGACTCCGCCCAGCCGGACGGCGGTGACCGCTGGTACCGGGTGGTCGAGGGGCTGATGGACGACCCGAAGAGCGACTGGTGGAAGTCGCCGGAGAGCGGCCGGGACGAGGCGACCGAGACCCGTGACGAACTCTTCGCGCGCGCCATGGAGGACGCCCGCTGGGAGCTGACCGCCAAGCTCGGCAAGGACATCAGCAGCTGGAGCTGGGGCCGGCTGCACCAGCTGACCCTGAAGAACCAGACCCTCGGCACCGAGGGCCCCGGTCTGCTCCAGCGGCTCCTCAACCGCGGCCCGTGGAACCTCGGCGGCGGCGAGGCCGCGGTGAACGCCACCGGCTGGAACGCGGCGGGCGGCTACGAGGTCGTCTGGGTGCCGTCGATGCGGATGGTGGTCAACGTGGGCGACTGGGACAAGTCCCGCTGGATCAACCTGACCGGTGCCTCCGGGCACGCGTACGCGGCGCACTACACCGATCAGACCGACAAGTGGGTCAAGGGCGAACTGCTCGACTGGTCCTTCGGGACCAACGCGGTGAGCAAGTCGACGACCGACACCCTGACCCTCAAGCCATGACCCGGCCCTCGGACTGTGGCCCGACCGCCGGGCCGTGACAGGGGGCGCGCCGTAGGAGGCCGGGATCTCTCACCGTGAGAGGTCCCGGCCTTCGGCTTTCGGGTCCGCGCGGGCCCCGCCCGAGTCCGGAACGGTCCGTCCCGGACCCGGAGCGGTCCGTCCCGGACCCGGAGCGGTCCGTCCCGGACCCGGAGCGGTCCGTCCCGGGTCCGGAACGGTTCGTTCAGCGCTCCGTCCCGGGCTCCATGCGGCCCGTCCCGGGCTCCGCGCCGCCCTCCCCGGGTGCTGTGCGCCCCGTCCTGCGGGTCGCGGCCGGAGTCACCACCACGTCCACGGGGTGGTCGTGCGGTTCCACCGGAACCCGGGCGACCACCTCGTCGTCGTACAGCAGGACGATCAGCGCCGGGTGCGCCCCCGCCGCCGTGAGCCGGGCCAGCACCCGGTCGTAGCTGCCGCCGCCGCGCCCCAGCCGCATCCCCCGCGCGTCCACCGCGAGCCCCGGCAGGAGCACGGCGTCGGCCTCCAGGACGGCGTCCCGGCCCAGCCGCTCCCCGTCCGGCTCCAGCAGTCCGCGCCCGGCCCGCACCAGGCGGTCGGCCCCCTCGTACGCCGACCAGTCCAGGTCGTTGTCCGGCAGGAGCACCGGCAGCAGCACCCGTACGCCCCGCGCGCGCAGCGCGTCCAGCAGCACGCGGGTGCCCGGCTCGCTCCCGACCGAGACATAGGCGGCGACGGTACGGGCCCCGGCGAGCTCCGGCAGATGCAATGCGCTCCGGGACAGAACCGTCGCGGCGTTTTCCGCGTCTTCCCCGGTCAGAAGGCGTCGAGCGGCAAGCAGTTCACGCCTGAGACGGGCCTTTTCGGACATCTCGCTGTTCAACGGATACCCTGAACCTCTCGTATGCGTATATAGGCGTACAAAGTTAACCGGACCCTCACCTTCCGCCCACGCGTGCCGGTTATCGTTCTGCGCATGACTATGTCGCACCGCAGGATCAGCAAGGCCGTCATCCCGGCCGCAGGACTCGGTACCCGCTTTCTGCCGGCCACCAAGGCCACTCCCAAGGAGATGCTGCCTGTCGTCGACAAGCCCGCGATCCAGTACGTCGTCGAGGAAGCGGTGGCCGCCGGGCTCTCCGACGTCCTGATGATCACCGGCCGGAACAAGCGTCCGCTGGAGGACCATTTCGACCGCAACTACGAACTGGAGTCCGCGCTCACCCGCAAGGGGGATGCCGACCGGCTCCGGAAGGTCCAGGAGTCGAGCGACCTGGCGACCATGCACTACGTGCGGCAGGGCGACCCGCGCGGTCTCGGCCACGCGGTGCTGTGCGCGGCGCCGCACGTCGGGGACCAGCCGTTCGCGGTCCTCCTCGGCGACGACCTGATCGACCCGCGCGACCCGCTGCTGTCCCGCATGGTCGAGGTCCAGGAGCGCGAGGGCGGCAGCGTCGTCGCGCTGATGGAGGTCGCGCCGGAACAGATCCACATGTACGGCTGCGCGGCCGTGGAACCCGGCCCCGACGGCGACGTGGTGCGCGTCACGGGCCTGGTCGAGAAGCCGGAGCCGGGGGAGGCGCCCAGCAACCTCGCCATCATCGGCCGCTACGTCCTCGATCCCGCCGTCTTCGGGATACTGCGCCGGACCGAGCCGGGCCGCGGCGGTGAGATCCAGCTGACCGACGCCCTCCAGCTCCTCGCCGAGGACGAGAAGGTCGGCGGCCCGGTGCACGGCGTCGTCTTCAAGGGCCGCCGCTATGACACCGGCGACCGTAGCGACTACCTCCGTGCCATTGTCAGGCTCGCGTGCGAACGTGAGGACCTGGGCCCGGACTTCAGGGCCTGGCTCCGCAGTTACGTCACCGAGGAGATGTAGCACCTTGAGCAGCACGATGTGGTCGGTGGACGAGCACCTGGACGACATTCTCGGCGCGGTGCGCCCGCTCGAACCCATCGAGTTGCAACTGCACGACGCGCAGGGCTGCGTCCTCGTCGAGGACGTCTTCGTGGAGATCGCCCTGCCCCCCTTCGACAACAGCTCGATGGACGGGTACGCGGTCCGCGTCGCCGATGTCGAGGGTGCCGACGAGGAGTTCCCCGCGGTGCTCACCGTCATCGGTGACGTCGCTGCGGGCAGCGGCGGGCTGCCCGGCGGCCGGAGCGTCGGCCCCGGCGAGGCCGCCCGCGTCATGACCGGCGCCCCGCTGCCGGCCGGTGCCGAGGCGGTGGTTCCGGTCGAGTGGACCGACGGGGGTACGGGCGGCGGCCCCGCCGACGCCATGCGCGCCCACGGCGACGCCCCGGAGGGCGCGGGCGGCGAGGTCCGCGTGCACCGCTCCGTCGAGGCCCGCGCCCATGTCAGGGACCGCGGCAGCGACGTGAAGCCGGGCGAACTGGCCCTGCCCGCCGGTTCGGTGATCGGCCCGCCGCAGATCGGGCTGCTCGCCGCGATCGGCCGCTCGACGGTGAAGGTGCGGCCCCGGCCGCGCGTCGTCGTCATCTCGACCGGCGCCGAACTCGCCCAGCCCGGCGAGGAACTGACCGCCGGTCGGATCTACGACTCCAACAGCTTCGCCCTGACGGCCGCCGCCCGGGACGCGGGGGCGATCGCCTATCGCGTCGGCGCCGTCACGGACGACCCCGACACGCTCCGCGCCACGATCGAGGACCAGTTGATCCGCGCGGACATCGTCGTCACGACAGGAGGCGTCAGCGTCGGCGCGTACGACGTCGTCAAGGAGGCCCTGTCGTCGGTGGGGGACGCGGACGGGCCCGGCGGCGTCGACTTCCGCAGGATCGCCATGCAGCCGGGCAAGCCGCAGGGCTTCGGCTCGATCGGCCCCGACCACACACCGCTGCTGGCGCTGCCGGGCAACCCCGTCTCGGCGTATGTCTCCTTCGAGCTGTTCGTACGGCCCGCGATCCGCGCCCTGATGGGCCTCGCGGACCTGCGCCGGCCCACGGTCCGGGCCACGTTGAAGGCCGACGAGGCGCTCTCCTCGCCGGCCGGGCGCCGCCAGTTCCTGCGCGGTACGTACGATGCGGAGGCCGGGACGGTCAGCCCTGTCGGCGGCGCCGGATCGCATCTGGTCGCGGCCCTCGCCCGGGCGGACGCGCTGATCGTGCTGCCCGAGGACGTCACGTCCGCCGAGCCCGGCACCGACACCGAGGTGGTCCTGCTCCGCTGATCCCCGGGCGGTGGCGGTACGGTATCTGCCGCTGTGCCTTCCCGGGGACGATCCCGGGCCCCGGGCCCGCACCCCGGTGCGGGCCGAGCGGGCAACCGGCGCGCTACCGCGAGGCGGAGTGAGTTGAGTACGCAGAACAGGCTGACGCACATCGACGACACGGGTGCGGCCCGCATGGTCGACGTCTCCGGGAAGGACGTCACCGCGCGGGTGGCCCGCGCCGGCGGTCGGGTCCTCGTCTCGCCGCGCGTCGTCGAACTGCTCCGCGGCGAGGGCCTCCCCAAGGGCGATGCCCTGGCCACCGCCCGGATCGCGGGGATCATGGCCGCCAAGCGCACCCCGGACCTGATCCCGCTCTGCCACCCGCTGGCCCTCTCCGGCGTCGAGGTGGACCTGGCGGTCGCCGACGACGCGGTGGAGATCACCGCCACTGTGCGGACGACCGACCGCACGGGTGTCGAGATGGAGGCCCTGACCGCGGTCTCCGTCGCCGCGCTCACGGTGATCGACATGGTCAAGGCCGTCGACAAGGCGGCGGTCGTCACGGACGTACGGGTGGAGGAGAAGTCGGGCGGCGCGTCGGGCGACTACCGCCGCACCGACACCTGTGACGGCCCCCGGTCCAGCGATGCGGGCGGAGCGGACGCATGACCGCTGCCGCGACCGGCCCCGTAGCCGACGGGGATCCGACGCCCCCCGGCACCGCACCCGGCGGACCGGACGGGAGGACCGAGGCGCCCGGGAGGCCGGACCCGAGGAACGGGGCATCCGACAAGGGCGAACCGTCCGCGACGGCGCGGTCCGGGTCCTCGCCCGGCCACGCGCCGACCGCCCCGTACACGGCCCTCGTCGTCACCGCCTCCAACCGCGCTTCCGCCGGTGTCTACGCCGACAAGGGGGGCCCGCTCATCGTCGAGGCACTCACCCGGCTCGGCTTCGCCGCCGACGGCCCGCAGGTCGTGCCCGACGGCGACCCGGTGGAACGGGCGCTCCACGACGGCGTGTCCGCCGGATACGACGTGATCGTCACCACCGGCGGCACGGGCATCTCGCCCACCGACCGCACGCCCGAAGCCACCCGCCGCGTCCTCGACCACGAGATCCCCGGCATCGCCGAGGCGATCCGTGCCGAGGGCCGCGACAAGGTGCCCACCGCCGCGCTCTCCCGGGGGCTGGCCGGTGTCGCGGGCGGCACGCTGATCGTGAACCTGCCCGGCTCCACCGGCGGGGTGCGCGACGGCCTCGCCGTCCTCGAACGCCTCCTGGTGCACGCCGTCGACCAGTTGCGCGGCGGCGATCACCCCCGACCCGGGAGCCCCAACTGAACGTTCCGACCTGGCCGGTGGTCCTCACCGACGGCGAGATCACCCTGCGCCCGGTGAGGATGCGTGACCAGCGCATGTGGCGCGAGGTCAACCAGCGCAACCGCGACTGGCTGCGGCCCTGGGAGGCGACCGTGCCGCCGCCCGCCCCGGGCGCGCCGGTGGCCCAGCGCCCCACGTACCGTCAGATGGTGCGCCACCTGCGCGCCGAGGCCAACGCGGGCCGGATGCTGCCCTTCGCCATCGAGTACCGGGGCCGGCTGGTCGGTCAGCTCACGGTCGCCGGGATCACCTGGGGGTCGATGTGCTCGGGCCACATCGGCTACTGGGTCGACCGGGAGGTGGCCGGCCGCGGCGTGATGCCGACCGCGGTCGCCCTCGCCGTCGACCACTGCTTCGGCCGGGTCGGACTGCACCGCGTCGAGGTGTGCATCCGTCCGGAGAACGGGCCCAGCAGAAGGGTCGTCGAGAAACTGGGATTCCGGGAGGAGGGGCTGCGCCCCCGCTACCTCCATATCGACGGCGCCTGGCGGGACCACCTGATCTACGCACTCACCGCCGAGGAGATCCCCGGCGGCCTGCTCAGGCGCTGGCACCGTACGAGGTCCGGGGCATCGGGAGCCCCGGGCGCGTCCGGGACGGCCGCGGCGCCCGAGGAACCGGCCGGGACGACCGACGGAACCGAGGAACCGCGCGGGCCCGAGGGACCCGGACAGCAGGGTGGGCCCGATACGTCCGAGGGGCCTGGGGCACCTGAAAAATGAAATAGGTGTTCGATATCGATCGACATGAGTCACAAACGAACACCCAAACGTCCACGTTCGATCGGAACAATCACAAAAAAAGCACTTGATATCAGCGGGATTGCGCGACACACCGGTCCAATTGGCCGATGCGTCCCTGCAAACCCCTCTACGGTGTGAGACGTGAGCAGCAGCGGCCTCATCTACGCAGTCATCGTCGGGGCCTGGGCCGCCTACTTGGTGCCGATGTGGCTCCGCAGGCAGGACGAACTCAACGAGGCTCGTCCGACGGAACGCTTCAGCACGGCCATCCGGCTGCTGTCCGGCCGGGCGGCCATGGAGCGCCGGTACGCCAAGGACCTGCGGGAGCGCACCGGCGAGGAGGCCGACCCCGACGCCGACCCGGATGTCGTCACGGACCGAATGGATTCCGTGGACGTCCGGGCCTTCGCCGCGCCCGAGGCGCATACCGCAGCCGGGTTGCACGACCCGGCGCGAGCGCCGGAGCGTACGGACCGGCAGCGTCCCGAACCGGCGCGGCGCGCACGCCCGCGCTCCGGCCGTACGGATGCCGAGCGCGCCCGCCGGGCCCAGCGCCTCCAGGTCCTCGCGCGCCGTCGGCGCACCACCGTCGTCCTGTTCCTCGCCTTCACCCTGGGGGCGATCGTCGCGGCGGTCGGCGGCCTCGCCTTCCTCTGGGCACCCGCGGTTCCGGCGGTGCTGCTGAGCACGTACATCGTGCATCTGCGCGCCCAGGAGCGGCGTCGGTTCGCCTTCACCATGGACCGGCGCCGGGCCGAGGCGGCGGCGCGGCAGCTGCGCGAGAACCGTCCCCGCAGGCAGCAGCCGGCCGAGGCCGTCGCCGCCGAGCCCGACGAGGAGCCCGAGGCGCGCCGCCCCGAGCCCGAGCCCGCCCACGCGCTCTCCCCGCAGGAGGCGGACCGCCGCGCCCTCGTCGAGCAGACGGACCACGCGGAGTGGGTCGACCAGCAGCGCCAGCGCGGCCCGGCCCAGGGCGACAGCTGGGAACCCGTCCCGGTCCCGCTGCCCACGTACGTCACCGCCCCGGTCGCTCCGCGCGCCACGGGCGGCGTCGAGGTGGGCGACCCGGAGACCTGGAGCGCGGCTCGCTCCAGCGCCGCCGAACCCACCCGGACGGGCACCTCGCACCCCGCGGCGTCCCCCGTCGACCCGGCGCCCCGTCGGCGCGTCGGCGCGCCCCGGCGCAACCGTGACCGCGGCCGGACCCCGCTGTTCGACCAGTACGAGGACGGCGACCGTCCCCGTGCCGCCAACGAGTGAGCCCCGCGGTCCTCGCCGCGAGGCCGCCTCGGCTGACCAGCGAGGAACGGATTTCCGGGCACCCGCGCGGGGATGCTAGAGTTTCACTCGTTGCAAGGGCCTGTGGCGCAGTCTGGTAGCGCACCTCGTTCGCATCGAGGGGGTCAGGGGTTCAAATCCCCTCAGGTCCACCGCACAACTGTTCTTGAGTCAGATCAAGAGCGGTGACGAGAATCCCGTCCGATCGCAAGATCGGGCGGGATCTCTGCTTTTCCGGCTTCCCTGCTTCTTCGGCTTTCCGGGGAGCGCATTCCTGCGGTCGGCGGCGAAGGTGACCACGCTTCGCGCTGCGGCCGGAGTTCCGGCGCCCGACAGCCGGACGGCGGACGGGACATGACGCCATGAAGGCGCGGGCCCGCCCGGTCACGCACGTGCCCGTGGCGCGCATCCGCTCGCTGCTGCGGCGGCCACCTACGCGTCCGTCCCGGGGACGGGGCAGGCCGCAGGCGAGGAGCCGGCGTCCGGGGGCGAGGTGCTGGTGTTCGGTGGCCTGACCGTCGACACCGCCGGCGCACCCGCGAGATCGTGCTGCCGCGGGCGATCGGGGCATCGCGCCGCCAAGTCTCCCGCTCGGTCCTCTGGAGGTCCTCCTGGCCGGCCTCTTCGCATCGGCGGCCGGTATCCTGCCCGGCCTCGGGATCGCCTCGGCACTGCCCCACGTGCTGGGCGCCGACGGACACGCTGCCCCACGGCCCCCTGGTGATCGGCCCGCGCTCCGTCGTGGCGGTGCTCGTCGTGGGCGTGGGCGTCACCGTGCTCGCCGCGTGGCCGCCGTCCCGCAGGGCGGCGAGGGGCGCGCCGGTCGAGGCGATGCGCACGGCCAGTGGCCGCCCACCGCCGGGCGGCCACGCATCCGCGCCGCGGTGGGCCTGGTCCCTCTCGTCATCGGCGCCGGATGGCTGGTCCCGCACACGGGGGCGAAGGCCGCCTGGGAGGAGAATCTCCGGAACGCGATGCTCGGCCGCGCCCCCTTCGTGGCCGCCCTGATCGTGCCGGCGTCGTTGCTCGCCGTCCCGGTGATCCGGCGGCTCACCGGACGGCTGACCGGCCGCTTCGGAACCGCCGGACGGCTCGCCCGGCGGAACGCGCTGCGCGACCCGCGGCGCACCGCGGAAACCGCCGTCATCCTGGTGATCGGCACCGCTCCGGTCGCGGGGTTCGCCATCATCGGAAGCTCCACCGCATGGGCGCTCGACCGCCGGGCCGCGGCCGGACTCGGCACCGACTGCGTGATCAGCACCCGCAGCCTCCTGAACGGCATCGACCGGCCGCCGTGCGGCGAGTGAGCGACACCCCCGGGGCGCGGACTGCGGCCGCCGTACCGGGCCGCCGCCCTCAGTCCGCTGGAGGCCGTCGCGGAGGCATGGTCACCGCTCCGAACGGCCGCCTGCCGCGCGGCGCCCGGTGCGGATCGCACGCACCGGACGCCGCGCGGCGCGGCCCGCGGCCGAACGGCGGCAGTCCGAAGACAGGACCGCTGGGTCAGCAGACCCGGCGGTCCTGCGTCAGCGTTCCCTGCTCGGTCCGGATCGTGCGGTCGTAGCAGCCCTCGGAGCCGATGAGCCGGTAGTGCTCGCCGGACGTGCCCACTGCGTGGCGTTGGTCGCGCGGGACGTTCAGCGTCCAGGCGGCATCGCCGGTGTAGGTGTCGTCGAGCCGGGACCAGGAGACGCGCTTGCCGGCCCGGGTGGTCGAGGTCCTCGCGTGGTCGCCGAGCGCGATGACGGTGCGCAGCCGGCCGGCGGAGTCGACCGTGATCTCGCCGTCCACGGTGTAGGCGCGGTTCGTGCGCGTGACGCGGGCCGGGCCGCGGCCGTCCACGGTCACCGTCTCGTCGTCGCTCCAGCGGGCCTTGAGGCCGTCTGTGTTCTCGTCCACCGTCCAGTGGTGGGTGGAGGTGTTGGCGACGGTTCGGTCGACGGTGGTGACGACACGACCGTGGGAGGTGTTCAGGTAGCCGGAGACGGTGAGCCGGTGGCCGCCCTCGGTGTCCTGGCGGTGGAGCGGACCGGGCGTGTGCGTCGTCGTGTTGGACGGGTCGCTCTCCTCGTGGCGGGTGAGCGCCCCGGTGACGGTCCTGCTGTTCTCGTCCTGCCAGACGAGTACGTTGGCGGGCGTGCTCCAGCCGCTCTGTCCCTCGGGCACGCCCGCCACCGACACCTCGACGCGGTGTTCACGTCCGTCGTTGAGGATGCCCGCGAACGGCGTCAGGTCGTACTCCAGGGGCTTCACGTCGAAGGCGCGCGGTGCCGGAACGACGTACCAGAGGAAGGGATTGGACCAGCCGCCGGTCCACACGTTCGGGAACGGCGAGGCGATTCCGGCGAGTTGTCCGTCGACCTTGACCCGCACCTCGCGGTAGGGGCCCTTGTCGGCCTTGCACGAGTACGGTTCGTCGTCCGGCACGGTCAGGTACCAGAACTCCTCGCAGCCGCCGCCGGATCCGGTGGCGTACACCTCGGCGACGATCTTCTCGGAGTTGCGCGGGGTGGTGAGCCGGGCGTCCTTCAGCGGAAGCACCGTGTCGGGTGCGTCGGCGGGCTTCGTGCGGCCCTGCGCGGCGTAGAAGGTCAGCGTGACCTCGACGTCGATGACGCCGGTGTACGTGTCGTCGACGACGTTGCCGATGAGCATCTCGACGGACCGGCCGCGGCGGAAGGTGTCGCTGTAGTGGGTGACGTCCTTCTCCACGGACCACTCGATGCCCTCGGGCGAGGGTTCGGGCGTGGAGGTGCGCAACACCTCGACGCCGCCGACCTCCAGGCGGCCGAGGCGGTCGTACTGACGGCCCTTCACCTTGCCGTCGAGGCGCAGCACCACCTTGCTCCAGCGGTCGCCGCAGCCCTTGGGCGGGGTGTAACTCCCGGTGTACGGCGTGAAGTCGCGGAACTCGGTGTCCACGAGAGTCACTTCGCAGGAGCGGGTGGCGGGCTTGTCGACGGGCGGTGCCGCGGTCAGCGGGTCGTGCCAGTCGTTGCCGAACTCCGTGGGTATCGGCTCGGCCGCCGACGCCGGGTTCGCGCCGAGCGCCGTACCCGCGGCCATGACCAGCCCCGTGAGCAGGGACGTGATCCGTCTCTTCGTGGCCTGTCTCTTCTTCGTGGTCCGTCTCTTCATGGGACATGAGTGAAGCGCGCGGGCACGTGGGTGCGCCAGAGGTGATGGTCGACGTTGTTGTGTTCTGTGCTCTTGTGTTGCGACCTCACCCGCGTTCCGGCCGACGTGTCGCCGACGCGCGGGGTGGGCACGGACGGCCCCCTCCGCCGCTACCGCAGCGGCTTGGCCATGCAGAGGCTGCTGTCGTGCATGCGGTAGTAGCCGAACTTCTCGCACGGGGTGTAGCCGCTCGACGCGTACAGCGCTATGGCTTCGGGCTGCTTGTCCCCGGTCTCCAGCACCATGCGGATCCGGCCGGCGGCCCGTGCGTCGGCCTCCAGGGCGGCCAGCATGCGGCGGGCGAGGCCCTGGCCGCGGCCCTCGGGAATCACGAACATCCGCTTCAGCTCGGCGTCGCCGTCCGCGTAGCCCTCGTCGTTCCGCTCCTGGGAACGCCAGCCGCCGGTGGCGACGGGACGGCCCCGCTCGTCGTAGGCGAGCAGATACAGGCCGTGCGGGGGCTCGAACATCGACGGGTCGAGGGGTGTGACATCGCCCTCACCGTCGCCGTACCGCTCGGCGTATTCACGCTGGACCTGGTCGTTGAGCTTGACGGCGTCGGCGTGATCGAAGGGCCGAGGCTGGATAATCATGCGAAGCATGGTACAGGTATGCGACTCTGTCTCCGGGTGAGTGTCGGTATCGTGCCGTAATGCTCACTGTGACCACAAACACTGTGTGTAAAGCATTGCGCCGTTGAGCTGTGAAGGAACGAACGGCCCCGCAGGTTGAACCAACGGCGTCGGTTGAACCTGCGGGGCCGCCAACTCTACTGCGCGGGCTGCCCGCTTCCGGGGCAGGTTTCCGTGCCGCTCCCGCCGCCCTGGTGGATCGTGGTGGGCTCACCGGGCGCGGAACCCACGCCCGCGCCGCAGACGGGGCACGATCCTGCGCACTGGCCAGGGTCGAAGCGGTGGTTCGTGTCGCACATATCAGTTCCTCCTTGGTGGGGGTGGTGCTGATAGGTGGTGCACTTGCGCCCTGCCCGGCCGGGCGGCCGGGCGGCCGGGCGCCCGCCCGGGCAGGGAGTCAGAAGGAGCTTTGCAGCTCGAATTCCCGGCCACCCTTGCCCTGGCCGGGGCGGGCCGTGTGCGCGAACAGCGTGAAGATCCGGGACCCGCTGTGGAATTCCAGCCCCAAACCAGGGTGGTTGTTCGGCGCGTCCGCCCGGTCGCCCGTCGTGTACGTGTAGACCCTCTTGATCTCGGCGTTCCCGGAGTTGCTGAGCGTCGCAGCCAGGTACTGTTCGGCCCGCGCCGGGGTGATCTTGCCGTCCTCGTACAGGTCGGGTACCGGTACCTCGGCCGGCGGCACGTCGTGCACAGGAACCTCGGGCCGGTCGTAGTCGTCGGAGAGCGCGGCAGCCGTGATGGCGGCCCACAGCTGCGCCCCGCCGCTGAAAGTGACGTGGATGCCGTACGGGCGCCCCTCCTGCCACGGCTCGGCGGTCTCCACGTCGGGGGCCTTGAGCAGGGTTTCAACGGCGAACTCTTGGAACCTTTGGGGGCGCATTTATGATCATTTCCCTTCCGTGGCGGCCGGGTCAGTCTAGGCGGAGTGCTGCCTGTGGCCCTTCTGGCTGTGGCAGCCTCCTCGCCATCGGCGACATCAGGGGCGTCGGTGGCCCCGACCGGCACACGGGGGCGGGCGCTCGGCCGGGGCCACCTGTCGCGCAGAGCCTCACCGCGACCGCTGCGGCACCCGTGAGGGGAGAGCCGAGGGCCCATAGGACCTCCCCGCGGGGCGGACAGGGTCACTCAGGGTGTCCCTGTCGGGGATGCGCGCCCCGCCGCGCGCAGGCGGCGGGGGTGGTGCCGTCCTCCCCCGCGCGGTGACGGGCAGCGCGGGGGAGGACGGGATTGGGCCCGCTCCGGTGATGAGCCCCCACCGGGCACCGGAGCGGGAGTCTTGGGTCTACGGGGCCTGCGCCACCAGGTCGGCGCAACACGGCCCGGTCCACACCTCGACGTCGAGGACGTGGGTGCCGAGCCGGTCGGGGATGACGCCGACGCGGACCGTCCCGGTGGTCAGGGGCGTCTTGCACCAGATGCAGGCCCGGCCGGCGGCCTGGTCCCACGTCAGCGACCCCGGGTCCGGGAGCGGTCGGGCGGTCGGCGCGGTCACGGCTTCTCGTCGTACGGGCGGAGGCCGCGCTGTTCCCGACACGGGTTGCACGCGTACAACTGCCGACCCGGGCCCGAGCCCTGCTCGATGATGTCGACCAGGACCGCGGTGCCGGACGGGCCCTTGTGCCAGTCGCACCAGCCAGCACGCTCCGGCACCGGGCGGCCGGTCACCGCTGCCTGCCCGTGCACCGGTTGCACCGACAGGCCGGGAACTCATGCTTCATGGGAAGTTCCTCGACCGGGGACACCTTGGCCTTCGGGCGGACGATGCGCGTTGTCCGGCCGCGCCGATCGACCTCGTACACCTTGAGCGTCATGGCCGACATCACGCCACCACGAGGGTGGGGCCGCCAAGGAGCGCGGTGAGGGAGTCGCGCAGCTCCTCGGCCTCGGTTCGGGACAGGACGAGCGACACCTCGGCCTGCACTTCGTCGAGGTGGTACAGCGCCACCGGCACGCGTACCTCGCCTGTGCCCGGATCGCTGTGCGGTACGGCGGCGCGCTGCGGTGAGGCGTGCCAGGACGTGACGGACATGCAGAAGCCCCCTACGGTCGGCCGGTTGGCGGGCGATTACAGTAGGGGGCCCTCGGTGCAGGCAGGGGGACAAACTGTCCCCCTGTCCCAGGTCGCCCTCTTACCCGGTGGCAACACCGACGGCGGCGGCCAAGCGGCTGGCCTCGCCGCGGAGGGCCCGCGGGGCTGTACGCCACAGGTCCGCGGCGACCGTGCGGGCGGACGGGGTGAAGGAGACGGTCTCGGCCCCGATCTCGTGGGCGATCTTCATGACGTGCAGGGCAGCTGTGCGGTCCCCACGCTGGAGGTGCCCGCGGGCGACCTCCACCCACAGGCGGGCCCGGCGCTCGCGGGACGGCATGGTGTCCGGGTCGAGGTTGTCGGCAGCACCCAGCGCCTTCCCCGCTTTCCGTAGGTCGATGTCGACGCTGACGGCGTGGAAGTCGACGTTCGCTCGGCCGAAGACCGTGCTGGGGTGGACGTACGCGGCGGGCAGGGACTTGGCAATTTGGTCGCCTCGCCCCCAGTACCGCCACGCATCACCCTCGCGGCCCTCGCGCGCCGCCGTCACCGCGGCATGGAGCTGGAGCGCACCGTAGATGCCCCGCCAGTCGTCCGGCGCTCCATCGAGGTGGGGGCGGATCAGGTCGGCAGCCTCATCGACGACGCGTAGCGCCTCCTCCGGGTAGCTCGTCTCCCGGAGGATGTTGCCCATGCTCCAGGCGCTCGCCGCTATGGCGGCGGGCTCGTCTGCGTCCTGTGCGGCCGACAGTGCGCGGTCGGCGACAACCCACGCCAGCTCGGCCGGGGCGATGTACGCGGTGGCCTGCCCGGTCAGGCGGTAGATGTCGGACAGGGCGACGAGGGCGGCGCGGCGCTGGTCACCGTCGAGCGTGCGCGCAGCGGTTTCGCCGTCGCGGATCAGCGCCGGAAGCAGGGCCCCGACTTCGCTGCGGTTCCGGGCTGAGGTGTGCCACAGCCGCCATGTCTGGTCTGCGCGCCCCTGAAGAACAGCCGGGGAGACCAGCCCGGCAGGAGGGGCCGCGAGGGTGCGCGTCATGACTGCGGACCAGATGTCCGGCATGACCGGGTGCGAGAGTCGGCCGAGCGGTACCGGCTGCGTGGGACCGGTCTCGGCGCCGGTGATGACCGACAGGTCGGACACTTGAAGCGCGGCGGCGAGCTTGAGCAGCAGGGTGTGGCTCCGGAGTTCCCGTTCGCCGGTCTCGATCTTCTTCAGCCAGTCCGGGCCCCGGCCGCACAGCTCCGCCAGGACAGGCCGGGTCATGCCTCGTGACTCACGTAGGACCCGGACTCGCTCGCCAACACTCAGGTCTGATGCGGGGTGGTTCATGGTGCCCCTCCGTCTGCCGTCGCGGTTCCGTCAGCGTACGGGCGGGCGACGCATTGAGGGGAGGCCGCGCGGCTTCCGGAAGGCCGTCCCGCATGGTTCGTACGATGCGGGCTGTGGCAATCGAACTGAGTGACGAGCTGATCGAGCTGGAGCGCGCGGCCTGGGCCGAGCAGCAGGAAAACCGGCTGACCGTGGAGACCGCGGCCCGAGTACAGGAAGCGATCACTGCGTACGCCGCGGCGACCGGGCAGTCCCGGTACGAGGTCGAGGCCGCGCTGAAGCGGCTCGTCCGGCACCCGGCCGACAGCGACGACGGCTGATCCCGGACGCACGAAGCCGCCCCCTCCCGCGCGTGTTGCGGAGGAGGCGGCGGCGCGAGCGGAAGCCCCGCATGCGCGAGGACCAGGCGCCCAGGACGGAATGGAGGATGCTGCCGACGGGACCACCCCCGCGCACGCGGGGACCAGCCTGCTGTCAGCCAGCGGGACAAGTTGGGCTCCGGACCACCCCCGCGCACGCGGGGACCAGGCTTCCTGACCTGGGACTCTACCCAGCCAGGCGCCGGTTTTCCTTCACTTCCCTGGATCTGGCACGACGAAGCGTCCCGCCGCCCGGTGCGGCCGACGGTCACGACGGCTGATCCCGGACACACGAAACCGCCCCGCCCCGGCTGCAACCGGAAGCAGGGGCGGGGCGGTTCAGGAACGGTGGCGCTCCGGCGGGGACCCGCCCCTCCCGGAGAAAGGGGGCGGAGTGCCGTCCAGTACGAGGGCGATCCTCCGCCTTGCGATGCACCGCACCGGACGCCGCGAGCCTCCCGGCAAACCTTTCCGGCCACAGCACTACTGAACTTGAATTCGTGATGTCGGTCAGTCGTCCATAATCAGGTCGGTGCTGGCGAGGCATCCGTCGACCAGGTCCGGGCGGTACTGGA